>JAJFMA010000293.1 GCA_021772415.1 Chlamydiota bacterium
TTTGCAGCTTCTAGAGCCACCTTTAGCTTAAATGTGGGATCACGTCTTTTGTATTTAGCGCTCATGTCAACACTTCCTTGTGCTTGCTAGCCTCAGAAGCAGGGAGTAAATCACGTGGTCCAGTTTTTGGGGACCATTATAAAACTCTGGTTCAGTACCACGCTACGGCTCCATGAGCCCTCGGGATACGAAGCCTTTTGGCGCCTTTTTTCTTTGCGCCTTTGCGTTTCTTTTCGTGCACCCTAAACAAACCGCATGCACAACGGCTCACTGCATACCGATCGAAACGCAAAGTAACAAGGGGTTGATTCAGTAGTACCAAGGTAGCACTAAATTCTATCCGTAAATTCACTAAGAACGGCCAGTAGCCACCCCAATATCTTACTCAGCGCTGATAGCGAATTATCATACGTGCTGTGCGCTCACCGGACTCTACAGCAGCTTCCATGGTACCAATGATCTCTTCATCAATCGTGGTATGTTCACCAGCGAAAAAGAGTGTGTTGTGAAGAGGAACAAACAGCGTTTTCACCATTTCCCCATCTAAGGTCTCGACGGCAGTAAAGAGATCTTTTTGCCCTGCGGCGACATAGGTATAGGAGCCTTTCACAAAAGGATCATTAGGCCAGCTATAGGCGACAGGGCCCGAGTAAGATTGGCCGGGCACATCGCTCACAAAGGTAGGCGTCAATGGCTTGTCACGTAGCTTGTAACCGCGCTGCACTACAGGGAAATCTCGCTTGAATGTCTCCCCAACCGTCTCTGTGGTGAATTTGCCGTATTTGTCGGCATAGTACATAGATATTTGATTCGTCTGACCGGGAAAGTAGGAGACCATCTTGCGATTGGTGTACTGACCAAGATTGTTAGGTTCAGCATCTAGTGGCACCACTATTTTGGCATTGGTGCCATATTTGATACTTTCCATCTTTGCGAGCTTGTCGGCAGCAATGATGTTTTCTTCAAAGTGGATATCCGAAAACACACTCGTAGGGACCGTCAAAACAAGGATCTCCGCAGACGAAACTTGACCATTGGCAAACACAAGCCGATAGCCCTTCTCCAGCCCCTTGTGCACACGCTCTAGCTGATGCTCAAGATGAACGCGCTTACCCAGTCGCGCTGCCAACGCTTCGGCTAAACGCTGATTGCCACCTTGGACCCAGGCGTGTTCGATAGCAGGGTTTTCGAAACCATCAGTCTGATGAACAAAGCTGATTCCACCCGTGAGCATATAGTACAAAGCACCCGAATTGGCACGAGGATCTAGATCCCGTGGAGCGCCTCCCTCGAAACCGGCGAGCATGAAGCCCAAGGTTTCTCGAAGCAGAACGTCTTCAGGGAACAGCCGCTGCAAAAGCTCCTGCATGTTCTGCGTGCTTCGGCTAAATTCCTCCAACCTAGGCCACAGCCTGCCTGAGTCAATGTCATGGGCCGCAATCATCTGCTTAAGCGAGACAAATTTGCTGTCGACGTCACTGTAGATATCTATCGGTAAACTGGCTACTTCAGTCTCAAGGCCTAGCTCTGCGATGAGGCGAAACATGTTTTCACCCTCGCCGCCATCATAGATATTTTGGCCTCCCATCTCAACAAAGCGACCGTCAACATTGACGGAGTGAACACGCCCACCGACACGTGGCCGCGCTTCGTAGACGTCGACATCAAAACCTGCCTGCTGAACGCGGTAGGCCGTAGTCAGACCCGATAAGCCCGCCCCAACAACAGCGATTTTAGTTTGAGCGGCTACTGCTTGCCCAAAAACCATTACCCCCACACAAATACTCAAGATAAAATGAGCTAACATACTGCTAGTGTGACTGTTTTGTTCATTCCATGCAAATCGAATCTTGAATCCGACGTTTACATCGTTTTGCTCCTAAATGTCCTTTCTTTACTGATACTAAAGAACACGGTATAATCGGAGCACCGTTGATACACATAAGCTTATGAAATACCAACTTCCTCCAGGCGTCTTCGACATTATACCGGAAGATGCGCGTGAACCGTGGCGTAGCAGCTATATATGGCTGTACCTCGAAGATTTGTTGCGCACTGTCGCGCAGCAATACGGCTACTTGGAAATTCGCACTCCTGTGATCGAACGTACGGAGCTCTTTCAGCGCTCTGTGGGCGAGAGCTCTGACATCGTCAGCAAGGAGATGTACACCTTCGAGGACCGCGGTGGCCGCTCGCTTTCACTCCGCCCAGAAGGCACTGCAGCTGTGATGCGCGCCTTCGTCAACGGCAACTTACAGCAGTTAGGCCCTGTACATAAGCTCTACTATATTGGCCCCATGTTCCGCTACGACCGCCCCCAGGCGGGCCGTTATCGCCAGCACCACCAATTTGGTGCTGAAGCTGTAGGCTGCCACAGCCCGGAGCAGGATGCTGAAATCATCGACATGGCATACACCATCTACTCGCGCTTGGGGCTAAAAAATCTCAGTGTGCAGCTCAACACCATTGGTGATGACGCCACTCGGGTGGCATTCCGCGATGCCTTAAGGGCACATTTGCAGCCGCATTTTGAGCAGCTGTCTGACGACAGCAAGACGCGCTTGGAGACGAATCCCTTGCGCATACTGGATTCCAAAGATCCAAGAGACAAAGAGCTCTGCGCGGACGCACCGTCGATTTTAGATTTTTTAACGGATGAAAGCCGCGACTATTTTGCAGAAGTCTGCAGGCTCCTCGACAGCTTAAAGATCGCCTATACCATCGACAGCAACCTTGTGCGAGGTTTGGACTACTACAACCAGACTGTCTTTGAGGTGGTCTCCAATGATCTCGGCGCCCAAAGTAGTATCGGTGGAGGTGGCCGCTACGACGGACTGCTGAAATCTTTGGGAGGTCCCGACCTGCCTGCCGTGGGCTTTGCTACTGGGATGGAGCGTATCATCCAAACGATGCTCAAGCAGGAAGCGCCGCTACCTCCCGCGCCGGGGCCTACGCTTTTTCTTATCCCACTAGGCGACGCGGCGCGACACCGCTGCTTCACGCTTTTAGGCGCGCTACGCCAGGAAGGCCTTAATGTGCAGATGGATTTCACTGGCCGCAAGCTTGGCAAGGTCATGAACCACGCCAACCAGCTACGTGCCCGCTATGTGGCAGTGGTGGGAGACAGCGAACTCGACACAGAGACTGTCGAGCTAAAAGATATGGAATCGGGCAAGAAACAGCCCGTTCGCTTCGACGCCCTCGCGGACGTTTTGAATCAAAATTAACAGAGTATTTTAGCGATGCAAGAATATCGTAGATCCCATACCTGCGGAGCTCTCCGCAAAGAAGACATCGGAACCCGCGTACGCCTTTCAGGCTGGGTGCACCGTAATCGTGACCACGGCGGCTTGATCTTTATTGACCTTCGCGACCGCTTTGGGCTCACGCAACTTGTCTTCGACCCCGACACAACGCCCGAGTACCACGCGCTGGCAGAAACCCTGCGCTCTGAGTGGGTGGTTACCGTCAGCGGAGAGGTCCGCCCCCGCCGTGAAGGGATGGCAAACCCGAAAATGGCGACAGGTGACATCGAAGTTGCCATCGACCAGATGGAAGTGCTATCGAAAGCTAACACTCCTCCGTTTTCCATCTGTGACGACACCATCGACGTCAACGAAGAGCTCCGTCTGCGCTACCGCTACCTAGATATCCGCCGCGGCGATGTCGCGGAAAAGCTCATTGTTCGCCACAAGGCGATGATGGCAACGCGCAACTACCTCGACAAACAAGGTTTTCTTGAAATTTCAACGCCAATACTTGGAAAATCAACTCCTGAAGGGGCCCGCGACTACCTTGTCCCCTCGCGCATCTATCCTGGCAAGTTCTATGCACTGCCACAGTCGCCACAGATTTTTAAACAGCTGCTGATGGTCGGGGGCATGGACCGCTACTTCCAGATCGCTCCCTGCTTCCGTGACGAAGACCTGCGCGCGGAACGCCAACCCGAGTTCCATCAGATCGACCTCGAGATGAGTTTCCAAACTCCGGAAGAGCTGTATGCGCTAACGGAAGGAATGATGCAGTCGGTATTCAAAGAAAGCATTGGCGCAGAAGTGCAAACACCGTTCCGCCGCATGACTTATGCCGAGTGCATGGAGCGTTTTGGCACCGACAAGCCCGACCTGCGCTTCGGAATGGAGCTTGCAACACTCGATGATATTGCCGAGAAGTCGACTTTTGGTGTCTTCCAAGACCAAATCAAGAACGGCAACACCGTCAAAGGTATTTGCGTCAAAGGGGGCGCAGATGTCTCGCGTAAGGGCATCGACAACTACACAGCATTCGTTGGACTCCTCGGTATCCGAGGCCTAGCCTGGATGAAATTTCAGGAAGGGAAACTTACCTCTAATATCGTCAAATTTTTCGATGAAGAGTGCCAAAGACAACTCGTTGAGCGCTTGGGTGTCGAAGAAGGCGATCTTATCTTTATGGTAGCCGATAGCAGAGCAGCAGCTAATCAAGGCCTCGACCACCTACGACGTAAAATTGCTCGCGATCGCGACCTGATCAAAAAAGGCCACTACGAGTTCCTGTGGGTCACCGACTTCCCTCTCTTTGCTTGGGACACCGACGAAGGGCGCTGCGTCTCTGAGCATCACCCCTTCACAGCTCCAAACTACGAAGACCTACATTGCTTCGAAAGCGATCCACTAAAGATTCGTTCGCTAAGCTATGACCTTGTCCTCAATGGCTACGAAACAGCTTCAGGGTCACAGCGTATCCACGACAGCGAACTGCAGAAGAAGATCTTCGAGACGCTCCAGTTCAGCGACGCAGAAATCGAGGAGAAGTTCGGCTTCTTCGTCAAAGCGCTCAGCTACGGCACACCTCCACATATCGGTATCGCATTAGGTCTCGACCGCATCAGCATGATCCTGACTGACACCGAGAACATCCGCGATGTCGTCGCCTTCCCAAAAACACAGAAGGCCTCCGACCTTATGGGGGAAAGCCCATCTGTGGTGGGCGACAAGCAACTCGATGAGCTGGGTATCTCGGTGCAGCACCAAGAAAGCCCGGTCTAATCGACGGTGAGTGTAGGCATTGGGTTTGGTGGGGATTACGACAGTATTTACCGCCGACCGCGCCGACCCCCGCCGACAGACGCCGACCGTTGATGCTATGCAAGGATGAATCCAGGATACGGGTTCCTTTTAGACGCAGACCACGCAGACGATGCGCAGATAAGCGCAGACGGGTGATGTGCGGCTTTAGATATGTTCACGGGGGGAGGCAAATCTACTCTCCCTATTCGAATTTACAAGGAAAAATTCGACCCATTTTTAAGGACGAAGCCCCTGAAGAGGGTGTTTGCGGTGCTACCCTGTGAACATGTAGAAACTAGATATTAAACACACCCAAAGAAACATGGGACCCGTCTGCGTCCTGGCGGCGGTGGTCGGCGCGGTCGGCGGTAAATACTGTCGAGATTCCGCCTAGCCTAATGCCTACACTCACTACACACTACCCCTGGCGCAAATCATACTCACTGAGGTAGTAGTCATGGCTCACTGTATCCGGGTTTTCAAAAAGTGTTACCTATGTTACCGAACTGTAGCGCTTTTTCTTTGCGCCTCTGTGACTTAGCGTCTTTGCGTTTCTTTTCATGCAAGTCGAACAAGCCTTAGGCATGCTAACAAATCATTCACGTTTGCACGGTGACTCCCTTTCACTAAGGCACCTTCGGATTCAGAAGATGATTAGCTTGTCATTTAACGCGAAAGAAACGCAAAGACGCAAAGATTCTAAGACGCTAAGAGTTGAGTCACACCATTGTAGTCGTACCTGAGCACCTTCGCTTTTAACAACCAAGCCTAATGCCTACACTCACTACCACTACTGCTGGCGTAGGTCGTACTCGCTGAGGTAGTAATCGAGCTGCTCGGTATCGTCAATACCTGCTTGTTGGAAAATCTGCTGTAAAACGCCCCTTCCTTCAACATCGAAAGTGACATCTTGCAGTGGTGACTGCGGAGAGAACAGCAAAAAATCAAGCTGACGCACCGTTGCCAGCTGAAGCTGGTTACCAAGTGCCACCTGAGTCCCTTCGCTGGCTTTAGCTACCGTAGCATGCGTTTCTTCGATGCCATCGAGTATCCCTCCCAGGGTTTCAGCCTGCTGAATAGCAAGCAGCTGCTTGCCAAAGACGTCCAAATCTATAGCCTCTTCAGCTTCATCCACCGGTGTCAAATCTTCCTGACTGAACTCATCAGGAAGAAAAGTCCCTAGACCTGCCTGCTGTGCGTAATCAATGAACTCCCGAAGACTCACCGAAGCATCGTCTAGGACATACTGCCGATAACCTTCTACCAGCAGCTGGCGGATCTCAGTTTCCTGATCCAGCTCAAGCTCTTCAAACAAATCAATTTGCGAGGTGATATCCGCAAAGAAACCCTTACGAGGGAGTACTTGTTGCTGATCTATCAACCCCACAATACGCTCAGTCAAGGGGGCAAGCTGATTTCTGCGCTCTGCCGCTGCTACCTTAAACTTCTTTAGGAGAGGATGACTCTCTGGAAGGATCGCGCCGCTCAACAGAGGAGTTTCCTGCACCGGAGGCGCCTCATCAAGCATGTAGCTCGTGACGATGCCACCGGAATCCTGCTCAACTTCAAGATAGGCGATAAGAGGCCGGTCGTCCCCTAACCAATCGTGCAGCAGCTCTCGGGCTTGCGCGGTTTCTTGGTCATCCGTCGAAGTGGTGTAGTACACAAGATAGGGCAACTGTGACAGGCGTTGCAGATCCTGCTTGAATTCGCGTTCCTGCGCCTGCGCCTCGGGATCATCTGCACCGTCAATAGCTGTAACAGCTTTCATCAAATCCGAGGTCAAGCGGTGGTACCTTGGCATGTTATACACACGTAATTCTGCGCCAGGCTGCACAACAGCAAGATCCAAGGGAGGGCTAAATTCACGGTGCTGAGTTTCTGTTGCTAACGTCGTAGGTCTCAAAAGCTCCGCCTGCGCCACAAGCTGTGAGACCTCCAGGGCGTTGGCACCTTCGAGAGGTGTGGGATGCGCCAATAGTCTATTGAGCGCCCGAATTTCTGCTGTCTTACGCAGCTCCATGGTGCGGGAGTCAAGTACTATGGTTTCACGCGCTATCAGCCACTGCCAAAAACTTGGATCGGGCTGCGCTACAAGGAGGTACTGCGACATATCGCCGCTGGTGTACACACGCAAAATATAGGGGCAGTCAGCAAAAACACCTTGCGAATCAACGTCTATAAGAGAGGAGTATCCGTCGGGAATCAGAGGCTTGATATTTTCTTTGAGAAACTCGGGGCTCGCCCAATTGAGATTGTTGGGCTTTACCTGGTAGAGCTGGGCACGTGTCAGCGCCATCCCAATATCGGCAAGACCCTGGGCAGCGATGTACTCCTGCTCGTCACTTTTTTCGCTAAAGGTGAAATAAAGCCCTGAACCCGTCGCAGCAAGCACCGCCAACAGCACAATAAGCAAAGCCACCAAAGGGCGCCATACCGCTGAGGTCACAGACTCGGGAGTCCCAAAATGATTGCGAATTGCGCGCTGTCCTTCCGGAGGAAAGGCAGAATTTTTTACCTTCTTAGCAACGCGCTCACTAAGGGGGCGCGCGTCCTCACTGACATCATCCACATCAGCCTGATGTTCAATAGTTTCACGCGCTACACGTTCCTCACAAAGCTCGAAGTGTGTATGGAGAGGAACCGCCTGAAAGCTGCGGCCTGCCTCGGCATCGCCGCTTGTTTCATCAGACTCTTGTGGCACAGTGACTTCGACAGGAGCCTCATCGAAACTTTCAACCTCACGAATGAGGGCGTCGATGTCGTCATCTACAGCTTGCGAGGAATGGAGTTTTTTCTCTAAGCGCTCTTCAACACATTCTAGACCAACTGAGGACGATGCCGCTGCTGCCTCGAAAACGAGTAGGGTTCCACCGAGAACGAGGGTATCCCCAGTCTGTATCTTCTTCCGCCCAAAAGGCTTGCCATTAAGAGTGACAAAAGGGTCATTGGCGACGTTACGCACGACGAAGCTGTCGTCAGCACGAGAAATGC
Source organism: Chlamydiota bacterium (assembly GCA_021772415.1). Lineage (GTDB taxonomy): Bacteria > Chlamydiota > Chlamydiia > Chlamydiales > JAJFMA01 > JAJFMA01. The sequence continues at coordinate 8,043 of JAJFMA010000293.1, forward strand.
GAAGATGTTCCTTTTCAAGGTCTTCGGTAGCGATATTTAAAGGTATCAGCGCTTCCGTACTCGATCCCAGAACGACATCGTTCCGCTCGAATCTATGCTCGCGCTCTTCCGCTTCAAATCTGAGAATAAATCCGCTCATGAGTGCACCCACCCCGTGCGGCGACTGCACCACACTAGGGAGCTATTATAGCAGCCTTTCGTTTTATCTCTACCCTTCCTAACAAAGTCTTAATAAAGGGAGAGGTTCCCAGTGGAGCCGCGTCATCCAGAAGATAAAGCAGCCAACCAGGTCAACGGGTCAACTTTACCTCACATCCGCTGCTTTTAAGCCCGAAGGGCCAAACAGATGAGAGTGTAAAAAAACTCGCGAGCCCTCCAAATACTGTACGTGTTCATGAGGCCCGGAGGGTCGACTTATTATAGCCCCACCCGTGAGGGTGGGGTAATATCGGGATTATCTTTCGAGGCCTGTAAGGTCGGTTCATGGTTCACAAATACCTCTGGACCCATGAGTCGACCTTACGAGAGTGTTAAAAAATACTAACCAGGTGAGTTCGGAGTGGGGTAGCTTCGCTGGCTGCGCGCAGGCCTGACAAAATGACACTTCTCATTTTCTACCCCTGTTTGCCAGAGGCACTTTTAGGGAAATTATGCCAGTCCCAAACGGGCTAAACGAAGTCACGAAGTAAGTGTCACTTTATCAGGCCAGACCCCTTGCGCGGTCCTATTTTTTAACACTCTCTACGGAGTGGTTTGTGGGCGCAGAGAACTTCGCAAGTGTTACCAGAAATGCCGGGGGCTTAGTGACCGTTGCTAAACTGGAGGCGGTAGAGTTTTTCGTATATCCCTTTCTGCGCCAGCAAACCGTCGTGTGTTCCTTCCTCCACTAGGCGTCCCTCGTGTAGAACGGCGATGCGTTTCACGTGCTGCACTGTGGACAGTCGATGGGCGATGACAATGCTTGTTCTATCGCCGACGATCTTTTGCATCGCCAGGCGTATCCTCTTTTCGCTCTCGGAATCAATATTTGAGGTGGCTTCGTCAAGAACATAAACACTTCCGGCATGAGCACATGCGCGCGCGAGAGACACCAGCTGCCGCTCACCGGCAGAGAGACTTGCCCCGCGCCCATGAATGCAATGCTGAAGTCCATCGGTGTATTTGGCAACGACGCCATCCATCCCAACATAGGACACGGCGGCTTCGACATCCTCTGCAAGTCCTGTCTCACGAGTCTGCCCCAAAGCAATATTGTCAGCGAGCGAACGTGAAAATAGAACGGGATCCTGAAGCACCACACTAAACTGGCGTCGCAGATCCCGTAGCTTATAGTCGCGAATATCACGTCCATTCACTCTAATGGCGCCCTTTTGGACATCGTAAAAGCGCAAAAGCAAGCTAATGATTGTTGTCTTACCAGCTCCTGTCATACCAACGAGAGCAAGCGAGTCTCCTTTATTAATCTGGAGGTTCAAGCCATGGAGGATCCAATTTTCGTCCTGATAGGCGAACCACACAGCGTCGAAGCTAATAGACTCGATGCCATCAAGCCCTAAGCCCGTCTCGTGGTCTTCGCTTTCACGATCCAAAATGTCAAAGACGCGCTGCCCCGACGCCATAGCAGACTGAAGGACGTTGTACCGCTCGGCGAGGTCCGCGATAGGGCGAAACACCATCAGGGCATAGAGGCTAAAGGTAAAAAACTGCCCGGCCTGAAATCCGTCTTGCATAGGTACCACGAGCACTAAACCCGCAAAAATCATCACTAAGACAAGGCTATGGAAAAATTCAATACCTGCTGCGAAAGTCGCAAAATTGCGTATCGTCTCGATGTTCGCGGTATAGTGGTCGCTATTGATTTCTTCAAACTGCTTGCGCTCACGCTCGTGAGAGCCAAATCCCCAAATGGTCGATATCCCCGACAGCTGCTCCTGGACAAATGTGTTAAGAGCCGAAATGATCGCTCGTATCTGCTCAAAGCAGCGCCTCTGATAGTAGCGAAAACGGCGCGTAAGCCACCACAGGCCCGGAACGATAAGGAGTGTTATCACTGTCACCTTCCAGTTGAGATAGCACACACCCACAAAAATGCCTGTCAGAAGCAGAAGGTTCCCCAGTAGTGGAACGATACCTTCAGAATAGAGCTCGTTTATTTGATCGACATCATGGATGCTACGACTCATTAGTCTCCCAACCGACTGACCATCAAAAAACGCTATCGGCATACGTTGTATGGTATCGAAGACCTTCTGCCGCAGGGTAAGGAGAGCTTTTTGTCCTACCAAGTGCTTCAAAGCAATGTTGATGGCATCGAGCAGATACCCTAGAGTCAACATTGCCACTATCCACAATCCAGACACGGCAATAGACTTCAACGTCTGAGTCGCTAACTCACTACCATCCCAGGATGTCTCCAAAATACGCTCAGACAGCCGCCCAATGAATATGGGAACGACAACTTCTACTGTTTTCGCAAACAGGAGCAGAACGATCGACACTGCAATCATGCCCTTATAGGGCCCCATGTAGTGCAGTAGGCGCCTGATAAGCGTCGAGTCAACGCCCGTCGCCACCACTCTCTCTGGTTCATAATCTCTGTGGTAGGAGGCATCACTCATTCGCCACCCCCACAGTAAAGCGCTGAAGCTCCACAAGAGCGGCATATCTTCCACCCATAGCCATAAGCTCTTGAGGCGTTCCCGACTCGACAATCGATCCCTCGCTGAGGTATAGGATCTGATCCATCTCTGCCAACACCGGAACGCGGTGGGTCACAAGCAGCAGAGTGCGTCCATGATAGCGCTCACGCAGCTGCGCAAAAATTCGCTCTTCCGTACCGCTATCTACAGCGGAGAAAACATCGTCAAGGAGCAGTATAGGTCTATCAACGAGCAGGGTCCGCGCAATAGCAACTCTCTGCTTTTGCCCCCCGGACAGCTTGACTCCGCGCTCACCCACCATCGTCTTGTAGCGCTGCGGAAACGTCAAGATACTGTCATGGAGATCTGCTAGGCGCGCAACATCTTCTATCTCATCTTCCCTCGCTGCCGAGGAACCAAATCCTACATTCTCTGCGACGGTTTTGGAAAAAAGAAAAGGAGCCTGCTCCACAACACCTAGCACCTGGTGGAGGGCATCGATGCTATAGGCGTGTATATCGCGTCCGGCTACATAAATCGACTCCTTGGAAATGGCGTACTCCCTATTCAATAGGCGCAGCAGCGTTGTCTTTCCCGATCCGACAGGCCCTGTAATCCCTAAAAAGGTACCGTAGGGGATTGTGTAAGATATATTACGCAGAACTGGAGCCGTGGTCTCAGGGTAGGTGAACGAGAGTTGGCGCAACTCCAAGCTTGGTAGGGACGGAATCGCCGATAGTGCCCCTGGAGCATCTTGAACCTCGACAGGTTCACTGTACAGGCCTACAAGCCGGTCATACGCCGCAGCGCCGCGTTGATAGAGAGGCAAGACCCACGCAAGCATCAGCACCGGCCCAAAGATTTGCGCTTGAATCCACATAAAAGACACAAAATCCGCTGAACTCAGCTGCCACCACGCGTGGTAGGCGCAGTACCCTGTAAAGACGACAAGCAACACCGTGATGGCTTTGGTAAACAAAGCCAAACAGGGATAGAAAATCCCGCGCAAACAGGCAAGCCAAATACTCAGGTGGTAGTAACGCTTGCAAAGGCCGCGAAATAGCGTTGTGGCTTCCTCTTCACTACAATACCCCTTTACAATACGGATACCCGAGTAGTGCTCGTGGACCTGGGAACTCATCTCCCCCAAGACCTCTTGAACGCCTTTAGAAGCGTTATAGACCCGCTTTTGCACAAAAACCACCAGAATCGGAAGCACTAAAACCGGTAAAAGCGACAAAGTCGCCATAGGCGGAGATATGCTATACAAGGCCAGCAGGGCCGGGGATACCATAGTAAGGAAGTAGAGCGGATACATGATCCCCGGTCCCAAAACTTCGCGGTAGGCCGCTATATCATTAGTGAGACTACTCATGAGATCACCGACGGGATGGCGATCGTAGAATTCCATCGACTGGCTCTGCAGCCTTCCAAAAAGCTTGGAGCGCACTCGGCGCTCCTCTTCACGACTCACCGACACGAACTCGACGCGCATACGATACTTAAAATAGCTTGCCACCAGAGCCACAAATATCAGTAGCAGCACCCACGGGGACAGATTCCCAGCATAAGGCCCCATTAGGTCCGCAAAGAAACGTGTTGCGGCAAAGGTGTGGGTATCTGTCGCTCCGTAGACAGAGACCAAAGCCTGCCGGAACAGGAGGGGATTAGCGATGAGTAGGCCATTAGATACCATAACCATTGCCAGCGCCGCGCCTAAGCGACGGCGATGGTCTAGTGTAACGCGTATGAGGTTACTATATAACCCTTTCTCCATGAACTCCTAGGCGGTGTCAGTCTATCAACTGCGCTGCGACATCATCGGGCATAATCTTTCCAAATAAGACAGACTGGACCTTAGCAATGTTGGGGTCTACATCGCGGGCGTTGGCTTCTGCAGCACCATACCATATCCCGACATAGGGTTTATTCAAGGCCCGCGCAGCGTTGATCATACCGTCGACATTCTTCTTCTTATCGTCAACGAAGACAAGCTTACTAAATTCGCCAGGGTTTTGCTTGAGAAACTGCACCAAGACCTCGGCTTTGTCATTAAGAAGACCTGCAAACACTACGCCATTGATGAACTTAGAGGGATAGGCGGCACGCACAGCAAAGTCATCACGCGCTATGGGATTGTCGCCGAAATCGATGTAAATACTGCGTAGCTGATCAATAGTCGCGTACGCCATCTCCACATAACGCGCCGTGAGCCCAAGCATCTTGCATCCACGCATCTGCAGCTCACGCAACACCAGGGGAGTATTCGGCTCTACAGGAGTCACTGGCGCCTTCAGCAGAACCTGATGCCAAAAGGGCACTAGGCGATCCAAGGCTTCAGCCTTACTCATACCAGAGCTAGTGTGTGTCGTCAGCAGCTTCTTCGCCCACACGTCCCCACCAAGAGATATGGAAGTGCTCATCAGCGTATCATTGAGATCAAAGACCACCAAAGTGTCCGCATCTGCATACTTCAGTACATCAGCGATAGTATTGGTCTGGACGATCTCTATATCCACATCATGCGTAGGCAACGGCTCATGCACGGACTTTGGCTCCTGCGCCGCAGGTACTAGTGTCCTGTCAACACGCTCTGAAAATGCAATAGGGTCCACATATTCCGCTAAAAGGACCTGTCCCTCTGGAGTAGCGAGAAGGCGCGCAGCATCGTGGTCTGAAATGACTCCATGGAGATGACGTTCCTGAACGCTGGCAATGTCGTGGTTGTATTCCGCTACACGCTTGTCTTCACGGCTATAGCGCACACCTACATAAACAAGATTGTTTTCGAACGCTCCCCTTTCCACAGCATGAACATTGGCCAACACATCGTCGACGAAGACAATTTTATTAATTTTATGTGTGGGTGTCTGTTCCAAAAACTGATGCAAAATCTTCCCTTTGCAGTTCTTGTCCCCACAGAAAATAACGCCTCCAGCAAACAAAGCGTGGGATTCGGTATCAAAGGCAATATCTAGATGCTCATACTGGGGGTCTCCAAAGTGAATGCCTAGTTGATCGATTAGCTCCAAAGTTTTTTTGGCAATGATAGGCTGGCGATGTGTAAGTCCTAATACCGTCGCCCCAGATTTTTCCATCTGCTCAATAACGGCAGGAAGGCGCTCGTCACAAAACTCTACTTCAACAAAGCGCTGGACATCGCAAAAATGCGGGTACACCTGATCAATGGACTCACCACGTGTAAGCCCAGCTTCGACATAGCAATCACGCAGGTGGTAGCACCAAGCTGCGCCGCCAAGTTGTGTCTTCGAGTGAAAGGTTGTGTTGTCAAGATCTATCAACACCAAAGTGTGGGAATCTGCATGAGAAATAATGTCAGTGATGTCATCCGTTTCAAAGGTGTAGGACGGGGCTACATATTCGGCTTTACGGACCCCTCCGTTTCCATGGTTCTCGTGCACTACAAGACCCAAGACAAACAACATCCCCGTTAGCAGTGCCCCAGAATGCTTCCAAGATCCTTTGCCCATGTCCTTTCCTTAGTTTTGTGTTCCAACAGGCACCGATCCTAGCACGAGGACCGCTTTGCCTCAAGACCTTGTAAAAATGGACGGCATGGACGGCATGGACGGCATGGACGGGAACATTCCGGTATCACGCGCGACATGTCAAGGCCCCTTGCGCCTTTTCTGAGGTCAAAAGAGAGTATCAGGCTTTCTCAATATGTCCGTTTTTTGAGCCCGAAGGGCTCCGATGTTAAAGCCCAGGGCAACGCCCTGGGTAGACGTGAAAAGCAATTTGCACCCTGAAGGGGTGCGATATGATTAGGGATTGTAATGTCATACAAGCAGTTATGGGAACTCTTTTCAGGTGTCTTTAGCGTTTCGATCGCACCCCTTCAGGGTGCAATTATATGACACTTTATTCCCAGGGCTATGCCCTGGGCTATAATATCTGAGCCCGTTGGGCTCTCCGGATGAATAGCACGCTGTGGTGTCCTGACACTCTCGAAGGGGTCAGGATGCTTTTATGCCTTAGCCCACCTTAAAGGTGGGGGAACAGAAACTTTACATAGCCCTCACAAGGACTTAACAGCCATCTGATAAGATGTAAGCAACAAAAGATCAGTTATTTAGATTTACACACTCACAAATTTTCCAACAGAGGTACAGCAACCATGGAAGAAACTCAGGGATGGAAGCAATGGGGAGCGGAGTGGATGGAGCACGCAGGCGAAATGTTCAACAAGGAACATTACACCTGGGAAAATGTGCAAGGACTTAAAAACGATATTCCCGTTCCAGAGGCTGGAGAAGTCGCTGTATGTGCAGCCGGCTTTGCCGCCCTAGCAGGCGCATGCTGGGTGGCGAAAAAGCTTGTCTGCGACTGTAAGAAGTGGGCTTTCATTCCAAATCCTCTGCATGGATATTTCCATAAAGAGAAGGAAACACCTGCTCAAAAGTACGGGGACAAAGTCCTACTCGCTGCTGTCACCACTGCTATGGTAGCAACAGGCATCGTAAGCATAAACTGGGCAGCTACAGCATTTTTGGCCGGTGCCGCACTCAAGCTTGTAGTGAAAACAGCTACAGCATTTGCCTACCACATCCAAGGGAAACCCCTTAGTGAACTACTTCCTAAGGGACACGACAACCAGTTCACTAAAAAAATGAATGTGGTTGCCACAGGACTCGCATCGATCAGCGCCTATTTAGGTCGGCCTGATGTCGTATGTAGTGCCTTTGCTTGGGCAGGCTATCAGTCCGCGGAATGGGCCTACGATAAGGTCATCGAGCTTATCACAACTTAAAAACTGGGATTTAAGAGAAGGGCGTGATAAACTCTCACACCCTTCTCATAAACTATCAAGAAGATCATAGAATCTTAACAAGTATTTTATCGGCCATTAACGGAGCCGATGCATAGTTAGACCAAATCACGCGCCTTAGCGGCGCCAATAACCCTTGGGGAGGTCACAAGAAATGGAAAATTTAGACGGACAACAGCCACAAGCAACTCAATTTGGTCTCGCAAGTGCTTGGAGCGGATTTACTGATTCAGCAGCAAATCTGTTCTGGAGCGTTCCGGAGGCTGTAAAAGGCGCGCCTGACTACGCCCGGGGTCTGTGCCACGACTACATCCCTGGCAATCCTGAAGTATACGGCTGCAAAGCGCGTACCGTAAATTTTATGGGTGACAAGTGGGGTGAGCTCAGCGAATGGACAAGCGAGCTAGAAGCGCCTAGCTGGACAACAGTAGGATATGGTGTTGGTGGCGTAGCGGCTGCTGGCGCGGCTCTTTACGGCGCTGTAAAAGCTGGTAAGTACGCACTTGCATGCAAGAAGTGGGGCCCTATCAATAACCCCTTTGCACCAGCTCAAGGAAGAAGCCAGTTCAAATCCTATGCTGACGTCGCATTCCTCGGCGTTGCATGTGCTGTAGCGGCTCTAGTTGCTAGCTCAGTGATCGGCGCAGGAGCGACTCTTGGAAATGCCTTTGTGGTAGGCGCAGTGGCGACTCTGGCAATTAAAATCGCCGGCGAGACGCTTTTCGGTGTTAAGCCGAACCAGCCACGCACCAGTGGTGAGAAGAAGATGAATGTCATCCTAGCGAGTGCAGGGCTTGCAGGTACTGTGCTTACTGGAAGTCTGTTTCCAGCATCTGTAATACTTGCAAAGTTTGGCGCCGAAACGGCCTCACTGGCCTACAAGAACGTTTCCAAAATGTTCTAGTCTGCACAGTACAGAAAATCTATTTCTGGAGTTCTATGGAATGCGGCGTGCAAACGCCGCATTTTTTGTGCCGAAAATAGACGCAATGGACGCAATGGACGCAATGGACGCAATGGACGCAATGGACGCAATGGACGCAATGGACGCAATGGACGCAATGGACGCAATGGACGCAATGGACGCAATGGACGCAATGGACGCAATGGACGCAATGGACGCAATG
>JAJFMA010000294.1 GCA_021772415.1 Chlamydiota bacterium
GAGAAACCCTTGGAGGCCAGCAGCGACGCAAGGCTAAAGCCCCAGGTGCCGGCCCCTAAAACGCCTATTTTCATTGATTACTCCACATACAAAGCTGCAAATATACTGTGTGCCGAAGCATTTTTCAATGCCAAGGATTCCGAATCACCTATTACAATACTGATTATTAGCAATTTACCCCTTCACAAGCTCTGATGTAGCCTTCACCCTTCACCGTCCCTTGTTGGCAATGATGGAGAAATTGCTGGGTTGGATAATAGAACTGTGGATCAAGCTCAAGAGGCTGACCTGCCAGAGGCTCCACACCCGTGGTAGCAAAAAACTGCCGGCGATCCCGGGCAATAAGAGCCTCTTGAACTGTAGACAAGCTATCGGCGCCGGAGGCATTCTTTAGCGGAGCGAAACACTCTTCTCGCGGATAAATTAAAACCTCTGGCTGCCGAGCATGTTGGAGAACGTCAAAAATAAAGCGCTCGAATTTCCACGCCATAATTTCTTTCTGGATTGCGTTGTCATCGAGTAGCTGAGATTTCTTGTGCGCAATATGTAAGGGCATGTCCTCGGCTTCTGCCACGCGTTCGATGAAATCCATCGAAAAGCAGAACATGCTCAGGTTGGCGCACGGGTGCTTTAATCGTCCGTGCGAGTCGGTAGCGTGCTGCTCTTGTTCGCTAAGTTCCGAGTACTCGATCACACGCATAGTGTTACCTTGCCGTGTGATGACGCCTACTTTTTCATTGGGGTCTTGCCTTAAACAAGCTTTCAAAGTTACATCTGCGCCGCTGCGGAAATGGTAGCCAACGAGCTCAGCATCAAAAGGATCTGCAAGCACATTATCAATTTGAATAAACACTACATGGCGAATACCCAACATGCGCCACTGTTCCCAGATTCCTTGGTGATAGAACTCTGTTAGAGCAGGTCCATTGCCTTCGGGTCCAAAAGCAATTTCTCCGGGCGCTTTCAAAAACATGTTCCCATCGTCGTCAAGGAGTGGCAGCCCTTTCTGCGCAAAAAAATTGAGTCGTGACACTTCAATCCCAAAGCAGCGATTCCCAGCGAAGAAATTTCGCGTGTCATGATCGTTTTGCTGCGACGTCATGATTGCCATGAAGAGGGGGGAATTCACCCAATGTGAAGCCGCAAGAGTCCGCTCTACCGTAAGTTGAAATAGACTTTTTTTCTCGACGGGGGTGACCGGGTATGTCCCTTTGGGCCCTTGATGCCCAAGTCGTGTGCCTTGACCTCCGGCAACAACGATACACCCAACCTTACCGTCGGCCATCAAACTACGACCGAGGCGGCGGTCGGCCTCATTACCCGAAGTTGCAAAATCTCCAAAAGGCTCAAGATTTTGCTTAATAGGATGTGAGCGAGAGCGCAGCATACTTTGTTGATTTTTCAGGGTCTTTGGGTCAAACCTCTTAAGTTGCTCTAAGACCTGAGCTTGCCCTCTTTTGTCTAAAGCATCCCATCCCTTGAGGAGATGATGCTGTCCCACATCTTTAAGAATTTTAGTTGCCGCTTCCAGGTCCATGATCGTCTCCGCAAAGCATGTACGTCTATCTCTTCAATGTAACATAACACGCGGTTTGAAACGACAGCCCTGTGACAGCCCCAAAATCCCCCGCAGTATCTAAGACATCTTTTATCTGTGTGATAGTATCTTTCCTCGTCATTGACAATCAGTGAAATATGAAAGAGTGCCCTGTAAAAATGCCGTAACCGTTATAATTTTTGCCCTAAGAGCAGATGGAGATGGGGACAAGGGAATGTCGGGGGCTGAAATTACGACGTGGTGGGGTAGTGATCCTAATAACATCATTATAAGGATGCCTAACTGGTTGGGTGATCTTGTAATGGCTACGCCCGTGCTAGAGGACCTACGCCGACGTTTTCCTAACGCCAAAATCACGGCCATGTGTGTCGAGCACCTAGCAAATCTTTTAGAGCACAACCCACATATCGATAGAATTTTTAGTTTTTCTCGTCCTAGCGGCTGGTTGCACCACGCACATCACATACAAGTCATTGAACCTCTAAGATGTGAAAATTACGATCTCGGGATCTTGCTCACGAATAGCCTATCTTCAGCGTGGTGGTTTTGGCGAGGACACATCGAGCGTCGCCTTGGCTACGTGGGACATTGGCGACGCGGGCTGCTCACTAAGGCTCTGGCGTATCCGCAGAACATCGCCACGCAACACCTGGTGATTACCTACAAGCAGCTACTAAAGCCTCTTGGAATGACAATTTCCGATACGATGCCTGCCCTCTATTTCTCCGACGAGGAGTCTTCGGAAGTAGAGACGCTACTACGCAATCACGGTGTGGGCGAGGGCGACACAATCATCGGCATCAATCCTGGGGCGGCCTTTGGATCTGCAAAATGTTGGCTTCCGGACCGTTTCAAGGATTTAACTCAGCGACTAGCTCTTGATTCTACGCAGAAAATCGTCTACTTCGGCGACCACGCGGGGACGGAACTTGTGAATGACATCTGTCACAACATGCCTGACAACGTCATCAACCTGGCGGGTAAAACAAGCATCCGTGAACTATGCGCCTTAATACGGCGCTGTAACATTTTGATTACAAACGACAGCGGCCCTATGCACGTCGCTGCCGCGGTGGGAACTGCTCCACTTGCGTTGTTTGGGTCCACTAGTGACGTCAAAACGGGGCCCTATAAACTCGGACGTGTCATCCACAAGCGAGTCGAGTGTTCTCCATGTTATAAACGCGTCTGCCCCATTGACTTCCGTTGCATGAAGCGTATTGAAGTTGATGAAGTCTACGAGACCACGATGGAAATGCTTGGTAAGTGAGGAAAGACGCTTTTGCGTTGATCTTCTGGTAGCGACGTCGTATCGTTTTACACAGGCCTTAAGACATTGTGGCCGTAGCCAATTGTAAGCGAAGATATTTGGCACCAAAGAGGTAGTGCTGTGGACAAAGAAGATACTCTTTCAGGCGATTTGGAGCTGCTAGATTTCTTCAACGAAAATGTTGACGAGCAAGAGTTAGAATCGGAAGAGCAAGCTCTCACCACACAAGTGGAGCAGCTGAAGAAGCTCCTAGCCGAAGCGCGTCACGGTGGCAGCGAAGGGCCTCATGCTGGAGAGCGGCAGCGTTATAATGCCCTACAGAGCGCCCTCAACGATAAAGACCGGCAGATTTGCCAGCTCGAAGAATTCCGTTACCTGTATCACCGCGCCCAAAAGAAACTTACGCAATTAGAAGAGAGCCAAAAAGAACAGGTAAGCGAGTCTGAGGCGCTGCTTGATCAACATGACGCCCTCAGAAATATTATTGCTGACAACAAGGCAAGTATCAGTGCATTGCACCGTGAAATCGAAGAGCTCAAAGCCCTTGAGCCGCAACTTTCATCGGCGCGTCAAAATGAGACACAAGCTCTTAAGGCAGTTCAAGATCTAAACGCTGAACTTGTCAACGCCAATGCCCGGCAAGGGGAGCTGCACGACACAATTTCTTCGCTGCGCCGCGACCGAGAGGATCTTCGCAGACGTGGCGACCTTCTCGACACTGAATTGCAGAAAATCAAGGCGCAGCAAGCCGATCATGAGAAACGCCACCAGTCCAGTCTCGAAGCTAAGCAGCGCGACACCGATGCTCTTAAACAAAGCATCGAGCAACTTGAAGATCAGGTGCGCGACAAAGAGGAATTGCAGAAAGGCCTCGAGTCACGTGACAAGGAAATCACCCAACTGGGTGAGAATATTAATGCGCTAGAGTGTGCAGAGGAGTCCGCTAAGCAGCGAGAGCAGGCCCTCACCGGAGAAATAGCTGCCGTTGAATCACGATCGGAAGATCTAGAGCGGTCGCTCGTTCAAGCTCGGGCGCAGCTCGAAGAATTTGCTGAGGACTTGGAAGCTGCCAAACAAATTATTAGCGAACGTGACACTGAGCTACGTACCGCACAGCATCATCTAGCGAAAAAAGTCAAAGAAGCCACCCAACTTTCAGAAGCGTTGGAAGAGCGCGATGAACGCATCCAGGGGCTTGAGCAGCTGTCTGCAGACCTACAAAAGCGCGAACAAGAGCTGAGTGACAAACTGGACGTACAACTTAGAACGCAGCGCCAACGCGAAGAAACTCTTGAAGCGGAGGTCTCGCAGTTAAGAACCGCAGCAGACGATTGGCAAGAGAAGGTCGACCAGCTCACTAGAGACCTCGAGGCAATGAAAGAGCGCTGTGAACGTGTAGACGAGCTAGAAGCGAAGCAATCACAAATCAACACCTTGCTGGCAAACCTCGGCAATGTCGTTGAAGTGGCTGAATCCAAAACACCACCCATCATCGAAACTGCTGAACCCACCCCGCCAGTGTCGCCGATTCAAGCTCCGGCAGCCCTTCCCAACCCAACACTGTCCCAAGGTACTCCAGAGCCCATCCAAATTGAAACTACAGAGTCCGAAGATCTTTTCTCCATGAATGCCCCCACGACCCCACGCATGCGTCAGGGTCTGTTTGACGAATAGGGGACGCCATGCGCATTATTGGCATCGACCCCGGCACACGGATTACAGGATATGGACTCATTGATTTCATTAGCGGATCCTATACTATCTTGGACTATGGATGTATTCGTCCTCCTCCAAAAGACGCTCTCGCAGACCGTTATAGAGCCATCTATGAGGGGCTATGTGAACTCATGGACCGCTATCAGCCTGATGCTGTCGCAGTCGAAACGCAGTTTATGCAAAAGAACTTTCAAAGCGCTATGAAGCTCGGAATGGCTCGTGGCATGGTACTTCTGGCCGCTAGCCAAAGAGGTATCACGATTTTTGAATACCCTCCTTCTAAGGCCAAACTCGCTGTTGTGGGACACGGAGGTGCCAGCAAAGAGCAGGTCGCTGCTATGGTACAAAAGCTACTGTTACTGAGTAAAATTCCTACTCCGGAAGACGCCGCAGACGCACTTGCTTTGGCCATCTGTCACGCACAAAATAGCTTAAGACAAAAACTCACCGAAAAAATGGTATAGTCATGTTCGCTTTCATTCGCGGGAAACTCCACAGTGCAACGCCTTCACATGTAGTTTTGGAGACTGGAGGAGTGGGCTACCTTATTCTAATTCCCGCAAGTTTATACCCGGAGCTTCCGCCACAAGGTAGCGAACTATTACTCTATACAGTGCACGTCGTCCGTGAGATTTCTCAAACACTGTATGGTTTCACACATAAAGATGAATGCGATCTGTTCGAAGTACTGACAGGAGTCTCTGGTATCGGCCCCAAAACAGCCCTAGCAGTGATTGGACACCTTAATGCCCGCGACCTTGGTCAGGCCATTGCAAACGCCAACATCGCCGCCATCTGCAAAGTCCCTGGTATTGGACGTAAGACCGCCGAACGACTTGTGCTGGAAGTGCGCGACAAACTACCAGGCCTGTCTTCGATGCCTAGAACAACGCAGGGCGGCGGTATTCAAGTCCATGCCGTCAATAGCAAAATCGGCGATGCCATGAGTGCACTCATCAACCTGGGTTATAGCCAAGCGATCGCCGAAAAAGCCCTTAAGAAGACATTGGAAGGTGCTAGTGAGGATGAGACACCATTGGCTGAGCTGATTACTACGGCTCTACAACATGTTTAGCGTAACCCCGGTTGCACAAACGCTGGGTTCTCTTAAGGTCCGGAGGATCGACTCATTGTAGCCCCACCCGGGAGGGTGGGGTAAGATTCAAAAGAAATCTGAGGCCTGTAAGGCCGACTCGTGGCTCCATAAGCGGTTCATGAGTATCTGTGAGGCATAATTCGGCCTTACAGGCCTCCGGAATTTTCTATGCTTCACCCCACCCTCGCGGGTGGGGCTACAATGAGTCGCCCCTTCGGGTCTCATGAAGAGTCAACGATTTCTCAATCGATCTCGGGATTTCTTTACACTCTCTTCAGAGCTAAATAATCACTACACATTACCTAGCCCTCACGGGCTAGGCTATAGAGCTGTCGGGGCTTCGCCCCTAAAAAGGGTGCTGTTGGAGTTCACGCTATCGTTTCTAAGCTCGTTCTTATCAAGGTAGCCCACCGAGCACAAACGGGCTAAACGAAGTCACGCGAAACAGTGGAGCGTAGCGACTGGATTAAAGAAATTCACAGTTATAATCCTTGTAGTTGCGAGCAAATGGGGCACGCATCTGGGTCGTGCTGGCGTGCAGGACAATACTTCCTTGCGAAGTGGATGATCTGCAGGTGCAGCTTGCTCCATGTCTTTTTTGGAAAGAGGCGTTTTAAGTCTGCTTCAGTACGCTCAACAGTCGAGCCGTTGCTAAGTCCCCATCGTTTTGCACATCGGTGAATATGCGTATCGACCGCTAGTGCAGGCAGCCCAAAGGCTTGGGACATCACCACCGACGCTGTCTTGTGACCCACTCCTGGCAGGGCTTCAAGCTCATCAAAGGTGTTGGGAACCTCGCAATTGTGCTGCTCGACCAAGATTCTCGAAAGGTTCCAGATGTTTTTGGCTTTAGTCGGAGACAAGCCGCAAGTACGTATCACTTGCTGAATTTCATCGATCGACACCTTAAGCATATCTTGGGGGTTGTCTGCCAGGGCGAAGAGCTCTGGAGTCACACTATTAACCCTGGCATCCGTGCATTGAGCAGACAATAATACCGCAATAAGCAGTGTGTAGGCGTCGCTGTGCGCCAGAGGAATGGGCGGCTGAGGGTACAATCTCTCGAGGGCCTCTAAGACGAGCTTCGCGCGTTCTTTCTTCGTCACAGCCCCTACTTACCCACACAGAATTTGGAGAACACCGCCGACAAAATATCTTCCGTAACGTTTGTGCCAATGACACGCCCGAGTTCATTGAGGCAATGCCGCATATCTGCTGAAACAAATTCCGCTGAAGTGCCGTCTGTAAGCCCTTCTGACACGCGCCTGCAGGCACTATAAGCCTCAGACAAGGCCTCATTGTGTCGCACGTTTGTTACGAGCACCTCTTCACGGGAGGGAGGCCCATGCTCCCATACGACCGCATCGACGTGATTACGGAGGGTATCAAGTCCCGTACGTTCCGTTGCGGAGACTTCGGCGATATGCGCAAACGGTAGATCAGGTGGGTCTTCATGTTTGAGGTCGCACTTATTCCAAACAACGATGACCTTATCGTGGGGCATAAGCCCAATGAGTTCCCTCTGATCAGCACCTAGGGGCTGCGTCACATCGAGCACTAAAAGCACAAGGTCAGCTTCTAGAAGAGCCTTTTTTGAACGCCTTATCCCTTCCTGCTCGATAATTTCACTAGATTCACGAATGCCGGCCGTGTCGGTGATTTTTACATTCAGTCCATTGAGGCGCAGATGATCCTCAACAATATCACGTGTCGTTCCAGCAATATGCGATACGATGGCGCGATCTTTATCTAACAGCGCATTCATAAGAGAAGATTTTCCCACATTGGGACTGCCCACTAGGCAAAGCGATAGGCCATCATGAACGATACGCCCATCGTGATAGGTGTCTAGAAGAGCCCTCATCTGCGCGGCACTGTCATTAAGTTGAGCGCAGACGTCTTCAATGCTTGCAAACTCCAGGCCTTCCTCGGGAAAATCCACCCATGCCTCAAGAATGGCAGCAATGTCCGTTAGCCCTCGCTGAAAACCGCGCACCCTACGCGATAGTTCCCCTTGAAGCTGCTTGTCAGCGGCATCTAGGGCGCGTTCGTTCTTGGCGGCAATAAGCTCCTGCACAGCTTCGGCCTGTGCCAAATCAAGCTTGCCATTGATAAAGGCCTTGAAGGTAAATTCTCCCGCAAAAGCAGCGCGTGCTCCCGCACTCAGAAGGGTGTCTAAGACACGACGCGTCACCAGACTTCCACCGTGGCACTGAATTTCAACAGTGTCCTCACCGGTGTACGAGCGCTCACCAAGCATCACCAGTGCCAAAGCGTCGTCAACATGACGCCCATCCAAATCAATGACATGCCCAAAATGCGCCGTATGTGTGGCATAACTTAATATGTCCCCAGACCACACCTTGTTGGCAACGCCCAGAGCCTCATCACCCGAAACACGGACTATAGCGACACCGCCCTCTCCAGGAGGCGTTGCCACCGCAACGACGGTGTCACCGGCTTGGTAATGCTGTGATACGAATTCCATATTTTGCGCTAATCCTAAGAGACTTAGAGTCATAAGAATAGGTATTCCCCGACTTAAGATCAATAGAAGGATCACCAGTCGATGAAGGTATATTCAAATACTTCATACTCAACCCCTTGCGAGATCTTCCCCTATCCTTAACTATTTCTTAATATGGCAGTGTTAGAGTAATGGGGTCAGGCGTCGCCGGGGGAGGGCGTATGCCTCACAACACTTAGCTTAAGACGCGTAACATACATTTTGTGGGGAGGAAACACACTTATGGGCATTGAATTTAGAGAGAGACCCATGTCTAAAGCTGGTGGTGGGATGGATCCCATTCGCATTCATCACAATGCGGATGAGAATCATCTCACCATCACTGTTCATCCGAAAGTCGTCAGCATGGCAAAGCAAACTATTCTGGCTATAGCGGCTTTGGCAGTATTCGCTGCTGCGCCAATGACCTTTCTTGTAGCCGGTGTGGCAGGGATAGCACTACGTGAGCAGCTGCTCCCAGTCAATGATGCCATAGCTGACTTTTGGAACGATTTGGAGCTGCCCGGCAAGGGGCTATCCGTTGGCGCTGCATACATCGCAAAACTACTCATGCCAGGGCTCACCGCTCTATGCGTCGGTCAGCACGTTGGGTCTGCTTTCGGTCACTGGCTCGCACCTCGGCCGGTACACTCGGAAATTCACGTTTAGTCACCTTGTCAGGGTGTCGTGGAGGAGAATCTTGCTCCTCCACATTCTATTGAATAGCTTGCCAGGCTTCCGTCTTCAACATTTTCATCACGCCCTTCGGGCCTTGGAACAGATTTTTTGGACGACCTATCACTCCGCTCTAACTGCCGCTAGGGCTCAACACTTGAATCTGACGTCCAAGCCAATAGCCTGCACAGTAGGTAAGGGTAGGAAAAGCTATCAAGGCAGCAAAAGTGGCCCAACTCGTACGATTTTGTGATTCAAAAAATACGGCTGCCGCGCTCCCTCCAAGCCCTATTGTAAGAGTAGTATCAGATGGAGGGGTAGTATCTGCAAAACCCGAGCACATCCCGTAAAAGAGCGAAGCGCAAGATAGCTGCACACAAAGGCGAAATCCGTCGTAGTAATGTGAAACGTACCTGTTAACCTGATCGTAATGCCTCCATCCCTCAATTTCCTCATCTGGTGGCGACCAGGTTACTGGAATCTCCAAATCTCTTTGGGTGCCTTGGTGTAGACTTCCCTTAAGGATGCCAATGGTATGTGCTTTTCTCCATGTCCACCATCCTTCGCTGACCGGAGCCTTATTAATGGTACCCGAGATAAATGTACTCTGCGTCTGTGCCCGCTGATTGCTTTTAGTATAAACATCGTAACGAGACTCGACTTCATAGCGTACACTTGGATCTATGAGCCATCGAAGTAAATTCATAAAATCCCCGTAAAATAAATATTAACCATTAAAATACTATACAAATTATCAAACAAATTCCAGTGGATACAATAAACTATTCATTACATTAATTGCTTCATGTTTTTTTGACAGCAATCGAAAAAAGACCTAGACTCCGTGCACATGTAATGCATTTTTGCTTTAGCTAGGAGTCTCCAGTCATGCGTGGCCTCAAATTATCAGGACTATTGAGTGTACTATTGTGTTTAGCAGCGACATATGCACAGGCGGCATTTGGTCCTGTCGACGCGTCTACTGGAGACCTTCCTCCTGACAGTCAGCAGCTACGCGCTGAGCAAAGTCCTTTACGTCAGCTAGATGACATCATCGCCGTGACGAAGACAAGTCTGAAGGAGCAACAAGAAATCCGCAAAGAGCTAGTCGCCTACAAGCGCACCAAAGAGCAATATCTACAAGACAAAGACGACCGCCAGCAGCTTGTGCGTATGGTAAAATCGGCGCACAACTTGCTCAGGCACATTGAATCACAACACCTCTCACATGCCTTTAATGCTGAGCTGATGGAAGAGCTAAAGTTTTTCTCCCAGATCGCAAGCAAAAAAGGCGTGCCACGCCCAAGATAATACGATGTCTGGAATCCCCTATATTGACCGGGCAACCGGCAAACAGTGTATTGAACGGGTCTACGGCGGCTTTTTAATCGACCTACTATATGGTCCGAGCTTCCGCTCCAAGGTGCTGGGAAGACCTCTGAAGCAACTCATCTCGCGTGCTCCATTAATTTCACGTGCCGTCGGCACCTACCAGCGCACGCGTTGCTCACAAAAGGCCGTTATGCCCTTCATCGAGCAGTATGGCCTCGACGCCACAGAGTTTGCTGACGATGCACAGTCCTATACGAGCTTTGATTCCTTCTTCACGCGTAAGCTGAAGCCTGATGCACGTCCCATCGCAGATGGCGCTACTGTGGCTGTAACACCGGCTGACGGGCGCTTTCTTGCTTTCGCCCGTGCTATGGATGCCGAACCCTTTGCATTGAAGGGCGTCCACATGGATTTAGAGGCGCTATTGCAAGACCGTGTTCTCGCCTCGCACTACGCCAAGGGTTCGATGGTACTTGCGCGACTCTGTCCCTCGGACTACCACCGCTTTCATTTTCCTGTAGACTGCACCCCTTCTTCGGCCAAACATATCTCTGGACCACTATTTTCAGTAAATCGCAGCGCTTTGCAAAAGCGTCCGCAAAGCCTGTGGCAAAATAGACGTATGATTACTGAGCTGCATTCTGATGTATTTGGGAACGTGATCTGTGTTGAGGTGGGCGCCACCTGTGTGGGAAGCATTCATCAGACCTATGAGCCAGATAAACACTCGGATAAAGGCGACGAAAAAGGCTACTTTAGCTTCGGTGGCTCCGCCATGGTGCTGCTGTTTCCCGAAGGGAGCCTGCAGCTAGACGAGGACCTTCTCGCGAACAGCGCCAAAGGTCTGGAAACACGCTGCCTCATGGGACAGAGCCTGGGACGCAAATGAAGACAGAAAAAAGACTCTGGTTCAGTACCAAAATTCGGTGAGACTAAAGGCCAAGCGACGGTTCCATGAGTCCTCGGGATACGAAGCCTCTTTGCGTCTTTTGTTCTTTGCGCCTCTGCGCTTCTTTTCGTGTATCCTGACCAAACCACATGCACAACGGCTCGTTACATGCGCGATTGAAACGCACAGGGTAGAAAACAAGAAGGGAGCTAACTTTAGCTCCCTATTCTTACTACTTTAAATCGAATAGTCCGAGGTGCCAACAGCGACTAGCGACTGCGCAGTTTGGCAAGTAGACGTAGCATCTCTATGTATAGCCAGATGAGTGTCACCATCAGGCCGAATGCGGCATACCAGTCCATGTATTGTGGGAGGCCGCGGCTAGCGCCTTGTTCGATAAAATCAAAATCAAGAACAAGGTTTAACGCTGCGATACCGACAACGACGAGGCTGAAGCCGATACCCACTAAGCCACTTCCATGGATAAGCGGTATACTCGTACCAAAGAATGAAAGAACGATACTTACCACATACACCAGAGCTACAGCCCCAGTAGCTGCGACAACACCCATGCGGAACTTATCTGTAACACTGATAATTCCGGATTTGTAAAGGAAGAGCATGACAGCGAGTGTTCCGAAGGTAAGTCCTGTCGCCTGAATGACGATACCAGGATAGCTAGCATCGAGGACTGACGAGAGTCCACCAACAAAGAAGCCCTGACAGAGCGCATAAATCGGCGCTGTGACCGGAGCCCACTCCTTTTTAAAGATCGTTACGATCGCCGCAATAAGGCCTGCGATGGCTCCGCCAATCATCCACGGGGATACAACGCTAGGATCTGCGGACTTATAGTACAGGCTCCATGTCCAGCCTGCTGTAAGCATCACACAGAGTAGCAATATCGCGGTCTTGTTGACGACTCCGGGTACCGTCATCGATTCCGAGCGATCGGATACGTAGGGGAAGCCGCTAAAGGTCTCGGGGTTAAGTGCTGGGTTGGATGTTCTCATCATGCGCCTCCTTGCGTTCTGCGTAATTCTAGGAGCTACGGCATCTATTAGATGTCGTTTCATTTAAGCACGAAAAGCCTTTTATCGCAACGCCTAGGGGCTTGTGGCTATAGTGTTTATGCAGAAACCTAGGACGTTGTCCGGGTAAGGTGATGCATTGAATTAAATGGCGAAACCCCTTAAAATTTTGTAATTACTTGGAATTAGGTACATTACAGCAAGAGCAGATACGTCTCTCTTTTGTCTAACCCACGGTGTGAAAGAGCATGATTGGATTTTTAAAAAACCTCTTCGGTACAGCACAAGACCGTGCCGTGCGGCGTTACCGCAAAGTTGTTCACGAGATCAACAGCTGGGACGAAAAGTTCCAGAAATTGAGCGACGATGAACTGCGCGGTAAGACTGACGAATTTAAACAGCGCCTAAGCAAGGGTGAGAGCCTCGACAGCCTCCTTCCTGAAGCTTATGCCGTCGTCAAAGGGGTCTGCCGGCGTCTTTGCGGGTCAGAAGTTCACGTATCGGGATACGACCAAAAGTGGGATATGGTGCCCTACGATGTGCAGCTTGTGGGCGGTGTCGCGATGCACTACGGCTCCATTGCTGAGATGATGACTGGTGAAGGTAAGACCTTAACGGCGGTGATGCCGCTTTACCTCAATGCTCTGACGGGTCGACCTGTACACCTTGTGACGGTAAACGACTACCTTGCCGACCGTGACTGCCAATGGGCAGGTTGCATTTTACGTTGGCTGGGACTCACAACAGGTGTCTTAGTAGGGGGAACTCCTACCGACAAACGCGCCGAGATCTATGCTTGCGATGTTGTCTATGGTACTGCGTCGGAGTTTGGCTTCGACTATCTGCGTGACAACTCCATGGCAATGCGTAAGGAAGACCAGGTTCAGTGCGGCTACTACTTTGCGATTATTGATGAAGTCGACTCCATACTTATCGACGAAGCGCGTACCCCCTTGATCATTTCGGGCCCAAGTCCTGTATCGCGCCAAATGTATGACAAGCTCGAGCAAGGCGTTAAAAGGCTTGTTCGTCTCCAAAGCGACCAGTGCAGTAAGCTTGCAACGAAGGCACGCAAGGCCTTGGAAGAAGTTGACAAGGCTAGAGAAGCAGGTGAGAAAGGCAAAGAGCTCAATGCTAAAAAGCAAGAAGCTCTCAAGGATTTGTGGCTACTTAGCAAGGGAACACCTCGCAACAAGACACTTAAACGCCTTAAAGAAGATCCTGATGTTCGCGCTGGCATCGACGAGTGGGACCTTTACTACTACTCCGATCAAAACAAACAAGAGCGCCACGATACCATCGCAGCCCTTTACATCACTGTGGACGAGAGAGCCAGCGAGTACGAACTCACCGACCGAGGCATTGCCACCTGGGAAGAGTGCGCCGGCGAGGACAGCTCTGCTGACGACTTCACCATGCTCGATATCGGCCATGAATACGGCCTCATTGAGCAGGACGAAAGCCTCGATGAAGAGGCCAAAATGCGTAGGCGCCTAGAGGTCCAAGAAAAGGATGCCGAGCGCAAAGAGCGTGCCCACAACGTGCGGCAGCTACTGCGCGCACACCTTCTGATGGAAAAGGATGTCGACTACCTCGTTCAAGACGACAAAATCATCATCATTGACGAGCACACGGGCCGTCCACAGCCGGGACGTCGCTTCTCTGACGGCCTACACCAGGCCATTGAAGCGAAGGAAGGTGTCTCGATCCAGAAAGAGACCCAGACCTACGCCACGATCACGCTTCAGAACTACTTTCGCATGTATGACAAGCTGTCTGGAATGACCGGTACAGCGACAACGGAAGCGGGAGAATTCAAAGAAATCTATAAGCTCGAAGTCCTTGAAATCCCCACGCATAAGAAATGCGTGCGCAATGATTTCAACGACGAAATCTACATGACCGAACGAGAAAAATACAACGCCATCCTCGCAGACGTACGCGAAGTACACGCTGCGGGACGCCCCATCTTGATGGGTACCGAGTCCGTGGATGTTTCAGAGAAATTGTCGCGTATTTTCCGCCAAAATGGCTTAGAGCACACCGTCCTCAACGCGAAACACCACGCGAGCGAAGCCGAAATCATTGCTGCTGCGGGCCAACATGCCGCTATCACAATCGCCACTAACATGGCCGGTCGAGGCACGGACATTAAGCTAGGTGAAGGGGTCGCGGACTCGGGTGGTCTCTATGTACTTGGCACAACCCGTCACCAGTCGCGTCGCATCGACAGGCAGCTCAAAGGCCGTTGTGCACGTCAAGGCGACCCAGGCTCATCGAAATTTTACATCAGCTTCGAAGACCAATTGATGCGCCTATTTGCGTCCCCAAAAATTACGGCGGTGCTGCAACGGCTGCGCCCTCCTGAAGGTGAGCCCATTTCTGCGCGCATGCTCAACAAATCCATCGAAACAGCCCAAAAACGCGTAGAAGGCCGTAACTATACCATCCGCAAGCATACTCTTGAGTATGACGACGTGATGAATAAGCAGCGCCAAGAAATCTACAAATTCCGAAACGAGATCCTTCTTACAAATAACATCGAAGCCATCGCCATAGAACTTCTTGAAGATGTATGCATCGAATCGGCCCATAAATATCTGCGCAGCCGCAGCGAAGAAGGGGGATGGGACCCAGAAGGCTACCGCAATTGGCTCCTTGAAAAATTCCCTGTGTCATTCGACGAAAATGCCTTTGAAGACGAATACACCGACGTCGAAGTTTTTGGTGAGATGGCAGCAGAGAAGATCGTGCAGGCGCTTAAAGATAAAATCGCCCGCGAAAATGCGAAACTTCCTCCAGCTCGTGAAGGGATGGCGCCGCCACCCAATATCTCACACCGAGCCATCCGTGATCTGATGATCCGTAAGTGCGACAAGCGCTGGCAAGAGCATCTACTTACCATGGACCATCTCCGTGCCGACGTCAGCCTGCGTGCCGTGGGCCAGCGGGACCCTCTTATGGAGTTCAAACACGAGGCGTTTGAGCTATTCGACGAGCTACGTGTAGACCTACGCACAGAAATTGCGCATGATATGTTCCGCTTTGAAATCGTCACGCCTTCAGAGATGTCCCTCCAACAGCTGCTTGGGAAGATCAATCTCGAAACCGATCGCTCGATGCTTCCGGAGCTCGATGGCAACGGCAGCGCGATGCCCAGCAACGGCACCCCTCAGCAGCAGCCACAACAGGTGCAGACCCATGGCCCCCAAGGGACCAGCGAGCCTGCTAAGGCTGAACCTGTGACTGTAGAGCCGAAAGTCGGGCGCAACGACCTATGCCCATGTGGTAGTGGTCTCAAGTACAAAAAGTGCCACGGCCGCCACAGCGAGTGATGCGTGTGTGTAGGCATTAGGTTTGTGGGGGAGCTCATCGAAGTTTTACCGCAGTCATCCACGTAGTACCACGCAGACAAAGCGCAGACAGACGCAGACGGGTATGTGCTGGTATCAGTTGATTGAACTAACAATTCAATAAGAACAGGTGGTCGGCGGCTTCTTACTGTCGTGAATTATCCTAACTCAATGCTTACAAGGGATCTTCGACGGTCTTAAGGCTAGTCCACCCCAAGGCCAGGGCGATCAGCCCTACGAAGAAATAGACAAACCAATACGAAGCGTTCCACTGAAGCGTGAACGTGCCATGGTCGGAAAAGAGCCATAGCACCAATCCAAACAGAAAGAACACCGATCCCACCAGTAGTGCCACCAAAGGCTTGAATGCGCTGTTGCCAGCAGCAGACTCTTCACCGCCATTGTCCTGTGCTGCTTCAGCCTGCGAATCACCGCCTTTGTTCAGAGCAAAAGGAGGCTGTGGAGCCTCCGATACCGCCTGATTCAAAGAATAAGGTGGTTTCAGTGCATCTTGAGGAGGTTTGGGCTGCGGCTTAGGTGCACCTTTAAGGTTAACCCCACAATAGGTACAATGGTCAAGTGCGGCAGGAACGCTCCCGTCACAATTCCAGCAAAGACGTGATTTTGAAGATGTGCTCATAACGATGGACTTGGTAACCGGTGATAAGGGTATATCTATGAAGGATAAGGGCCTTTTCTTGCAAGGGTCATCTCGCCTAACCTTTTTTTGTTTTGTAGCTGTGATCGCTCTCTCGCTAAGCGGCTGCGTACCCTACCGTTACAGTACGCAGTGCTTTGGCAGCGATCCCGAAGCACTTGAAGGACGTCAATGTCGCAACAAGGCGTGCGCCTCGCAGCACTGGCTGTATACTTTCGTTCCGCGCCACAGATGCCAAATCCAATGGTACGATCTACCACACTGGACAACATGGGCGCTCCTTGGCAACGACGACGACGGCATCTTCGGCGAGGAGCCTACCGCCAACTATCGTCTCCGTCAAAAGCCATGTTTCGGTAAAGCCGCTGCTTGGGCGTGGCGCAATCCGTTACACAATTTTTGCTTCTATGTCATTGGCAGCGCCGACGGTGTCAACAGCGAATACACCCTGCTTCGCCTAACACCTGAATGCTCCGAAGCCTTCGTCTACCGCTCTAAGTCCACGACGGTATTCGCCGGTAAAGACTCGTCACTCTATCTTGCACTGCATGGATGGAAGCCTTTCATCAGCTCGCGCATCGTCTGGTCAGAGCGGCGCGAAAGCCGCTTCTACATCGGATGGCGCTGCCGGGGTAATTTCGGCATCCGCTTCAATCCCTGGGGACGGCGCAAACAGTCCTAAAGCTTTCACTATATGTCAGTTGACAACATACGCATATGTTGTCAGGCGCGTTTAAGCCTTTGCACTGCGGGTATTTCTGTGGTATCAAAGAGGGGGTCATAACTTAGAGGCAAGGAGCTTCGTATGGGAGTCCAGCAAGAGAATTTTGATGTTGCCGTCCTCGGTGGAGGCCCTGGCGGCTACCCAGCGGCCATCAAAGCCGCTCAAGCAGGCAAGCGCGTCGCGCTCATTGAAGCTGCCGAGCTAGGTGGAACCTGCTTAAATCGCGGCTGCATTCCCACTAAAGCTTTGATTGCCAATGGCGATGCGCTCAATAAAATTCGCGACGCAGAGGAATTTGGCATTGAAGTCAGCGACATCTCTTTTGACTTCAGTAAAATGGCCTCGCGTAAAGACCGCATCGTAGAGAAGGTCCGCAAAAGTTTAGAGCAGCTTGTCGCCTCGAACAAAATCAAACTCGTTCGCGGCTATGGCCGCTTCAGCTCTCCCCATGAAATCAAAGTTACTGGTGACGACAACGTCATCATTCGCGCCGAAAGCATCATCATCGCCACCGGCGCCGAGCCTCGCAACATGAAGCCCTTTCCTTTCGACTACAAACGCGTTCACAGTTCGACGTCGATGCTTGAATTGACCACACTACCCAAATCACTAGTGATCGTCGGTGGAGGTGTCATTGGCAGCGAGTTCGCCTCACTCTACCAGGTGCTCGGGGTGGAAGTCATCGTCCTTGAAGCTCTACACAGCCTGCTTCCGATGGAGAGTGAAAGCGTCAGCAGAGTGCTCACCAAAGCATTTGTGGATAAAGGCATTCAGGTTGAAACCAGCGTTGCAGTAGAAAGAATCGATGTCACCGACGATGGCGTCGCCGTGCATTGTGGCGGAGAAAAAGTTTTTAACGCTGACATGGCTCTTGTTGCCATTGGCAGAACGCGCAACACCTCTGACATTGGACTGGAAGCCGCTGGAGTTGTGATCAAAGACGACGGAGAGATCCCCACAGATGTGCAAATGCGTACGAATGTCCCCCACATCTACGCCATTGGTGATGTTACAGGCAACTGGTGGTTGGCGCATGTGGCCTCACACCAAGGCCTTGTCGCAGCACGTAATGCTATAGGGGAACCTTCACAGATGCACTACAACGCCGTGCCTGCAGTCATCTTCACCGAGCCTGAAATTGGCACCGTAGGTCTAACTCTCGAGCAAGCTTTGGAGGAGGGATATCCTGCAACAGTCGGCACCTTCCCCTTTGAATTCCTAGGTAAGTCTTTGGCGGCTGACGAAACAATAGGCTTTGCACAGCTGGTCACGGACCGCTCTACAGGCCAAATTCTCGGGGCTCAAGTCGTCGGGTATGAGGCGGCAACACTTATCGCTGAGGTCGGCGTTGCCATCGCCAATGAGCTAACGATCGACTGTTTGACCGAAACCATCCATGCCCACCCCACCATCGCCGAAGCGTGGCTGGAGGCAGCGATGATGGCTAACGAGACGCCACTGCACCTTCCCCCAAAACGTAAGAGACAGCGAACCGGAGTGTAGACGTGCACACAATAGACAAGTTTGACACGAAACCCAAAGTACGTAAGCGTCTCAACCGCCTACCGGAGAACCCCGACACTTCGTGGAAAGGCAAAGCTGTAGGCCCAGGGCGTTTTCCAAGTTGGCTGCACCGCAAGCTACCTAAAGGCGGAAACCTCTTTGCTACGGACAAGCTAGTCCAGACGAAACGCCTTAAAACGGTGTGCGAAGAGGCGCAATGCCCCAACTTACTAGAGTGCTACTCCCACAAGACGGCAACATTTTTGGTTATGGGCTACCAATGTACGCGCGCATGTGGTTTCTGCGATATCGACTTCTCCAAAGCACCACCTCCACTAGAATCCGACGAACCCCAACGTGTGGCGGAATCTGTCTTAGAACTAGGTCTCAAGCACGTCGTCATCACCATGGTCGCCCGCGATGATCTTGAAGACGGCGGCGCAGCGCACATTGCTGAAGTGGTGCGTACAGTGCGGGAACAAGTTCCAGGCACCACCCTCGAAGTGCTCACATCCGATTTTGCGGGCAACACCCATGCGTGGGACACAGTCTTGGATGCCAGCCCCGAGATCTTTAACTACAACATTGAAACTGTCCGAGCCCTCACCCCACGGGTACGCCATAAGGCTACCTATGACAGGACACTCACACTACTGCGTCACCTCAAAGCATCGGGAAAGCAAGATTTAATCAAGTCAGGACTGATGGTTGGGCTTGGGGAGACCACAGAGCAGGTCCATGAAACACTGCGTGACCTCAAAGAAGCCGGTTGCAATATCGTCACGATGGGCCAATACCTGCAGCCGAACCGCCACAAATTGCGTGTGCAGAGCTTCGTCACCCCCGAACAATTTAAGGCCTACGAAGAGTACGGCTACTCTATAGGCATCAAACACATGTACTGTGGCCCGTTTGTACGCTCCAGCTATAATGCTGGCCTTATTATCAAACGTGCCACCGGCGAAATCCAAACAATAGACAGCGCATAATGAGTTCAGATCACAAGACTTTTGAAGATCTCCTAGGCGAGATCTTCCGCGAAGACAAACCCGATGCTTTCGACGAACTTGCCGAAACAGGCATCCCTCTCGATGACACCGACAGCCAACTCCTTCTGATGCATCGCGACGCACATTTTGGCGGCAGCTTTAGCGCGATGGGGCAGTACTACCAAAATGAAGGTATCGGCGCATTAGCAGATTTTCATCTCGAGGACATCGAACGGCTCGCAGCTCTGGAAGCTGCGGCTGGTCAAGACCTTGCCACGGTACTGTTCACAGAAACTTGCCTTGAAGTCGTGGAAAAAGCGCGCCAAGCCTACGCCACACTTCGTGAAGTGTATGACAGCGATCTTCCCGACGACAGCCCCACAAGACTCATCGCCGATTTAATTCTGTCGGAACAAGAAGAGCCCGAAGAGGAAATTCAAGCCATTATAGCAAAAGGATCTACGATGATCCCATTGCTGATGCGTGTCCTTGAGGAACCCGACTTCCATGACGCCCTTGCGCCTGGCTATGGTTACGCACCCATACGTGCTGTCGTCTGTTTGGGAAGACTCGTAGATAAAAGCGCCATTGTCCCGCTTTTTGAAGCCCTTGGGCATGCTCACTACATGCTCGAGGATCATATCTACCAAGCCTTTACGACAATAGGTGCTCCCGCCAAGGAATTCCTCCTTAAAGTGATGCAACAAGAACCCGTCACGCAAGATAATGTTCGCGCTCTTGCAGCATTAATCGAATTCTCCCCCGACCACGAGGTCGCTAAGGCATGCCTATCTGCCCTCCAAGGCCGCCCAGTGATGCCAAATACCCACACTGTCTCTCTATTTCTTATCCTTGGGTGTGAAGGCTTAAAAGCGCAGCAAGACCGCGATACATTTCGCGTCCTAGTCGAAGGCATGGATATCCCAGATATCTTCAGGGAAGACATCGCCCTAATATTCCGTCAATGGGACAAAGGAGAGTAGATATTCTGACGAGCTCCCTTATCGCGATAAGCTGCCCTCATACCTATTATCAAGAAAGCAGAAGATAAACCACCGAGACTCTTGCTGTTAACGGTATAAGAATTCACCACCGAGCCCACAGAGATCACAGAGCGGCTTCTCTCTCAGACACACACTCGCTGCCAAACCTTGGATCACTTTTGATCTACGCCAGCCAACGCGTCCCTCCTCTGTGATCTCTGTGGGCTCGGCGGTAATTTTTAAACTGCCCCCATACGACGACTTGTTTCGTCATACTCGAGGGAAGCCCCGTATTCTAGCTTACGCTAGCAAATCAGGCAGAGGCAGCACGGATAGGCTCTATAATGGTTTTCTTTGATAATCAACATCATATGAAAGGTTTCCAAGGAAATGAACCTCTTACCGCCAGCCCTCCCACTTACGTGGTAGTGAACAGCTGAATTTCAAGGGATTGTGTGGGTTGAAAAAAGACAAATATGCTACCTTGGGAGCTACTAACTATTATTAGCCAAGTCGAGTATAGTCCGGTGATCAGTCAAACTAAGACATTAGGAAAACCGCTCATGTTATTGCGCCTAGCGACCACCATGGTGACGTTCACCTTCATGGCCTTGCTACTCACAGGGTGCGACCAACAGGAAATCATCGCCCACGACCTACACGAACGCGAAGCCAACGAAATCCTCGTTTTCCTCTCGGGAAAAGGCATTGAAGCAACCAAAATCAAAGCCGAAAGCGGCGGTGGCGGCGGTGGCGGCGGTGCCGCTAAATGGAACATCGCTGTCTCCGGAATGCGTAAGCGCGAAGCGATGGCTATCTTAAGTGAAGCAGGCCTCCCCCGACGCGCGCAGCAGGGCCTGCTAGATATCTTCAAAGACTCCGGCCTAGTGCCGTCGGAGCTACAAGAACAAATCAAATACCAGAGCGGCTTGGCAGAAGAAATTGCCAGCACCATCCGCAATATCGACGGTGTCATCGACGCAGCAGTAAAACTCTCTTTCCCCAAGGACGACCCGCTAAATCCTCAGGCGGAAAAAGGTATTGTCACAGCCTCCGTGTACGTCAAGCACACAGGTATCCTTAACGACCCCAATAGCCACCTAATACCTAAAATTCGCCACTGGGTTGCGGGATCTGTCCCCGATCTCGAATACGACCACGTCACCGTTGTCCCCGACTTAGCACGCTACCGATCTCTTGTCACCCAACCTACTGACGAAGACTTCAAAAGTGGTGACAAACCGCTAGTATCCATTTGGACTGTCATTCTTGCTAAAGAATCCGTCACAACCTTCCGCATCATTTTCTTTTCGTTCGTTGTCAGCCTCCTGATACTTGTGGCTTTGCTGGCATGGATTCTATGGAAAATCATGCCCGTCATGGCCTCGTATGGCGGCGTAATGTCCCTGCTCTCCTTCGGCCCTCTTCAGCCAAGCTCTGAAGCCGTTTCTAGTGAGACTGAGGGCAAAGAGAAAGAAAAGAAAAAAAAGAAAGGTGACAAGGAAGACGACGAGGACGACGAGGACGAAGAAGAGGACGAGGACGACGACGAGGACGACGAAGAGTAAAAGCCTATGAAGCAAAAGGCTTGGATCATGCTGCGGGTGCTCATCAACCGCTACTACGGTGGATTAAGCGAAGAGCTGCGCCCAGCGCTGCCGAAAAAATTTACCAAAGAGCTCAAACGTTGCGACGTCCGTAGTGACGATGCCTCTCGTGCTCTAGCCCAGCCCGCAGACCGCCTCAAACGTGTTCACTATTCATGGCTTAAGGGCTATCTGGAGAAGATGCCCGAGGAACTACGCATGCCTACGATAGCTTCTCTACCTAGAGAACAGGCCCGTGGCATCTGCCGCATCCTAGGGTGCGCGGTACCCAAGAGGCAGCCATCGCCTCCTATGGCGCAGTACCTGTTACAGCATCTATATAGCCAGATTAATCAAGGTGAAAGGCTCCCTGCACGTTACCTGCCCCACTCTTACCTCAACCGCCTTGGGGACTACTCAAAAGAGGAGTTAGTGCGACTGGCAAGCCTCTTAGGCCTACGTGACCTTGTCGCGGAGATGCGACATATCGTGAAGAAGACGAATCAAGAAGCTCTCCTGCGCTGCCTCGACGACGAAGAGCGACAGTTTTTTAATTTCTATATGTACAAAGAACGAGTGAAGCTCTCGGTTCCACGTCTACAACTTGAACATTGGGATGGGAATTGCCGCAACTTAAAGCTAAAGCTGCAGAGAAGAGGTCTTGGTCGCCTTGGCAAAGCTCTATCGGGACAAGATAAAACATTGCTATGGTATATCGAACATGCCCTAGATACCGGTAGAGCCAAGATTGTGACGAATAACTGTGAAAAAGACCCTATCCCAAATGTCACCCCCCAGCTGCTTAGGCAAGTTGTGGGTATCATGAACTATTTTGAAAAGCAGTCGTAAATTGTGACGAGTAAACGCTATTTTTCCCTTATTTCCGGAGCAGGTGTGCACGCGGCCCCTGGGGCTAAGATCATCCCTGCCGACGTTTTCTCCAAAGCTGTGTCAGCCCAGGAGCTTCTGGATCAAGTGACCCAGGAGTGTGATGGCTATAAACAGCAAATTGCCTCCGAATGCGAGAAGCTCAAAGAACAGGCGCAGCAAGAAGGTTTTCAGGAGGGCTACGCCCAGTGGACCGAACACCTGGCGGAGCTCGAGCGCGAAATCGCCAACGTAAATGCTGCAACGGAAAGAATGATCATTCCTGTGGCTTTGAAAGCCGCCCGCAAAATCGTGGGGCGTGAGATTGAGCTCTCAGAAAATGCCATCGTCGATATCGTCGCCAGTAAGCTAAAAGCAGTATCGCAAGCGAAACAAATCATCATCTACGTAAGTCCTGAAGAACTCGAGAAGCTAGAGTCGCACCGCAAAGACCTAGCAACCGTATTTGAAAAGCTAGAGTCACTTTCTATCCGTCCTAACGAAGACCTAGGGGTAGGTAGCTGCATCATAGAAACCGAAACAGGTATCATTAATGCACAGTTGGAGAAGCAGTGGGAAATCCTAGAACACGCTTTCCAATCACTAATGTCTGAACAGACGCAATGAGGGGTTTCATGCTTCGCCAACAGCTCTTATCGATGCGCTTTGTCCTCCGGCTAATCGCCGCCCTACTGCTCTTTTGTGCTACACCAGAGTCTCTGATGGCCCAGAGCGCAAAAAAAGACAAAGCGAATGAAGAGGTCGAACAAGGTCTCGTACGCCGCACAGACCCCACTGGCGGAGAGATTTTAGAGCACGAACCCTTTGAGACTTTCAAAAGGCCCTCGCTTATTACACAGGCCATTAGCCTATCGCTGCTAGCGCTCCTGCCTTTCATCATCATGCTTTTGACATCGTTCCTAAAAATCGTCGTGGTGCTTTCGCTCTTGCGAAGTGCCTTAGGTGTGCAGCAAGCGCCGCCGAACCAGATCATCAACGGCGTGGCATTCATGTTGAGTATCTACATCATGTATCCGACAGCCCTAGATATGTACGAAGCAGGACAGGCGGCAGTGACGCAACGAACGACTCCTGACACCCTTTTCTCGACAGAATCCTCCGAGTACGTCCTTGAAGTCGCCACAGAAACACGCGAGCCGCTACGCCAGTTTCTTAAGCGCAACTCGCTGGTCAAACACCAGGTGCTTTTCTACCGCATGGCCTACCGGGTGCTACCTGAAATTCACCGCCCCGACCTCACCCCTGACGACTTCATCATCATGGTTCCCGCATACATCACGGGACAGCTCAAAGATGCCTTTGAGATTGGGGTACTGATCTATATTCCATTTTTCGTCATCGACCTTGTGACTTCGAACATTCTCCTCGCCATGGGTATGATGATGCTTTCGCCTGTAACCATCTCGATGCCGCTGAAACTATTTCTGCTTGTGATGCTCGATGGATGGACTTTACTTATTGAAGGACTGGTGCTTACGTTCCGTTAAAAGGAGAACGCATGTTTCAAACTCACGTTGTACAGCTCGCCTACCAGGGCCTGTTGCTTATCCTGATTTTGTCGGCACCCCCGATCCTAATCAGTATGTTCTTCGGTATCGTCGTCGCCATCTTTCAGGCGGCAACACAGATCCAGGAGCAGACTCTGTCGTTCACCGTGAAACTTGTCGCTGTGACGCTAACCCTAATGTTCTTAGGGGGATGGCTGGGGGCCCAGATCATGAGCCTTGCAACAAACGTCTTTAAGAACTTCCCTGCGTGGAGTATGGCGGGAGGGTGACATGGATCCTTCACTCCCCAACACCTACTTAGATCTCTACTTAAACGGAGATTTTGCCAACAACTCGCCACAGGCACTGCTCTCGCTTATGTTTTTGGCGTTGGGGCGGCTTCTACCTATCATCGCCCTGTCCCCATTCTTCGGTGCCCGCGTGCTCCCTCACCCCGTAAAAGTCACGTTCGCCATTTCGTTGTACGTGATCTTTCTTCCGCAGCTACTCGCGACAACGGAGACACCAATTACCTTCAACTTGTTCATGATTTTCATCATGATCAAAGAGATCTTCATTGGGCTTTGCCTAGGCTATCTTATCAGCATCCCCTTCACCGTCGTGCAAAACGTCGGGATGATCATCGACCACCAGCGCGGTGGCGCTAGCCTTATGGTCAACGACCCCACAGTGCAAAACCAGTCGTCACCACTAGGTACACTGTTTAATATGATGCTCATCTACATGTTCTTTCTAATGGATGGACCCTGGCATTTTCTTGAAGCCATCCGCAAATCCTACGAGCTGATACCCCCAGACCGCTTTCTAGCCAAAGAGTTTTTTAGCTTAGAATCTCCCTTCTGGCAGCTGCAGTTCGAGCTATTCAACAAGATGATGGTCCTGTCCGTGCAGCTAGCAGGTCCAGGACTGATTACGATTTTGATGACCGACGTCTTCCTCGGTATCACCAACCGCCTCGCACCTCAGGTGCAAATCACCTTCTTGGGCTTGCCACTAAAGTCCTTGCTGGCTCTGATGGTCATCACCATCGGTCTGAAGCTATTTACGCAGCAAGTTGTCATCGAAACCTACGCGTGGCTGCAAATGATCAAAAAAGCCGTAGGATGGCTAACTTTTGGCATGTACTAGATACTAAGCGGCTCTAGTGGCGAAGCTCCGTTAACCCTCATTGTCTGTAAGTTCCGAAGAAACCATGGAGGCCATGGAGGGAAGATCATGGAGAACATGGAGGAACGTTTCCTTTCCTTTGCGCACTGAGGCTACTTTCCTGTTTGTCCTGCTCTTCCTGGTATCTTGCCTTTTTGTTTGCAGGGAAACCAGGAGAAACAGGAAATACAGGACAGAAGAACTCGCTGGAAGAACTTCTCCATGTCCTTCTTCCTACCTCCATGGCCTCCATGGTTTCTTTGAATCGGAAGACGCCGAAGATCGCACACAACTGAAAATGAAAATAATAGCGCAGAATAGATTAAGGCCTAGCAGAAGGTGCTAGGCCCTGAAGAGAAAGCAAAAGCGCGGTACACGCCCACTTAGTCGATGTCGACTTCTTGGGTATTGTACTCCAAGCCACCGAAATTCTTGGCAGCTACATTGTATGCCCAAGCAAAAAGTGCACCAGCAACGTACGTAACCACCCAATAGGCAAAGGGTACCAACACAATGGATAGGTACTCTAGCTTTCGGGTCAGCAAAAATGCTAATATGGCGACGGGCATGCATATGAGCGACGAGAGCAAAAAATGCAGCACGCCAAGCAGTTTGCTCGACTGGTGTACGGAGATTTGGGTGATCTGTTTTTTCATCATACCTCCTAGAGAAATCAGCTCCGTCAGCGGTCCGTAACAGCTTCGGGATTAGAGCGTAGCTTAGCACGTCCCCTATTTGAGACAAATAAAAAGTTAACACACCTGTCACATGGCCAAATTTGCGTGCGGAATACATCAATCCGTGCTAAAATAGACGCCCTAGGTTATCCTCTTTGAGTTAATATTGTGATTTAGGAGTCATAGATGCGTAAAACTTTTGCTTGTTTCTTTTCTATGCTCTTTCTTTTCAGTCACTTAGAGGCAAGCCCCCGCCACCCTCGCGTCACCGTAAACGTCCCTATGCGTGACGGCACTGAGCTGCCGACAGACATTTATTTACCCAGCTCCGAAGCACGCGATTTACCCTGTATTTTGCTTCGCTCTCCGAACGGTCGCGACTGGCACTACGCAAAAATTGCTGACTTTGTTCATGCCGGCTACGCGGTCGCCATTCAAGACACACGCAACGGCATCGATGCGGAGGGCAAGATGCTCCCCTTTATCGCCGATGGCTGGGGACCTCTGCAGGATGGCTATGACACCGTGCAGTGGCTAGCCGAGTGTGAGTACTGTAACGGCAAAGTCGGTACATATGGGGTGTCGGCGCTAGGCATCACCCAGCATCTGTTGGCACCTTGCCAGCCTCCCAACCTGCACTGCCAACATATTGGCACCGCGGCGTCGAGCATTTTTGATCACGCAATCTTCAACGGAGGCCAGCTACGTAAGAATCAGGTGGAGAAGTGGCTAGGCAGCTATGGCAACGACCCCGCGGCTCTGCACAAAGTTATTTTGTTGAGTCAGTCTCCCGAATTCAGACAGCTTTTCAACACCTCTAATGTCGCTCACAAAGTCGATGTCCCCGCCATTCACCACGGAGGATGGTACGACACCTTCTTACAAGGAACCATCGATGGCTTCGTCAGCAGGCAACACGGTGGCGGCGTGGGAGCTAAAGGCGAGCAGAAACTCATCATTGGTCCCTGGACTCACCACTGGCCCGATCAAAATGATCTTGGAGATTTCAAGGTACCCAAAGCGGGTATGCACGCACCTGTAGATTTTTCTGCAATGGGATGGTTCGACTTCCACCTCAAGGGTGTCGAGAACGGCATTAAAGACCTCCCTGCGGTCACCTACTATGTGATGGGACCGTTCGATGAAAGTCCTTCGAGTGGTAACGTGTGGCGCAGCGCTGACACCTGGCCGGTCCCCTCGATACCCATGGCTTTCTATCTTGATGTTGGTGGAAGACTTGTTGAAGAAAGCGCACCAGCACTTCAGGGGCGTGCCAGCTTTATCCACGACCCCAACGATCCAGTGCCTACACTTGGAGGCCATAACCTCTTTTTGCAGGCCGGCCCTGTCGACCAAAAGCCTATCGAAGAGCGAAAAGATGTTGTCGTCTTCACCTCACAGCCTCTCACTGAAGACCTAGAAATCACTGGCGCTCTAGAAGCCATCATCACCTTGTCGACAGACCAGGAAGACACCGACGTGGCGGTACGCCTATGCGACGTCTATCCTGATGGGCGCAGCATCCTCATTTCCGACGGCATTCAGCGCCTTGCTGACCATCACTCTGTGGACGAAGAGAACGTGGCACACAAGCCCCACGAGGTCGATGTCAACTTAGGGACGACAAGTATCGTCTTTGCTAAGGGGCACCGTATTCGCCTCTCTATCAGCAGCTCCAACTACCCGCGCTTTAGTGTGAACCCCAACCACCGCCAGGATCCAAAATCGTCAGGGCCTCACATCACTGCACACAACACCATCCATCTCGGAGGTGTCACAGGCTCGCGCCTTATACTCCCTGCTGTGCGCCGTGGCAACACAGCTCTGGTAGGGCCGTTTGCAGGACCAGCAAAACCCAACGCATAAATAGCGCCATTGCCTTAATAAGCCCGTAGTGCTTAGATAGGGCTATGCAAGTAATTATTCTCGCCGCAGGTGTCGGCACTAGGCTCGCCGACGTTGAAGGTCCCAAGGCGCTCGTGCCTTTGGATGACGGCACTACCATCCTCGACCGCCAGCTAGCAGCTTTAAGCGCTCACGTGGAACCCAGCTACGTCTATGTTGTTGTAGGCTACCGCGCCGACATCATGAAAGAACACTATCCTAACCTCCATTTCATAGAAAACCCCGACTACGCCAGCACCAACACCGCCAAAAGTCTATGGCACGCTCTAGAGCATGTAGGTACCGCCACCGATATCCTATGGCTCAACGGTGACGTCGTCTTCCACCCCGATGCCTTGGAAGCTATTTGGGAGCATGAAGGCAGCAGCATGCTCGCAAACACCGCAACGACAGCCGAAGAGGAAATCAAATACCGTTGTGATGCACAAGGGCATATCGTCAAAGTGTCCAAAACCGTCACAGCAGCGCAAGGCGAAGCCGTCGGCATCAACCGCTTCGCTCAAAAAGACATCATGGCCCTCGACCGCGCTCTAGAAAAATGCGGCGATGACGACTACTTCGAACGCGCCATCCAACTCTGTATCGACGAAGGCGTCAAAATCGACCCCGTCATCATTGACGATGACCTTTGCGTCGAAGTCGATTTCCCCGAAGACCTCGACAGAGCGAACTCGCTCTTAAAGGGATGGTCTTCAGTGTCTGCCAATCCGGACAAATAAAGCGCAACGCAGTTTTTCTTTAGGCCCGAAGGACTCGCCACCTGTACGGACCGGGGTTTAGCCCCAGGAAGGCAAATTAATCTCCGGAGCTCTGCAGAGAGTGTCAAAAAAACTCAATATGTCCATTTCTGAGCCCTTCGGGCTCAGATATTAAAGCCCAGGGCAACGCCCTGGGTAAATGTGAAAAACAATTTGCACCCTGAATGGGTGCGACATGATTAGGGATTGCAATGTCTTAAAACGAGGAATGAACTCCTCTCCAAATAGTTGTGGGAGCTCTTGCTCGAATATTGCGTCCGTTTCGGTCGCACCCCTTCAGGGTGCAATTATATGATACCTTTTCCCAGGGCTACGCCCTGGGCTATAATGTCTGAGCCCAACGGGCTCCAAAAATTGGAGTATTGAAGTTTCCTGGCACTCTCTTCAGAGCTAAATGGTCACTACATATTACCTAGCCCTCAAGGGCTAGCCTGTACAGCTCAGGAAGCGCCAATAGAATTCCGTGCGCCCTTAAGAGCTTCACGCGTGATCAGCCCCTCTTCAACAAGAGGCTTCCAGCGGTCGGCTTGGGTAAGGTAACGCAGCATATGACGTGTCCAGCATGCATGCAGAAGCTCTTGCAACGACGACGTTTTTTGATCAACACGAGTGGTAAGTTTCGTCAGCCCCTCTGTCTGCTGCACAAAGGCTCTCAATACGTTAGGAGAGAGCTCTACCATCTTCATTTTCTGAGACGTGAACCACGTGCCGCTGTTGTCATACGAGTAGGTAAGCATCTCATCCTTTTCAATGTCACGCAGCGCAAAGAGCACAACAATAGGAAGGCCGTGGTCCATCACCGTCATCAGGCCTAGTGTCGGCGGACCATGATTGATAAATTGCGCCATTCCGTCGCCGGTCACAGCATCGATACAGAGATTCGCAGGAAAGTCTTTGACGTGCATCACGCGATCGGAGGGATCTCCATATTTAGACACCCACACCGCATCGTCGACAACACCTGAGTAGGGCACCACGAGTTCTCCAGCGGCGATTTTCCGCGATGCTAAGCCCTCCCACTGCCCATCCAGGAATTTGGGAACCGGACTACCATCGTCTTTATAGTGCATCTTTTGTACGTAAAACGGCGGAGAAGTGAATATAGATTTCCAATGCTGAAACTGCTCTTCTACATAAGCACGGATCGGGTGCTGGCGATAGTACTGCCCACTAACCGGGTAGCGACGCCGCAGTGCCAGAAGCGCACGAGCGGTGAAGCGCGGGTAAGGCAAAAACGGAGACCCAAATATCTCATCATAATCTTGAAGAGAGAGCGCTGCCCCCTCTTTAAGCACTGGCAGCGCATGAGGCATGGTTTCTTGTGGATTGGATAAGCGCACGCGTAGAAGATCCATGGGTCGAGTACCGGAGAGCGTCGCGCCATTGAGTTCTGCGCCATACTCCTTCAAGAGCTTTAGCATCGGAATATGAGGATGCATAGCCGCCCAATGTGCTAGGGTATATCCTACGGAATCACGCACATTGGCGTCGGCGCCGTGCTCAAGCAGTAACTCTGCAGAAGAAACATCCCCCCGCAATACCGCCAATGTCAGGAGGGTCATGATCAGAGGCGTAAAATCTGTGGGGACAGTGACGACTTGTTTGGCGAGCTCAGGATCCTTGCTAAGTGCGGCTTCAAGACTTGTGATATCTACGCATTCTCTCCAGCGCTCAGGAAGGCCAAAATCCTCGTCTTCAACAAGTTCGATAGCTAGATTGCGCAGGCATTCTGCAACTTCGGTGATGTCCTGTCCCATTACCAGTAGTGTGTCCTCATTTCCCATGCCCACACGTTACAAGAAATACGCTAAATTGGGATAGATACTGAAAAGTTTAGTAGATTCGCAAAAGAAAAGACCCAAGTGACCGCAGGGACATAAGGGACATGCTTGCTTATGCATGTATGCTTGCCCCCAGCGTCTGGGCATGCATCAGGACATTGACTGTATTGCCTTTTTCCTATAAAATGTTTACTTAAATAACTAATGCCATAAATCAACTAGTCTTTACTAGCGAAGCGTCACAAAAATGCTTAACACATCACTAAAACACATCTTGTACAGCGCCACATTTTCGGTAGTTACATTGATTGGATCATGTGTCTTTGCCGCTGATACAATCACCATCGATACCCATGGAAAGGCTCTTTCCATCATTGTTCCTGAGGGGCACGGAGTTTCAGAAAAAACACAAGAACACCTCGATGAACTCGGTCAGGGAATCTATACGAATCTGCACATTTCTTATGCGGGCCCCCTCCACGGAAAAGACGCTGTGGTCTACAAGGAGATGATTGCTGAGCTAGAAGAAATTATTGATGCCGACATACACCTCCTTGACCCTGCACTAAGAGACGACGACCCGCATTGGACCTTAGACAGCAACGTCACTGAAGCCGCCGCAGCACTTTTTGATGACCACGCCATCGTGATTTGTCCTGTGGGTGATGCCTCTATATTCGGAAGACACAAGGACCAACACACTATTCGTGTGACGGCGTTGGAGATTTTTTCATTTTTAACAGGTATACCTCAAACAAATTCGAGCCTAAATAATTTCGAGAATCTCGTTGGAGGCCAGCCGCAAGGTGGAAGACTTGTAAACCCTATTGAAATTGGGGAGGAACGCTTTTATGTCTTTGTGCGGACAGAATCGGCATCATCCGAATACAGCTGCAGGCTCTCCATGCATTCACAGCAGGACCTACTTGACCTTTGGCAGATTGTGCTCGGAACAACGATCGACCCAGTCGGCAGCCAAAGCAGCTATACTACTGTCCCCTTTCATCACATGTTGCTCTTAGAGCGATTGACTTCTTTAGAAGAGTGTGACGACGAGTTTCTTGCAATGTAGATTCTCGTGAGCCCACTCCACCCGACGATAGCAGGAAGTGGGAGCAGGGCCCGTCGTATACCCGAAGTCTGTAAATAAATATTCGAATTCAAATTCTTTTCATCTCCTCAATCAAAGGCAGTGAGTTCCGTCATGAGGCCCGAAGGGCCAGCTTATGATAGCCCCACCCGTGAGGGTGGGGTAAAGCAAAAAAGCATCCTGAGCCCCATCGGGGCGGCTTGTGACCCCGGCGGATTAAACCGACACAAAGCGTTTTATCCAATGCCATGAGTAATACGAAGCACGTTCTTCTCCGGATCCATGAATCGGGGCCACAAGCCGCACCGTTGGGGCTCAAAATCATATTCCACTTTACCCCACCCTCACGGGTGGGGCTATCATAAGACGGCCCGTTGGGCCTTAGAACCAAAAGCTTACCAACATCTTTAGTCCAATCTGGGCGCTTGCAGCAATCGCTTAAAAATATTATTTGCAAATTTTTGGTAATGACAAGGACTACGTCCTAGGCTAAGCATATGTCAGCGCGTCGCGCTTAATTACCATGCCTTAGTTGTGATCAAAACATCGAAAACCGAGTCTGCGCCTCGGCGGCTATTTTTATTCCATTTCAATAATACTTTAAAATCAAACAAGAAGAATTAACAATTAGACATTTAATAAACCATCCATTATATTGATTAAAGCCCTAAACAACTTGGTTTATTATGGAAAATATCACTATTCCCTCGTGCTGGGACATACAGCGCTGGGCCATCGATGGCACATCTTTAGCGCATAACTGCATTCAGCTTGCCGAAGAATTAGCCCCCTGCGAAGGATCGGAAAACACGCCTGCTGCGACTCTTTCCCGGTCGGTAATGCAATTTATCTTCACACTACTGCAGCAAGGTT
Organism: Chlamydiota bacterium; assembly: GCA_021772415.1. GTDB lineage: Bacteria > Chlamydiota > Chlamydiia > Chlamydiales > JAJFMA01 > JAJFMA01. The sequence goes on from JAJFMA010000294.1 coordinate 32,496, forward strand.
TCGAGCAGGAGCGCGTCTCATTCCCTCTTTATGCTGCAACGGTTCTCGTGCTACACAGCCGCGGCCACGCCTTTGTGGACCTCGGCTATGTTCGCGCAGGTCTCAACGACGCGCATTTTGAATCTGGTGATGGAGAGGACATGAACACTCTACGGGCCGCTTTAAGTGCACTTGAAAATGAAGAACGCGAAGCACTACTGCCTCCTAATACAACACTCAAATTCAATGACGACACGACTCAAAGGATCAACCGTGCATGGTTACTTAGCCTCTTTCCTAACTTGCAAAAGAAATTCAAATTTCGTGATGGCATGTTCGTGACGAGCCACGTCTCAGGCCGAAATTTTTCATCGGCCGCAAAAATAGTCCAAGATCCGATGAGAGAGATCGATAACGACACAATCTATGGAGACAACCCTCTCCGCGACATTCTGGAACTGACGGCGATATCAGAAACCACAACCTCACTTGAAGCCTGCGCACGCATTGTAAAGGCGAATTTCGATAAGGGGCAACAAAAGAGGTCAGTGTCCATGCAGTTTCTTGATCGCCATCGAATCAGTATGACCCTGCAGGACTTTAGTTGTACATTCCCAGGATACTACCTTGAAGTGAATGATGGTGGCGTATCCATCCCCGAACCCTTCAAACTTTATACGATGACTAAACTGCTTATGGCAAGGCCTGATATGCTTGGGAACGCGGCCGTCATGCAGCCGGCTGACACCGCGGCTCTAGTGCGAATGGCTAAAAACTGCTATCGCTCACCCTACACTGATGCCCTCGATGCATACGCAGCGCAGCATTTTAATCCTGATTTTCGTGTCCCAGATAACGTAAAAAACACTATGGAGATCATATTCGGATGTCTGGCGACCAATACTGCAAATCGCAATGCCCTTCTATTTCCTAAGCTTTACCGCAGAGTCAGATCAGAGCTGGCAAAGGAAGGTATTCACTTTAAATCGAGCGCTGGAGAGGTAAATGCCGCCTTTGGCCCTGAGCTCACTCCAAATGCTCTAGGACTGCTGCTACCTTTGCTTAGCGCAGCTCACAGTATCGAGATCGAATGCTCTCAGAGTATCTACTGTGTGCTTGTGCAAAACCTTCCTTTCTTACAAGACAACCCCAACGTACACACCATCATCATCCACTATACCGATCCCCAACCAGAAACAATCGAGAGCGCGCTAAAGCTATTGCTACGAGAAAAAAAAGCTATCCCTGAAGTAGCTCAAACCTGGGAAGAAGGACGCGTCATTCTCTCCTTTAACAAACCAGAACGTGCGCCAATTCCGCTGCCAGCACATGTTCGAGTTCCGAATCTCCTACCTACAAAGCCAGAGGAAGCCGATGAAGCGTGGATGAAGATGGATATTCCCCCACCACTCGTCGACATGGCTGAGGAGATTCCACGCGTTAGCTGGCTTGAAGCAGTAGAGCACCTCCTTTCCCCAGAAGAGCTTTACTATTATACGATCGACGATGCTCTAGGGACATATGCCAATGCAAGCATCGCAAGAAACGGTGAGGGCTCTGGAAGTGGGTCCGGATCAGCTTCCTAATATGTCGTAGGATCCAATTCCGTCACCTATTAAGGTTCTCTAGGCGCATGTTCCAGGGGGAGCACTGTAGAGAGCTTAAAATAGAAAAGTCTTAAGGGGGCTAGCCAGCACCCTTTTGGCGCTACCCCGTGCGGAGTAACAGCAAACGTCAGAATTAGTTAGACTCTTTTTTGGTCAGGAACTGTAGGAAGAATAGGAAAGGAGAAACACGAACTAAACGACGGGGGTCATCGCCTACTACTTATCGCACCATCTTCTGAATATAAACTAATTACGATTCCCTAGCTCCTATTACTAATTAATCTAAGGTTTTATATAACTATAATTTATTGATATTAATCCTAAAACTAATTATATTAACAATAACCACAACCAAACTGTTAGTTATATTTAAATGGATACCACCTCTTTAACGAGCACAAGCAGCTCGCCACGACCCTTTTCACTCAAAAATATTCTTTTCTCACCTGCTCAACTGTCTGCATCACTTTCGCAGGGACGTGACTTAGCCTCACGATGTGTGGTGGCAATTTTGGCGACAGCCAGATACCGTTCGGTCATTTCCGATGCGATGCAAAGAGTATGTGACGTTGCCAATCACTACATTTTCAATCTAGCGTTCAGTCGCTGCAATGGGGGAGACGAAAGCACTCATCAAAGCATCTCGCTGCATGATCGGATCGCGATGAAGATCACCTATGGCGTCCACTACGCGCAGGAACATCTGCATGATTTAGCCGCCTTAATACAGCAGCTTCCACTGACCATAGATTTTGGCGACGGCGCGTTGTTAGCCCAGTCGTTGCCACAACTAAGTTGCGAGACCCGAGATAAGCTCTTTCCACCAAATCTAGAGATTTGTGTCGGCGAAGAGATGTGTCTCATGAATCGCGGTATCGTGGCCTCTATTTTTCCATGTCTTATGGATCACTATGATTCAGAAGCTAGTGCTCCTTTGTCTTTGGACGGTACTCACCTTACTGTCGACATCCTCCAACATGTTGTATCTGCCTATTTGGAACATGGTCGCTTCGTACTTGAACCGTGCGATGATGCGTGGATTTGTGGGCTTATCGAACTTGCTACTGTGTCTGGCAATACAGACTTAGCACATTGTGTCGATGCTCTCGCTGCAAGTCGCTGCTCCCCAGAATTGCCCAATATAAGCTGGATCTGTGGTTACGCATATACCCGCTGCAGCAACGGAATCTACCTTCCACAGCTACATGAAAAAGTATGTCAACTAGCAAATGACTTCGAAGGGATCGAGCTTGTAGAAAGCGAAACCTCACACACAGTAGCTGTTGGCTCAATCGAAATCCTCGACGACAATACCTGCAAAATACTGAGCGTCCTCATACAATGTGCCAGCTCTGTACGCATCAACGACGAAACAGCCCTTCAGCGCCTCAGCCCCTACTGGGACGACGGAATGAATCATGTAATTAAGCACCTCTCTATAGTGGTTCAGCACGATCAGGCATTCGTACTTGAGACATTAAAAAGAAAGTTTGGACCACAAAGCCACTTTTCCGTGGAACGGGACCCCGATGGGATAATACTATGGTGCTGGAAAAGAACCGATGAGCCGCTTTGGAACCTTGACATGCCACGTTGCCTCGAGCTCATAGCGAGAGACCCGTCCCTGGCCCGGGTCAAGCAAAGCTCGTACAAGGGTGGTGAAGCGTACAGCTTAGTCTACAATGACCCATCAAAGACGTCTGCACCACTCGAGGAGACGTTAGCTTGTTTACAAACAAGCGATGTCACCTATCTCGACATAAACCGTATTCTCGACAAGCACGACATTCAGGCGCTACGGCGATTTACAGCTCTGCAACACCTAACGGCACAGATACAAAGCAAATCAGGGCTAAAAGCTCTTGTGGAACTCACGGAGGCCTTAGGAACTCTTACAGTAATCTGGATTGTGTCGCTGCTCAACAGCTTCCCTGTTACATATTGGAACGAGGCAATAGCGAAGCTTAGAAACGTAGAAGACCTTACCATTGAGGTACCTGCTGCTCAATTTAAACAAGGTGGATGGGACATTAAAGCACCCAATTCACCTATAGAAACGCTGTCTCTTATATCCTCCGATGGCGTGGCTGTGGGCAGGCGGGGTCTAAATGCCTTCAAATTCAATTTACCTTTTCTCAAAACCCTCGATCTTGAAGAAATCAACACTAAGCTTACGGGGAAGCTCATTCAAAAACTCATGAATGCGCTACCCAAACTGGCATTCTTACGAGTTGCCAAGCTTCATGAAGCACTAGATCTATATGTCTTTCTATTCCGAAGCCGAAAGCGTCATCCCCAGTTGCACATAGAGCTGCCTAACAAATTTATTGGGTGGCAACAGCGGCACCCCGAAGGCGAGAAGCAGCATCCCACTACGAAGGTATGGAGTTATGCATACTGTCCAAGTGAAACCTGCAGGCCTCATCCTACCGATACAGTGGATATTGCCGAGGAGCAAGCGCAGCCTTCACAAGCCGCTAGCCAACAGTTAGCTCTACCTAACGGAGACCTATGCTCTATTGAATCAGTAGCATCCGAACTATTGGGCATGCTTCCAAAGTGGGGATGGAACCCCCACTCAGAAGCGACTACACACTGCTATTATGGCTTAGTAGCCCAGTGCCTCTTTGATGAGATCATGAATACTCCAATGGCGTCACGTGGGGATCCAAAAATATGGCTCAAAGCCACTATCGCATTTCTACTAAGGAAGTGTGACGCACGCAATCTGCAGCTGCTATCCGATTTACTATCGCAATTAGAAAGCGATGACAAGGGGCCTAATATTGCCACGATTGGGAGTATCCTAAGGGAGGCCCTTGTTCCTTCGATGAGCACACAACAGACTCTAGAACTCTTAGCAGACACACCTGTCACGTGTCGTGACGGAGAGACCACGCTAGTAAGTCGTTATCTTATCGCGCTTGCTGGAACAGTAATGACTCATGCTATCAACACTCTACCCCATCGGCAGAGTATGGATTTCAAACACTACACGAAAGACGTTTTCAGCATCGCTTACCACGGACTTGTCTTTGGGAATGAAGGGTGTGATATAGCCTCTGTAGCAACCGAAGATCTTGTAGCGCTGATGGAGTTGTGGGAGCTTTGGAATGCAGAGGGTACTCTCACATACTGTCTTACACGATGCGATCAAGAGCTAGCTCTGCGCACGGATCGTCTGAATCTTAACTCCGAGCAAGACAGGAGAGTATTTGGATGCCTACTACACTTTGTAAGGGGAAATCATGCTGACTTCCCCGCGTTCACAATGCGGAGTTGTATAGGACAAATTAACAGCATGTATAGACGGGTAGGATTTTCAATCCACAACCACGGTCCTAAAGCCGTCTCTAGTGCAGGTCAAAACTATGCCATCGACATAATCAATCCGGAGTGTTTAAGTGATTCCGATGCTTTCCACTGTTTTGAATGGATTCTTCCTCAGGCCTGTGAACTTCGATTCATTAACGAAGAACACCTGCTTTGGCTGGTCAATCACATTGACCAAAGCTCCTTGCCCCCCACCATGGATCTGTCACTCACCATGGAACTGCTACCATCATGTGACGTACTCACCGCTATACTCAGAACACTTACTGAGAAGGGCGCTAATGTGCGGTCATTAAAATGGAGCCACGAATCAGTTCGCCTCACCATCGGTTTCAGTGATGACGGAACTACCCAAAATGAACACCTCACGCAGCTACTTACGGCATCACAACTAGCGAACATAATGTACACTATACATCTTGAGCACTATAGCAACGACCAAGCAGCCCATCAACTATATGTAAAGAATGGCCTTCTCGAAATTCGTATAAATAGCGGACATTCACTCGTTGTTCTAAATGCCCTTGCACGCAACTACTGCGGACCCATCAATGTCTCGCAAGGCGCATCCATTAAAATGAATACAGCACTTGGAACTCCCGTCAACAGTTGCAATGAGCTTCTATTCAGTGATGTCAGACGATTAACGGCTGTATCGCAGCTGTCTCATCTAGTAAGTCTCAAGACATATGTAGCCATGAACAACTGTCGTCAGCTGAGAAAAGGCTTTTCTCAAGTTGCTGAAGGATGTCCACAACTCTCAAGCCTTAACGTAGTTCTACATGAGAATCTCGAACGCAGACATGTGCAACATGGCGACGGTGTCTGCCCTAGTATTGGGTGTCTCAACGTATTGGGAGATGTGAAGGAGGTCAAGCTTCAGTGCGAGGATCCACGATCTGCGGAAGTGATGTCAACTCTTGTTACCCAAGCAGTGAGATGGACTTCACTAATGGTAGTATCCAATTTCTGTGGGCTGTCACCGGATAAACTCAGCTCCATAATACAGCACTGTCAGCATCTTGACAGCATGGGGATATCGATCAGTCAATCCGACTTGCGAAATCCCTACACACATTCCGGCATTGATAAGACTGCGCGTAACGTCATTGGTGACGAACACATATCTAGAATTGTCGAACACCTACCTAATCTAAAGCAGTTATCTCTAAACACAACACTATACAATCACATATCTGGTGTTGGTCTCCATCAAATTGCACGGATCAAAGGCTTGGAATCTCTTGTCACTTCGGTGAATGTATCGTGGACGGATACCGATCTTGCTAACATCGCTGCGTTGTCGCAATTAAAGACATTGCATCTTCAAGGGAACCTAAATTTGTGCACTGGTAGGGGACTTGCAAATGTCATCAGCCATTTGGATAAGCTCACGGATATTCACCTGCCTAAGGTGAAATTTGCGGATTCGGATGAGCGTCGGCTACTAGCCAATGCGTGCGCTGAAGTCGAATCCGTTAATTTGGGTAATCTAAAAAGTGACACACAATTCCAACAGGCCTTAAGCATCGCCCAGGATAGCAGCAGACGGGCCCGTAGGCTAGGAGAAAAAAGCCGCCTAAAACGCGAAGCCCACATAGCTAAGAAGAAGAAAGCGGATGAAGACGATATATCTATATGAGACCCAAAGACCCAGATTTCCACCCAAATCTTGTACATAAATGGCTCTGGAGCCATGAGTCGGCCTTACAGGCCTCCGGGATTTTCTACGCTTCACCCCACCCTGCCGGGTGGGGCTACAATAAGTCGACCCTTCGGGCCTCATGAAAATGTAAATGTATTTGGAACGCCTGCGAAGTTTCCTGACCGTTTCGTGGGGTCGATACATTAACAAAACATGTGTCGCACTTACAGCGCTTCGGTGATTGCTTTGCCTATCTAAGGCTAGCCCCTCTTGGCTATAAAGCTATCGGGATTTCTCCCCTTAAGACAGGACCCAACCATGTAAGGTCCCATGCTCTAAATGCGCAGGGCGTCGGTGATTTTTGCTACTAATTGCGAAGTGTTGGTATCTGCGAAGGTGTAGGCGTAGACTTTTCGACGTTGTTCGCTGATTTTAGGATTTTCGTCATCTAGAACTACGGAGATACGCTCAAAGAGCTTGGAATAGTCCTGCGAATCGATGACATGTCCACAGCGATAGAGATAGGCGCTGCGGTCCTCGTGAGTGCGTCCTGACTCATTAAGGAAGAACATAGGACGATCAAAGGCTAGGTAGTCATAACCAACTGCTGAGTGGTCACCGACATAGACATCACACGCACTAAGCAGTGGATAGATGAGTGGGTATTCGCTAAGGAACTGCACATTAGGGCGCTGTTCGTGTTCAGCGACGATACGCATGACCTCTAACATGTTCTCGTCGTCATGCTCGAGATTAGGATGGAGCTTAATGAGTAGGTTGTAGTCGTCAGGAAGAGCTCCTAAAATCGTCTCGACAGCAGAAAAGAATGATGTAGAGCTTTCGGAGTCTCTCCATGTAGGGGCGTAGATAATTACAGGTTTGCCCGCATCAAAGTGCTGTAAGACATCTTCTTGCACATGTGCATCGAA
>JAJFMA010000295.1 GCA_021772415.1 Chlamydiota bacterium
CATGGAGTGCGTGCGCTCCGCGCCGCCTTTTTTGCGTCTACATGTACCTCACAGGCCTATTTTAGTGTTCGTGACTCCTTATTTGGGGATACGAACGATTCCAAAGGGCTTTCTGCCGTACAACGTCGCCAGAATAGCTATCGAAGTATACTTCTGAAGGCACTTTTCATATCTACGAACTGCACAAAGGCGGCGCGGAGCGCCGCACTCCATGGCCCTCGCTGCGCTCGCGCTATTATCGCACGTCTCTGATTATTAATGTCTTATGTATAGGACGCAAAGTCGCGGCCATTTCTTTACACTCTCGAAGGGTCGACTTATGGTAGTGGGGTGGAGTTCGGTTATTTTTAAAGGCCTCTAAGGCCGGATCATGGTTCACAAATACATCTGAAGGGAAGAGTCGACCTTACAGGCCTCCGAATTTTCTATGTTTCACCCCACCCTTCCGGGTGGGGCTACAATGAGCCGCCCCTTCGGGTCTAATGAAAATCCAGTGAATTAGCAGGCCCATTAGGGATTTCTTTACTCTCTCTTCAGGGTGCTAATTGTTTTTCACATTTACCCAGGGCGTAGCCCTGGGCTGTAACATCTAAGCCCTTCGGACTCAAAGAAAAGAACATATTGAGGTTTGCTGTCATTTTCTACAGAGCTCAGATATTTTTAAAAAAATGCCCACATATCTGTGGGCACTACAATAAGCTAGCTGTTGCGATCCTGTGGACCCACTACATACCAGCTCACCACTCGTTTGCGAATTGCTCACTCACTAGTTCGAGCAGGTCCCACACAAATTCCTGGATATCCACTTCTTCCTGAGCAAGCTCAGGGCTACTTTCCGCTTCATCCTCAGGGCAATCTTGGCCGCCACACTCACCTTCTAAGCAGAAGCAGGGCTTTTGCTTAATTCCCATGGATTTAGCAAGTTCCATGGATTGTCTACTCGCCACAGTCATCACACGATTCCAGGTAGGCTGTGGTTCTTCGACAACCGTATCCATAGCCTCTAGCATCGCCGTAGTGAATACACCGCCGCCGTAAGGGATGCAGTAGGAATACTGTCCCGGTTTCGAGCTGCAGGCTGTGACGTTGCCGGTAGCTTCTCGAAACAGATACCAGAAGCCATCTGCTCTCTGTGAGCCATCCAAAATCTGCCGTGAATTAATCGTCTCAAAGGGCGGTGTGTATGAAGACACACTATTGCACACATCGGCGAGAACAAGAGAAAACGCGGGTTTCTTCCTTTTGATGACATCAGAGATATCCTGCAGACGCAAGGCATGTTTACCTGCTCCAAAGTACAAAGCAGGCCATTGTTCATGCATGTTTGCGGTCCTAAATCCATGGCTAGACTGGTAGTAAACTACTACGTCGTCATCGTCAACTTCAAGTCTTTCCAGGTAGTCTTTAACGAGCTTGGGATGGCAGCTGCGTCCCTGAAAGATCTTCTCAGCGAGCTCCATATCGGCGCCGGAGGCAATTTGAGCCATGAGCACCTGCATCTCTTCGAGATCGCATGCAACGGAGTTTCCAATGCTACAGTCGTTAGTGTCAGCCACGAGTATAGCGTGAAGCTGCGCAGCCGCCGCTGGCGCCGCATATAGGACCGTAATGCAAAAAAATAGGATGCAGCAAGTACGCTGCCAACGTGATGTGTTCATATGCTCTCCCCCAAGAGTCTTGTGTCTAATGTGATCGAACGAGTACTTAGTGTATCTCCTCGATCTGATACTGCGGATCTTGGCGTGTTACACCCGGATAGGACTGTGAGAGCCCTACCGTCTTCGTTACCGCTAGCGAGAAAATCGACTCCCAGTCCGTGCACAACTCACGTGTACATTCTCGGAGGCTACTCAGCACACTGTTGGTAAAGAAGGAGCCCGTATATAAGTTAATCCACGAATACTGCCCTGGCTGCGCACCACAGCTCACAATTGTTCCATGAAAGTCACGAAACAAGTGCTTGTAGTTGTCGCGTTTCACAGTGTCATCGCTGTCCCACCAGCCGGACAGGTAGTCCCATAAGTCCGTCTGCTTGCAATAGAATTCTGGTGCATGCTCGTCCGGAACAAAGTTGTTGCATACGTCCGCCATCACAAGTGCAAAGCGTTGTGGCTTCTGTTTAATCACGTCCACAACATCGGACAAACGCAGGGCCTGGTTTTCCCAACCAAAAAATAGTGCAGGCCAACACTCCTCCATCATAGAGGTCCTGTAGCCGTGACTACTGTGATAGTAGACTACAACATCGTCGCTCTCTACCTCTAGAGCATGCACATAGTCAAAAATCTGCACAGCGTCATAGTCGTCACCGGAAAAAATCTCCTCCGATAATTCGAGGTCGGCGTAATCCGCAATTCTCTCCAACTCATAATGAAAATTATTGAGATTGCGGCAGACTCCTTTTCCAATGGTCTCATCTAGTGTGTCGCATATCACAATGGCGTGTAGCGTGGCCGCCTGACATGGCGCTGTCCATGCACACAAGAGACCTAGCATGGCACATAGCGCTAGGCGTCTTACTCCAAATCGGTCGAACATTATCCCCTCCGGATTAGCCAGAGCTTAGTCTCTCAACGCACTCAAGACTCTATACTCTAGCGATTTAGTATACATGAACAGGGCATTAAGATTGCGTAAAGGAGCGCAATAGTCTACGGGTATTCAAGAATTTCGTAATAGGGTGTCTGGAGGAAGCTTACCTTCCTTGCGGCGCGATCCAAAAGGTGTGACCATTGAGGATCAGTGCTCTTGACCTCTTCGTGCAAAGACACGAACAGGGCTTCAGTATAGAAATGACCCTTGCTGTGACAGTAGGCGTAGTCCCCAGCTTCGGAGCCACAAGTGACGATGACACCTTCAAAATCGTTAAACAGCGCACGGTAACCAGGCTCCAACTCCGGCACGTATCCTTTCAGTGGCATGGGCAGCGCAGCACACATCGACAACACACTCTGAATAACGTTGTTGCAGCAGTCTGCCACAACCCAAGCCATACGTGGCCTCTTTGAAATGATGGTATCCACAAGATCCCTTAAATCGAGCCTACTGGCACTTTTCGTCAGGTGCAGATAGGGCCACGCATCACTCTTATTGGCAGAGCGGTATCCATGCCCTAAGTAATACAGTAGTATCACGTCATCAGCACCGGGATTCAGGGAATTGACTTGCGCTGTAATCTGTGTGGCAGTGGCCTGTTCCTCAGACAGCAAATAAAGCCGAATATCGTGACCTGTATACGCTCCCAGTGCATGAAGCTCATGGCGAATTCTTTCAGCATCGAGAGCCGCAGCTCCTCCTGTTGGAGATGCGGTGTCGGCAATAAGCACCACCTCCATCTGCGCGGCTAGCACACCAGAGTTAGACAGATATAGTCCTAAAACAAGCAGACCACGCCGCAGGAGCCAGTGAATAGTCTTAAGCATAACTCGCCCGCCTATCGTTTCGACCACACTGGGCTACCGCGCCGGTTCCTCAAAGCCACCGTACGCTTGTCGTTCTTTATCTTCGTTGCAATGAGGGCTTTTTTATCATCGAATTCAACCTCCGACGCCAGGACTTCAACCTTATCGTAGGGTTTTACGTCAAAGCCTTGTCGCTTTAAGTACCACGCTGGCGCCATACGCACCGGTAGGTTTCCTTGAGGAGTTTTGAGCAAAAGATAGACTCCTTCGGTCACATCTTTGTCTTTTTCAACCTCTTGTACAGATAGAACTTCGCCTTCATACCGGGCGACGGTATCGGCATCAAAAGCATCTGAAGGCTGTGCTGCCAGCCCCCATGCTGCCTGTAACCGGCACTTAGCGCAGGCGGCAGCATTGACCTCTGATCCAAAACAAAGGGCCGCTAAACCCAAAACGCAGCTGATAGCTGTTGCTGCACGCATCATGTTCTCTCTCCTTTTCTGGACATGCCCAGTATCTCACCTGTAGCAAAAAACAGGTACTGACACAAGATTTTACTATACATGCCTTCAATACATAGTCCCGTTAACCCTTTATATTAAAGGACAATGGAGCTATGATTGGAGCTACATAGCCCACTGGGGAGGAGCTTGTGAAAGTCGAAGAGTATTCCACACGTAGTGACATCGGCAGCGCCATCGATACCGACTGCTGGCGCGAGGTTCCTTCCTTACTGATGAGCGGCAAGCGCATGACGCTCGCTGACATCAACAGCGACAGCGCCTGGATACTGCGTCTTTGCGGAGAAAAAAACGAAGAGTCCCTCGACCATCAAGCCCCCATCCACGCTGCGGCTTTCTTCGGAGATCTTACAGCAATTAAGCGCCACCTGCGAGCGGGTGCTAAAGTCTCGGTTAGAGACCAAGAGGGGTGGACACCCCTGCACTTTGCTAGCATGGCTGGGCACCTTGAGGCGGCGAAATTTCTTATCCAAAATAAAGCTGAAACGCACTGTCAGTCGAAGCGCTTAGAAACACCTCTACACTGGGCGGCACGCTTTGGCCACCTCGAAATTATGGAGCTGCTACTGCGCCATGGCGCTCGGGTGGACGCGCGCAATGATCGCGGATTCACTCCCCTACATTGGGCTGCTTCTGAGGGCTTTGTGCGTTGTGTAGAACTTCTTCTTCGCGAAGGCGCCGAAGCTAGCGCGACCAACTGTTACGACGCCACGCCCCTTCACTGGGCCGCTAAAGATGGTTTTAAAGAGATTTGCTCGCTACTTTTCAAGTACGATGCACGTGTACACATCCAAAATCGTATGGGCTTTAGCCCCCTACACTGGGCTGTGCAGGCTGAAGACCTTCCACTCATCCGCAACCTGCTCAAGCATCAAGCCCCAACAAACGCCCAGGACATCAATGGCTCTACGCCACTGCACTTCGCTGCGAAAAAGAAAAACACCAAAATGGTAGAGCTTCTCATCAAAGGCGGCGCCAACTCCAATGTCATGGACGCCCAAGGTTGGACGCCCATGTATTATGCTACGAACGGCTAGTTGGAGTAGCGCTGATTGAGGCTGTCAACAATCGCTTGTTGACGAGCCACTTGATGCTCGATCACACCATGTGCACCCCAGCGGTTCTCAAACGACGCTGGATCTTCGATCACTTCACTCAAAATTTCCAGTTCATACGCATCGTCATCGTCGTTAACCATCAGATACTCACATGCAGCAAACGCGAAATGATCCGATTCTTCTCTTAAGAACTCTACAAACACGCGTGCATCAACAGCTGTAACAGCCTTCGTATAGGCCTCTTCACTGAAGAAAACGACCGGATAGTGACCTGCTTGCATCAGAATCAAGTTCATCAGCAAGCGCGCAGTACGCCCATGCCCATCCCCGC
>JAJFMA010000296.1 GCA_021772415.1 Chlamydiota bacterium
TCTTCAGCACAAAAGACCGACGCAATTTCATCCATATAGACTTCGAAGAAGGTCTCCACAAATATATGACGGGCATATGCAACAAACACGATTGCCGTATGCTTCAAATAAATGGGATGCCAGACCACGTCCACATGTTAGTGAATTTATCGAAGAACATCGCCGCAGCACAGTTGGTGTTGGAAATTAAAACAGCCTCCTCAAAATGGATGAAATCCCAAGACCCCAAGCGTTGTTCGACGTTTTCATGGCAACCGGGATATGGAGCATTCTCTGTGTCTCCATCGACGTATCAGGATGTCATCGACTACATCTCAAACCAAAAGGTACATCATAAGAAGAAGTCCTTTAAGGACGAATTTCGTTCTATGCTAGATATGGCGGGAATCGAATACGATGAACGCTACATATGGACTTAACATCATCGTCATCGTAAATGTGTCGCCCTTACAGGGCTTTAGCAGATTTTTTGGGCCAACCCAGGGCTGCGCCCTGGGCTATGCAGGTGATCAGCCCTTCGGGCCTCATGAGAAACGCTCCTACTTAGGAGATGTGTATTGCCAGTCCTTCGAGCCTTAGGAAGAATCGTCTTTCATTAGGCCCAACTTAGTCATGTGGCTGGTCATCCGACAACACCTTCATTGCCCTCCTGAGGCCCGGAGGGCTGATAACCTGCATAGCCTGGGGTGTAGCCCCAGGAAGGCAAACCCATCTTCAGAGCGCTGTAAGCGCGACACATAAGTCGGCCTAGTGTCTGCGAGCCCACGATTACCCAAGCTCTTCTTCCAGCGCTGAAAGAGTTCCAGAGACTGCAAGCAGGGACGTGACGATCCCATCTTTTTCATCTCCTGGGGGGTAGCTCTTCGCCATATCGGTGAGACCATTACCTAAGTCCATTGTATATGTGGTGAGGACTTCCGTTAGCATGCTAGCTCTCTCAAACAGTGTGCTACCCGTGACTGCCAGCTTACCTGCCCGCGATATAAGATGTGGTGATCCCAGGCCTTTAGCCCGTTTTCTTTTCGCCGCTTTCCCAAACGCCTTCCGAGATTCAGAAAGAGTGGCCAGCAGATTGATCGACAGCGTAGCTGCGCCTCTAAATTCGTCGCTCGAAACAAGCTCCCGTAATTTCTCAGTATCCAGTGCTTGCTGATAAACCTGAGCCTTTAGGTTTGAAACCTCTATACTAATGCTGCTTTTGGCAAATTCTCTGTCGGCAGCCGTCACATCATCAATAGTGAACGTCGGGTCCCCCTTCTGCCTATTTTCGACCAAACGATCTATGGCTTCCTCGATCAAAACATTATCGAGATTACCTGCCTGGAAGGCCTCCCAGCGTTCTTTTACATTACCCGTAAGTTTCGATTGGTCAACACACTCATCAACTTTACTCCTGACACTTTCTAGCCTCCCTCGAGCTTCTGGTATCTGCTGAAATAGGGCCAGTTGATCGGTAGATAAAACACCATCCATCCCTTCAACTTCAGAAAAATCCTCCAACCATTGCAGAGAGTCGCACAGTTTGGCAACATTCTTTTGGAGACTAGCTCCTGCATGCGACCGCTTTTTCAGGTCTTTTTCTGTCACATCCGCTGCACTTGCAGGTCCCGCTAAGGCCATTAGGTTGAAGCGCTGTGACATCGCCTTCATTACTGGATCAGACCTAGCCTGATCTCCCCAACCTTTGACCTGTCCAGCATTTCGAAATGCTTCGCTTAAACTGCCTAGATCCGCCTTTTCTGTGGCGTCTGAAGGCTTTCTACCTAAGCGCAACAGTTGATTGGCACCATAGCAACGCATAGCATGTACATAGCTGCTGGCGTCCATACCCCTCGCTCGCTTCTTGGCCTGCGTCGCGCGCCTGATTCTGTCCCACGAAACCTGCCTCCCTTTTTTTCCAGGAAATTTATTCGGCATTAGCACTTCATTCAGCGCTGCACGCAACACGTCTGCATTGTCCACATCTCCTGCAGCACTCACAGCCTTAATATACCTATCAAGCTCTGCGTAGAGCTCATGGCCTTGTTCTCCGAGCTCTTGCATTTTGGCGGTGTTATCGGGGTTCATTATCGGTTGATAGAACTCGTCATGTAGACGTTGAACACCTTCCTCGAATGAAGCGAAACTCCATTCACCCTCTGGATGCGTGATTTTGGGGAGTTGCGCAAGAGCAGGAAATCTATCCACACCTTCTCTCTCCAATGGCTCTGACGCGGGAGGCATGGCGTCGTGGTCTACTAGAGTTTCTAGAATGGGATCTACCTGAGTGTCTGGAGCGGAATCCGGCGTGAAATCACGTCCAGCACCCGTGCTAGGTATCCATGCTGTCAAGAATGAAAAAATCTTCCACCCTTTCCCCTCGCTGGAAGCGCTGCCACCTTCAGTGCGCACTTCGGTCTGTACAACGGCCTCGTGAACGCGATCGGCGCGTTTTTCTTGCTTCTTGTTGCCAAACCAACGTGACCGCCACCCTTTCTTTAGTGTTTTTTCTCCCGATGAGGCAGAGTCTATCTTGCTAACGCCACGCTTCGACAGCCTTGTGGATTCCCCATGCACGCCCATAGCGCTGTCGCCAGGCAGTATAATCACCACGGGTTTGCTCACTGGTGGGTCACTAATCTGTTTCTGGATACGTTCTAGACGCCCTGCGTCTATCTTGAGGACCTGGATTTTTCCCTTCGCCACGTTACATTGCCGTTGAGCAAAGGCGTCCGGAGCGTTCGGGGTGATGGCTTCCAGCTCTAGTGTTAGCTCCTCGATTTCAGCGGCTAGTACGTCTGCACCCTTTTTGAGCCTACCTGCATCGGGAGGCTTTACCTCCCAGTCGGCAATTTTAACGTTGTATTCGCTGTGGGCCTTCATGGCCCTATCAAGAATAGCTTCAGCCCGAGCCTGTACCTTTGCTCCAGCTATCGGAGCACTTGCCTTTGGTTTCTCCCTCTCAATCTTTGGAGTCGACTGCTGACGACTACCAGGTATTATTCGACTGTACCATGCCATAACAACTTCCTATTATTCTTTTATGTGCTCTTTAAGCAGGTAGGTCTGCCTTCAACGTACTTAATTCTGTTTTCATCTTTTTCAAGCGACGTGTGCGCTGAGGTTGCAGACGTGCGGATCTAGGGCTCCGCCGGATTTTTCCTTCTAACGCGCTGATATCAACTTCAAGCTCGGCAACCGCTTCTTCTTTCTGAAGCTTCGCCAGCTTTTTCTCCATTCTGCCGATTTCGATGTTCTTAGCCCTAGAAGCCCGCCCTTTCAGCGATTCCGCTTCAGTTCGGGCCCTGGGAAGGTCATATTGCAGCACTTTAATATCGAGCTGCCTCTGCGCCCTTTGAATTTGTTCTCTCTGAGAGTGTAAAGTAGCTAGCTCTTGGCTCGCTACATTGTGCTCGTCTGTACCCTCGGTCAATGCAGAAAGCTCTTTCCCTTTAGCAACCCACTGTTTTTGAACATTGAGGTACTGAACCCCCAAAGCGCTACTCTCGGTGGAACGCAGATCCCGCTCCATGGCATCAGCCTCGCTCAAAAGCCTCTCACTCTCCTCAGCATCTATGTCTTCGGATTCAGCACGTGTGCGCATCTCAAGAATCTTTTGATTTGCCTTGTCTATTTTCGTTTGTGCTCGAGCGTCTGCAGCCTCTGCCCGGGCCTGATTAATCGCCGTCGTC
>JAJFMA010000297.1 GCA_021772415.1 Chlamydiota bacterium
GCTTTAATGGAACGGTGAGCGCGGACGGCGTTAGTTATAGTGGACCGATGCATGTTATACCATGTGGTGATGGAGAGCTAAAGTTGCCAGATCGCGTCGTCACCGGACATTTCAATAATTTTAAGCTACCCGAAGAGGTCAGTATCCGTACTGTTGATGGCTCAATCTACCGTGGACAGCATGATCGCTGTATCCCCCATGGGCAAGGAAAAATCACAGACGCTACTGGCAAAATCAGGTGTGAAGGCAGGTTCGAAAATGGCCTTCTCATAGAAGGCAAAATTTACTACCTGGATGGTACCTATTACCATGGCTCGTTCCAGAACAACAAGTTGCATGGGCAAGGAAAGATCACAGATGCTACTGGCAACTTAAAGGGTGAAGGCAGGTTTGAAAATGGCCTTCTTGTAGAAGGCAAAATTTACTACTCGGAGGGTACCTATTACCATGGCCCGCTCCAGAACAAGAAGAGGCATGGGCAAGGAAAGATCGTAGAGGACGCTACTGGAAAAATCTGGTGTGAAGGCAGGTTCGAAAATGACCTTCTCATAGAAGGCATTCGTCATTATAAAAACGATATGACTTATGAAGGAATATTTGTCGACGGCAAACACCCTGGTGAAGGAACTCTAAAAACGAATGACGGGAAAATCACAATGCATGGGACCTGGGATAGAGAACGGCTTTCCGAGGGAGAAATTCGACGAGAAACATGGGAACGCGACCGTCACACCGCCACCGTCTACCGTAAGGGAAAATTTGTCGACGGCAAATTAATGGGAGAAGGACACTGTACCCACGACCATTACGCTGAGGTAGAAGACCCGTACCACCCGTCCATTGGCCGTTCCTACACAGCAAAGGGGAGATTTCTGGACGACCGTTTACACGGCGAGGGTAAAAAGATGTACGCAAACGGACGTAGAGT
This sequence comes from Chlamydiota bacterium, assembly GCA_021772415.1. GTDB lineage: Bacteria > Chlamydiota > Chlamydiia > Chlamydiales > JAJFMA01 > JAJFMA01. The sequence goes on from JAJFMA010000297.1 coordinate 929, forward strand.
CAAAGGCGATTTCTATAACGGCACTCTCCATGGCCCGGCCGGGGAAGTCATCGACCCACGTGGATTTGCATTACGTGGGGATTGGGCATCGGGTGCCTTAGACGGTGATGGGGAGGTCTTGTTTTTAAACGGTCCCGAGCTCCAAGGCAAATTTAACCTAGGGCATTTACGAAGCGGAACAATCGTCTTTCCTAATGGACGAAAACTTGAGGGGGCTTTTTCGTATTGCGGACGAGCACTAACGGACCCTGCTTGGGAAATAAATCCTGAATGGGTCGATGGCTATGTATTGCATGGAGAAGGCAAAGAAGAATTACCCAATGGCCAGGTATCAGAAGGTCACTTCCGAAATGGTTTGCTTCACGGGCAAGGCCTCCGCATCCAATGCGTTGGCGATGCGACTCATCGAGAAGAGGGTGAATGGCGCAATGACTTTCTGTTCAACGGAACATCAAGAGAGCAAGGCGCCAACGAGATGGTAAAGCTCACCAAATACTGTGATGGAATGCCCCAACAATCCATCGAAATAGAGCCAGGCAAAGTTGTCGACTATGTAATCAGCTAAGGTCCTCTTTTATCCATAAAGGCTAGGCCTTGCAGCGTGCGCTGTAGGGCTTAGCCTTGCGAATTTTTTGTTTTTCCCCCAGAATGGACCTAGTACCAGAATGGGACTGACAAAAAACTGCACAGATGCCCGATAAGGAGGAAGCCCATGGCTCCCAAAGAACAGACTCTTCCCGATCTCCCCTACGACTACAACGATCTTGAACCGGTCATCAGCGGCGAGATCATGGAGATCCATCACAAGAAGCACCACCAAGCGTATGTGACGAACCTCAATGCTGCGCTAGAGAAGTACGCCGACGCCGAAGAAAAAGGCGACGTCACTAAGATGATTCAGCTGCAGAGCGCCATCAAATTCAATGGCGGTGGCCACCTGAACCACAGCATTTTCTGGACAAATCTTGCCCCCCCAAGCCAAGGTGGCGGCGGTGAACCCGAAGGTGCACTGGCCAGTGCCATCGACGATACTTTTGGATCGTTCGAAGCCTTTAAAGAACTTTTTAGCAGCAAGACAACTGCGATCCAAGGCTCTGGGTGGGGGTGGCTTTGCTACAGCCCTACAGCGGAACGTATCTGCGTCTGCACACGTCCAAACCAAGACCCTATCTCCGACGGAGGCTGCGTCCCTCTTCTTGGCGTTGATGTGTGGGAGCACGCCTACTACCTCCAGTACAAGAATGTCCGTCCCGAGTATGTTAAAGCCATCTGGGGAATCATCAACTGGAAGAATGTCGCTGAGCGCTACGAAGCTGCTATAGCAAGCTAAATCTTCACTTTGCCAGAGCGGGCTCTCCGCTCTGGTGCTTAAATTTTATCGGATTTGACAAGATCTGCCTACCTTTGTCACTATAACTGCAGAAGGCGCCAAATGTGTTCATTGGTATTCAACCGAAACGGTTGTATAATACTGAAGTATCGCTTAAAATCGTCTTCCCTATTTAATTTTAGAGAGTTCTGTCAATGCGTTTATTTTCATTTTCACGCGACAAACCCAAAATAAAAGTCCAAAAGACTAAAAAAGATGGTTTTAGTGGCTGGCTCAAGTGCACACACTGCACAGAGCTCATCCACGCACAGGAACTTTCCAACAACAGCAACTGCTGTCCCAAGTGTAGCCACCACTATCGGCTGTCGGCGACCGAGCGCATTAAACTCCTTGCGGACGAAGACTCTTTCTGTGAACTCTATTCCGACATCACCTCCGAAGACCCCCTAAAATTCACCGACACCCAACCCTATGCTGACCGTTTAGAGCAAGCACTGGCAAGCGCAGACAGTAACGAAGCTGTCGTCGTTGGCACGTGCGCACTCCTCGGCCGCCCTATAGCTCTTGGAGTCATGAACTTCAACTTCATGGCCGGCTCCATGGGTTCTGTCGCCGGAGAAAGACTGACACTTATTATCGAGTACGCTCTAGCACACAAACTTCCTCTGATTATCGTCGCCAGCTCCGGAGGTGCCCGTATGCAAGAGTCTGTGCTGTCACTCATGCAGATGGCCAAAACCTCGGCTGCCTTGTCGCGCCTGCATAAAGCAAAGATCCCGTACATAAGCGTACTCACCAACCCTACTGCTGGTGGGATTACAGCGTCTTTTGCAGCCCTTGGCGACGTTATCCTCGCCGAGCCTGGAGCGCTCATCTGCTTTGCCGGGCCTCGTGTCATCGAGCAGACACTGAAACACACAATCCCTCCTGACGCGCAGCGCTCTGAGTTCTTACTCAAGCATGGTATGATCGACTGCGTTGTGGAGCGGCATCAGCTTAAAGACAAGCTAGGAACCCTGCTGGACTTCTTCACTAAGGCGTCACCGGACGACGAAGAGCGCCTCAAGGAAATACGTCGACGGGCCAAGCAAAAGAACACCACAGCAGCAAAAACGTGAGGTCACCATGACACATCCCCAAGAGCCCATCGAAATCGAAGTCCTTTGCGATGACGGAGCCTCACTACCAGAGTATGGATCACAAGGAGCCGCAGGTGCCGATGTGCGCGCACATGTCAAGCAAGCGCTAAAGATCGCCCCAGGAAAAAGTGCCCTTATCCCCACAGGACTGCGCGTGGCTATCCCTCCGGGATATGAAATCCAGGTCCGCCCTCGCAGTGGGCTGGCTCTCAAGCAACAAGTGACCGTCCTCAATACCCCAGGAACCATCGACAGCGACTACCGCGGAGAAGTGGGGGTCATCCTCATTAACCACGGCACTGAGACATTTGAAGTATTACCACAGATGCGTATCGCCCAACTGGTAGTCGCTCCTGTAGTACTCGCACATTTTGTGACACGACAAGAAGCCCTGACAACAACGTCCAGGGGTGAAGGCGGATTTGGACACACAGGTGTCCATTAATGAGGCTCTAAGATAGGCTTAGACAGCATGGTAGAGATTGCCCAATACCTAGATCCGCAGCTCGTCTGCTTCGCGAATGCGAAGACGCGCGATGACGCTTTAAAAACGCTCGTCGATCTTGCTCATACCCAAGGTAGGCTGGACGACAAAGATGCCTTCTTTAATGCCCTCATCAACCGCGAAGAGATTGTAACCACCGGCATCGGCATGGGAGTCGCAATCCCGCACGCAAAGTTACCTTCCTATGACAATTTTTTCATTGCCGTTGGCGTCCTCACTGAAGGCGTCGACTGGAAAGCTCTAGACAGTGCCCCTGTGCGCCTAATCTTCATGATTGGAGGCCCCGACGACAAGCAGACAGAATATCTGCAGATACTGTCGGGACTAACATCAGTCCTTAAAGACGAAGAACGGCGTATCAACATGCTTACAGCCCAAAGTCCAGAAGCTCTGGTAGAGCTTCTTAATGAACCGTGATTGAAGTCTTGACCCACTAGAGAGGAAAGGCGTGATATGGATCTCAAGCTCAAAGATGTCGCAGAGCTACTAAACGTGTCTAAAACCACGATTCGACGATGGCTCGCCGACGGAAAAATTCCGGCCTACCGCATTAACAACCAGTATCGTTTCAACCGCAACGAAATCGAAGACTGGGTGATGCGCCATCGCGTCGAAAGCGCTAAAATACAGACACCTCCAAAGGTGCCCTCCCGCCGTGAAGCGCCATGCTCCGAGAAATTTCCAACACCTTCTGGAGGCATCAAGCAGTTTAGCCTCTATCGCGCCATCCATAAAGGAGGAGTCCTCCACGACGTTGCCGATAGCAGCAAGGACGAACTCATCCGCAGTGCAATGAAAGCTAAAGCTCAAGAACTCAACCTCGACGCCGATGTCCTCGCAGACCTGCTTCTCGACCGTGAGCGCTTAATGCCTACGGCTTTAAGCCATGGTGTGGGTGTCCCACATACCCGTGACTTCCTCCTCGACGGCCAACAAGACGTCGTTATCGTGGCGTTCCCTCCCCACCCTATCGACTACGGTGCTCTTGACAACGAACCCGTCCACACACTTTTTTTCCTGTTTGCATGCAATGACAAGAGGCACCTGCATCTTCTAGCAAAGATTGCACACCTCTGTAGTCAAGAACACACTCAGGAACTGCTACGCTCGCGTCCTGACAAGAATGCTCTCCTTGACCACATCCGCGAATGGGAAGGCCAATTCTCCTTGGCGTGCGGATCGCACCTGGAAGATTAAGGCCGCACTGGGGCCGAGAAACGCTCCAGCCCCTGCGATTCGTGCGGTTTCAGATCTTTTAACCTGCGTGGATTGGATCTCGGAAAACCATGGAGAACATGGAGATCAGCATGGAGGTCATGGAGGATCATGTGCAGAATTTACTGTCTTCATTCCGAAACGTAGCCACCTAAATGACAGCCTTTAGGTTTTGCTATGGAACAACATGCATGGTGATACATTCGATGGTGTCTGAGTTTTCTTCAAGAATGTCTGCCAACCACAAACTCCCCTTATTTGAAGGCGACCGATTTGCTAAGGGGGTGGTTAATAGGAGTCACTCTGTGAACTGTTAGTCCCTCCATGTCCTCCATGCCGATCTCCATGTCCTCCATGGTTTTTCGAATTTTAGAATCGGGCACGCACACGAGCAATAGTGACTCCCTTGAGCAAATAACCGCCACAGGACAATAGATACTGTTGCTTATTATTCAGTATTTTTTTATAAATCAATAAAACCACCTGCTGAGGCCATTGTGACCATTTCGCCTCTTGAAGAAGAAACTATTACATCTTTTGACAGTGATTACTTTGCGACGCGTATGCGCCAGGTCATCGACCAGGCCCTACCCGAGTTCCAACGTGCCATACGCGGTCCCGTTTGGTTCAATTTGGCCTTTCTTACACTAGGAAGCCTTGAATTAATCGCATTTGTCCTCTGCTTGTCATGGCTGACACAGTCCATGTGGCTCGCAACTAGCCTTGCGCTCATCTTTCTTACACTCTTCTCCTACTTCGTTCTACGCCTCTATTTTCAAGCAAAGAAACCCGTGGACTTCGAGCGCCTCTCGACACGATTTCTCACTAACTGCCACAACCTTATCCAATTTCAACGCGGACTTCCCGAACACCACCTCGCAGTTGCTCACTCCCTCACACGCTTCGCCGCAACGTTGCACGGGCGCGAGCACAACCAATATGAGCTTCCACAGCGCTTAGCTTTCCTTATTCCAGGCATCGAACGCTTTAGCGCTTGGTGGCACTGGGAGGATGTTTTACACATGCGCGAGCGGCTTCTTCTCCAGGCCGTAGAAGAACATACATATGTCGTTAGATGTGAACCTACAAACCTGCAAGCGCATATTGCTCTTGCCAATGCCTACGTAATGCTTTCAAGCCTCTACGTCGAGCACAGAAAGAGTGACTCTAGCGACGAAGACCGCCGGGCAGTACCCCTGCATCTTGTGGAAACTCTCGAGGCCAAATTCCGCGCCGCAGCACAACGGGCGATGGAGGAGTTTAAAATCCTCAACCATTACGCCCCCGACGACCCGTGGATACACACTCAGTTAGCCTATAGCTACCGCGATTTACAGATGCCGCAAGAAGAAATTCGACAATTCGAAGCGGTGATCCGACTACGTCCCGACGACAGAGAGACCTTGTACCGTCTGGGCGTTCTCTACTTTCAACAAGGCTTTAATGCTCAAGGACTCCGAGTCTATGAGCAGCTCCGCAAGGGCAACTACAAGCAAGCCGAAAGCCTCATCAAATACTACGGTGCCTACCGGCCTGTGGCGAGCTCATAAGCCACGCTGTCAACGCAGTAGGCTAAATTTTATTTGCTTTTTTATTTTCCCCTGATCATCTTGGGTCTAGACGTCAAAGAAATCCTTACTGACACATATTACCGTCAGAGGTTTAACTGGCGAGACAAGCGTAGCTTACGCCAAGTAGAGAGGAACAGTGACTTATGGCTAAGGAAGATAGCATTCATCTCGAGGACAAGAAAAACGTGCCAGGCTGGCTCAAAGTCGTCATTTCGTTAGCCGTCTTGGCTGCGGTGGCTGTGTGCCTTGCAATTTTCTTCACTCAAGATCTCGTTAAATCCGCGGAAGGACAGCTGGCTGCATTGCGCAGCAGAGATTACAGCCGTGCCTACTATGAGTACACCGCTAAAGACTTCAAAGCAGCTACCTCATTGGAAGCTTTTCAGGAGTTCATAAAATCTCATCCTGCTTTGTTACACAATGACAGCGCTAGCTTCAACGAACGTACCATCGAAAACAATGTCGGCACACTCCACGGAACGCTTGTTTCCACTGAAGGAGGCGTGACGCCAATCGAATACAAATTCGTCAAAGAAGGTGAGCGCTGGAAGGTACTTAGCATGCGCCTAGTGCCCACTGGAGCTGTTTCAACGGGTATCGTCACCTCCAAAGTCACCGAGCTTGTCGAGCCTGTCGAAGCGCAACTCGCTGCGTTCCGCAGCAATGACGTTGCAAAGGCATACTTTGGGTACGTCTCTAAAGATTTCCAAGAGACAACACCTCTCAAGTCTTTCCGCGAATTTGTCAAAAGCTATCCCGTCCTTACACGCCACCACTCAGCTACCTTCAGCGATGGTAACGTCGAAGGCAAGCAAGCAACGTTAGAGGCGATTCTCAATGGCGACGAAGTCTCTACATCTGTGGAGTACAAGCTCTCTAAAGAAGATGGACGCTGGAAGATTTGGAGCATGCGCCTAAACCTTCCTACTGAAGCGATCTCTCGAGAAGCTTCTCCTTCAGAGGTCGAAGACCTCTCCGATCCCGTTGAAGCAATCTTGGCGCACCTAAGAGCAGGTGACTTCACTAGAGCTTACTACGAGTACGGATCCAAAGAGTTTCAGTCTGCAACATCTCTAGACGCCTTCCGTGAGTTCATCAAGGCATATCCTGCACTCACAGAACACAAGACCGTCTCTTTTGAAACCCCAAGTTTGCATGAAGATGCTGCGACCGTTGTTGCAATGCTTACCTCATCTAACGGCACAACTCCAGTCGAGTACCAGCTTATTCGCTCTGGAAAGAACTGGAAGATTTGGAGCATGCAGATCCTATCCAAGTCCACAAGCCCAGGCCATGCGCCGACGTTTTCGACTTCAGACTTGATCAATACCATCGAAGCTCAGCTAACAGCGCTTCGCGCCAACGACGTCTCCAAGGCGTACTATGCGTACACGTCTAAGGACTTCCAACGCTCCACTTCGGCTTCGGCGTTTGAGAGATTTGTGCAGTCACATGCCATCCTCAACAGCAACCAGCAGGCTAACTTCAGCAACCTATCGTTTAAGAATGACGTAGGCACCTTCCAGGGAACGCTGGTATCCACCGATCAACAGACGGGCCGTATCGAATACGACCTGATCTTTGAAGACGGCAGATGGCGCATTCTGAGTATCCAGCTGGTCTCTGAGAAAGGAGACGCTGGACAGAAAGGTACACGTGAAACCGCCTTCAACGACAACTCCAGTAACTTCCGCCGTAATCGCGGTGGAAGCATGGAACTGTCTAAGATAGTCGTTGGATCTGAAGTGGACAGCAACGGTCATGTGACCATTCCTAGAACGCGTTTTGCTCAGGAGAACAACGACCTTCACGTCGACCTTTTCGTCAGCAACGCTCAACCCGGTGCGCGCACCGAGTTGATCATGGAGCACATCGAAAGCAAGACACGGGTCCCTCCGGTAGACACACGTATCGAGGATTCCGGCGACACAGTCCTGTCGTTTATCTTTACCCCTCCAGCACACGGCTGGCCACGAGGTAACTATCGTCTGATAGCGCGTTCCTCAAATGGACGTGAGCGTTCACAGGATTTCCGAATGGACTAAGCTCGGTGCTAGGTATAAAGTTTTCAAAGGGCACAGATTGCATCTGTGCCCTTTTTTTCTGTAAGATAGAGTCAGGTATCAGACAACGGAGTAGTAGATGCAAATGCCCATTCAAGTGTTTAGACGCATCTTCGTGCCTGTCATCGTAATGTCTACTGTTGCTGGAGCCTTAGCGATTTTTTGGGGTGATACAAACGCAACTCCACAGCGTATTGGAGCCAAGAAAGACTCCACATTCATCGCTGCTGCTACCAAACCCGGAGACATCAACAATCCGGAGGCTGCTAAAAGCACCATCTCTCTCTTTCTGCAAACAGTACGCCAGGGACGTATTGCCGAAGCTTATCAAAAGTACTGTTCGATAGAGTTTCGCAAGTCAACACCCCTCAAAGAATTCGAAACCATGCTCAAGCGTCATTCGACGCTCTCGCGTAACAACGGGATGCAGATTCTAGACACCGAACACTTTGAGAATTTTGGCACTGTGTACACATTATTAGTCGGCATGGACCAGACTGACAACTTGGTGGAATTTGACATCGTCTACGAAGTGCGAGAGTGGCGCATTTTGGGAATCCAAGTGTACGTGACACCAAGACAGTATAAAAAATATCTCCCAAGGTAGTTGAAATCGTGTAAGTTAGACTAAAAATTCACCACCGAGCCCACAGAGAACACAGAGCGACTGCACTCTCAAACGTCCTTTGCCACCAAACCTTCAGCCAAATTAATCCCCAACATCCAACCCTTTTCTTCTCTGTGATCTCTGTGGGCTCGGTGGTAACATCTTCTTCTTTCGCTAAGAATGAGTAAGATAAACGAGCCTACTACTCCTTAACTGAATAGAAAGTGGCATAGCACAGAAAAAGATCATCTGGATGATGCGTCGGATAAACTCAAGCCCCTTCCTCTATCACATCAAAATTGTAATCGCTAGCTCAACGCTGTAGAATGTTGGGTTCAACTGTGAGGAGCTAAGACATGAGACGATCACACTGTCTGCTGGGGCT
>JAJFMA010000298.1 GCA_021772415.1 Chlamydiota bacterium
GCCTCTATCAACAGCAATTTTAGCTGCTGCTAGCGCAAGAGGATCATGCGTGTACATCTCTGGAGTATCTCTGTGAAGGTTCCTAGAGAACTGATCAATTAAGATAATGTAGGCGAGAGTTCCCTCTGGAGTTTCCAGCCAGTGGTTCAAGTGCCCTAGGATGGCGTCATCTCTGAGATCGGCGAAGCTCTCTCGGATGCTCGCATCCGTATTGGGATTCTTCACCCACCAAAGACCACGGTTGTAGAGAGGTTTATCCGCATTTGGGCTGTCAAACCAGAACGTCAAAACCGCATCTATCTTAGATTCATCGGAATCGAAATTCGATGCACAAGCAGCGTTAAATGAGCCGACAAGTAGCACAAAGGCAAATAGGCGTGTCATGAGCTTAAACATATGTTCTCCTCGTGTATCGAGTGTTAGGTAAACGGCTCGGCCTTGGGATCGAAGGCGAGCTCGAGATCGAGGCCAAGCTTAGGGCCGTATGTGACAACGGTGCCACCGGCGGCGCAGAAACCTTGAAGTCTTCGAAACATCTCACTTGAGACGCTACTGCCGGCGACAATGAGGTAATCGAGACCATGCCATTCGCTAGGAAGGAAAGCTTCGCTGACAATGCGGAAAGATCCCTTGGATAGAGTCTCCATGACGTGAGCGATCTGTTGGGCATCGGTCTCTTTAAGCATTGCATCTGGTGACGGTAGGCATAGTGCCAAGATAGGCTCTTGTTGTGGTGGACAGGAGGAGGCTTTCCGAGTCAAAGCTCCCAATGGCGATAGGCTGCTATCCCAGCTCATACCCATCTGTGGAGCTAATATTCCCTTGATGATGGGATAAAAGCCATCAAAGACTTCACGATGCACAAGTTCCAAGGCCGCATAGTCTTCCGTCAATGTTGAGGTATCTAGCACCAAAAATACTTGTAAATTACCTGGCAATCCCGCCACTAGCGAGTGAAGATACTCGGCAACGGTGTCACGGCAGTAGAGCTGCTCTACGCGCACACTGTTCGCTTCTCGTTGCAAGTCATGCTCAAGCTTCCACTGTGCAAAAAACTCACGTTGTTTTTCATTCCACGGAAAGCGTCGGCTAAAGTCTGCGTTCCCTCGATACACGCAGATACCAAGTGTATCATCGGCAAAGCGCTCCCATACATGGTCACAAAAATGTGTCAGGGAGATTTTGAGTGCACGAAACTGTGTCTCGTCGGATATGGGGAGTGCTAAACGAGAGAACAGTCCTAGGTCAACATCCCAGAGAATTTTTAAGCCGTTAGCGCGGTGCTTCTCTGCTGCTTCTAGAGCGCCATTCCATGACAGATCAGACTTCATCGACCCATCTAAGGGCAGACGGACAGTATTAAATTCTGGAGGCACCTTTTCTTCCGTCCCGCCATCGAAGATCAGAGGAATAAACGGGTTCTCTCCTAGAGTAAAATGTGGGTACTCTAAACTCAGAGACTCGGGGGGTATTGAAATATCGATATCTGTCATAGGGCTATAAATAGAGGTAATGGTGTCCTTGTTCTCGCCAGTTGAGACGGGCAAGCATGCTTTCAACTAAATTCTCGCGGCTTTGAGCCTGAAATTCCCACCACGACAACACACGCTCTTGGGCGTTGTCGCGGGGGTGCAGCAGATTGCGTAATGTATGCACAGCATGTTTAGGAATTTTACGTGCGCGCAGCTGCGTTTCCTGGGCCCTTGTACGTACAGCTTCTGTACAGTGCACGGACTCGTGTTCGGCTTGGGCATCAGGCAGGTGGTCACCAAAGTGCTCGTGTATGAGTTTCTTCAGCTGCAGGGAAAAGAGCTCGCTAGTGTCAGCAAAGTCAGAAACCAGCGAGCGCCAGTTCTCCGGCAGCTCTTCCCATGGCTGGAGATCTAGTGCCTTCAAATATTCCTGTGTCTCTGGCGTCACAAATGTCGCCTGAATACGCGGGATTAGCAGTGGCATCGGCACTTTATGAGCCGCAAAATAGTCTTCAAGTTCTCGGTGATACTGCAGCTCGTGGGGTCCTCCAACATACGCCACGGCAGGAAACAGAGCACTTTGCACGACAGGTCGACTTGCGACGTTGGAGCTAAAGCGCTCTGGAGTGTCTATGATACGTTGACGCAGCTGCTCACGGGTCCACTTTGCGCTACCCATCCTGTACCCGTCTGTGTCGGACGTGATACGTTGGCGTCTGGCGCTGTCATCCTTATAGAAGAGGTTAGGACCGGCTTTAAGGTGTAAGAGAGGCTCTGGACTACGGGATGATCCGTGTTGTAGCGCTTTGCCTAAAATAACTTCGTCGTCTACTTCACGAAGAAAGACATCTTGCGCCAAAGGACGCAGCAAGTGCGGTTCCACAAACACAAGTCCGGTACCACGGAAGGCGTGCACAAGCAGTTGCATCATCGCGGCGCTGTAGCTTGTACTCTCGGCACTGACTCGCGCTTCTGGGGATTCTTCCATCCCAAGCGCGCGCCAATAGGCGGCAATGACCTGGTGATGGTCACGTCCTAAAGCAAGGTCTTCGACACTTTTGCCACTTTCGGGGAAAGGAAGACGAAAGACCTCTAAATTACCTCGGGGATCGACCTGAACAGCGTGATCTATCTCAGCGATGTCATGATCTTCGGTAGCCACCCAAAACAGTGGTATCGCCCCGATCTCCCTTGCCAGCAAAAGGCAGCTGATGGCCTTTAAAAATGTATAGGTTGGGCCCCCCATAAATCCGAGCTGCTGTCCAGTCACCACGCATACTGTCCCGTCCTGGGCAAGACGCTGTGCTTGCTCTATAGCAAGGGAGTCCTGGCCAAGTGCGCGGTTATATTGAACAAGGATCTCAGATAGCTCAGCTCTAGGATAGGCTTTTTTAGAGAGCTGGGCTTCACAGCTCCTTAGCTCTTCCATGGTGGGAGTACTTCGATCTGCTTGCTGTGGGACAACAACTTTCATGGGCAGCGCTAACGTTTAATCTTTTGATACTGATGATACCGTATCAGACGACCCTTTTCTCGCCATAGAGTATCGAAGAATGAAGTGCCATAGCCTTCGAGCTCCGTGCTAAAGTAGGGCGCTGTGTACAGGGAGCGGAGCCCTGGGAACGGGGCCATCTCCCGAATGACCATCTCAGAATAGGTCGTATCGTCAGTGACAACGGTCGCCACACCATCGGGCTGCAAAACCCGATGTATCTGTTCGACAAAAGGAGCCCGAATCAGGCGGTGCTTAGCGTGCCGTTCCTTGGGCCAGGGGTCGGGGAAGTTGACATATACTGCATGCACACTGGCGTCCGGGACATAGTGCTGTGTCGTCAGGCAGGCCTCTCCACATACAACAATTAAGTTATCTAGAGAGTCATTGTGAATTTTTGACCACACCTTGCGGACGCGCTCAAACTGCTTTTCCACAGCGACCCAGTTGTATTCTGGGTGCTCCACGGCTTTGGCGGCGATCCAAGTCCCATTCCCGCAGCAGTATTCGATACAAACGGGTTTGTCATTGCCAAATAGATCGGGGTGTGCCCAACCAGGAAATGTAAATGTAGAATAGTCGGATAGATAGTCCGGCACATACCAGACGCGGTCTTGGATGAGTACGTGGCGTTCGTCCCAGGTAAATGGCGGCTTTAAGTCTTTAGGTTTCATTGTCTTGCTATCAAAGATTTATGTGTTGTTGAAGCTAGCGAGTATAGCAAGTTCCTCCATTCCAATAAACCCGCTATTCAACCTTGTTTTTCCAGAGACTATGGCGTATCATATTTATGTAAACATCTCAGTATTAGGATTCGGAAAATGATTGGACGCAACGACCCCTGCTGGTGTGGCAGTGGCAAAAAATGGAAAAAGTGCCACCACCCCGAGCCAGCTCCCAAGACCTTCGCTTCGCAAAAGGAAGAGTACCGCAAGAAATACAAAATTTTGCTAAAGACTCCCGAGCAAATCGAAGGAATTCGTCGTGCCGGCAAGCTTACAGCCGAAATTTTGGAAGCGACATGCGCGAAGGCCAAAGCTGGGGTTACCACCGGAGAGCTCAATGCGTTCGCTCACCAGCTCCATGTTGACGCGGGCGCACGCCCTGCCCCACTACATTATGGGGAGCCTCCCTTTCCTAAGAGTATCTGCACATCCCTCAATGACGTGATCTGCCACGGAATTCCCGACGATGTCCCTCTCAAAGATGGCGACATCATGAATATCGATGTCAGCGCCATCCTCGATGGATATTACGGCGACTGCAGCCGTATGGTCTGCGTTGGCAGTGTAGACCCCGACAAGCAGCGCGTCGTCGACACTGCCTACGAGTGTCTAATGCGCTCGATCGAGATCTTAAAACCTGGAATCCCCGTTTTCGCCATTGGCGATGTCATCCAAGATTATGCCGACAGCCAAAAGTGTTCTGTCGCCCACCAGTTTGTTGGGCACGGAGTAGGGCTAGAATTCCACGAGGGCCCCCAAATTCCACACTGCCGCAACAGGATCGGAACGTTGCTTGTACCTGGGATGACGTTCACTATCGAGCCGATGATCAATGCGGGTGTCGCCGATGGCTACATCGAACCTGAAAACGACTGGGTGGCAAGGACCATAGATCATAAGCCGAGCGCGCAGTGGGAGCATATGCTGCTCATCACCGAAGACGGCTGCGAAATACTCACGCCTTGGACGAGATAGCTAGCCTCCATGGCACGGTCTGCAGACTAAAAAGGGCTGCACACACCCTTTGCGTCTTTCAACCTTTGCTCCTTTGCGTTAGCTTTCGCGTATCCCAAATAAGCCAAAGGCCAAACGGCTCGTGGCACATGCGAAACGGCTCGCTATACACACGAAGGAAACGCAAAGACGCGAAGTTGCCAAGACGCAAAGAGGCTTCTTATACACTATAGGCAGCCCATACAGCTATGAAGTTGACATCAAGGACGGCGTTGTCGACTAGTTCACGCACTACAAAGACCCTTTGCGTCTTTCAACCTTTGCTCCTTTGCGTTTCTTTTCGCGTATCCCAAATAAGCCAAAGGCCAAAGGGCTCGTGGCACATGCGAAACGGCTCGCTACACACACGAAGGAAACGCAAAGACGCGAAGTTGCCAAGACGCAAAGAGGCTTCTTGTACTATAGGCAACTGATAGAACTATGAAGTTTACCTCTATTCCTCTCTTTCCTCTTTTCCTGTTAAAAAATTACAGGCGACTAAGACGAAAAGTGACGTCGCTCTCTGTTCTCTGACTATTTTTTGTATTGATAATCACTAAGGCGCACAAGCGTGTTTGAGCTGCGTTTTACTGTTCGAACTGGACGCGCAGGAGGGAGAAATCATCGGGGAAAGGCCTCCCCAAATTGGTATCTCTGGCGAGGGTGACGATACGTTCCAGATCCTCATTCTGGTCAGGGCATTCCTTGGCCATGAAGTCTGCTAAATCGTCGAGTTCCACAACAATACCCTCGACTCCAGAAAGTTCGTACACTCCGTCACTGAAGACAAAAAGCTTATTGAACGCTCCCACTTCGACCTCGTCACTGGTGAAGGATGTTCCTGGCATCCCTCCCACAACTAGTCCAGGGGTTTTCAACATGTGCACCTGTTGATCGTGGGGGCCAGAACCAGAGATCAACA
>JAJFMA010000299.1 GCA_021772415.1 Chlamydiota bacterium
CGACCCTCTCTGACATGGAGAACTATCGTCGGAAGAACTTCGTGTCGTCATGCTCACTTCACGTGCCAATCTATTAGCTTTATCGCATAGCCTAGAAATATGGTGCAAATGCCGTGCAGATGTACATAGCTTGTGTGCATGAAAAGAAACGCAAAGATGCTAACTCGACTTTCGGCATTTCTCAGCTAGCCATTAGCCAGATGAGAAGATCCAGAATAGCTTTTTTCCTCATGAGTCTGTTTGGACTGGAGTGAGGAAAAACACTTGCATTGATACTCAGCAACTTAACATATCGATGCACGTCTGAGAATGTAACGTGTATTCTGTCTGGTTCTGAGGCCCGAAGGGCTGACAACCTGTGTTCTGTATCATGACATAGGTAACAACTTGTGTCAGGACATAGATAACACTTTTTACAGCCCTTCGGGCCTAAAAAAAGGTAACGTTGCATTTCTTTACACTCTCATCGGGGCGGCTTGTAACCCCAGAGGATGGAGGTGATTCAATGCATTCTACCCAAAGCGATGGGAGAAGGAACTCGTCTTCCTCTCTGGATTCATGAGCCGGGGCCACAAGTCGCCCCGAGAGGGCTCAGAGTGATTATATATCGCACCCCACCCTCACGGGTGGGGCTAACACAAGCTGGCCCTTCGGGCCTCATGAGGGAAATAATAGTGTCTTAGATAATTACGTGTTGATCGGGTGACGTAAGATTTTTTCCTACTTTTTCTTATGATCAAAATGCCGAAAGTCGAGGCCAAGTGACAGAGCCGCAAAGAGAGGCATTCTAAACATTGCGTTAGTAGTTGAGAGTGAGAACTACCCCTGTCCCCTTGCGCGGGGCGGTTGATTTTATTGTGTGGGACCTCTATTGTGGCATGCGTTGAGAGAGCGAGATCCCTTACATAGAAGCGTCTATGACTCATTTAAAAGTCGTTGGTATCATCCCAGCACGCTACGGAAGTACACGCTTCCCTGGTAAGATGTTAGTGGAGATAGCCGGAAAATCTTTAATCCAGCACACCTGGGAAAATGCCCAGACCTTCCAAGGGCTTAGCGACCTTGTCATCGCTACGGACGACTGGCGTATCTTCAACCACGTCAATGACTTCGGCGCTAAAGCCGTGATGACCTCACCGGACTGTCCTACGGGTACCGACCGCTTGGCCGAGGTTGTCCGCGAACACACTGCCTACCAAGACGCTGACATCGTTGTAAACATTCAAGGAGACGACCCTGGCTTACCTGGTGATGTCATCCAAGCCCTCACTGCTCTGTTGACCGATGACCCTAACGCTGTGATGGCGACTGCGGCATCGCCTCTTACTCAAGAGGAGGAAGCCCACGATCCTTCGGTTGTGAAATGCGTCACAGATCTTAAGGGAAATGCCCTCTATTTTAGCCGAGCTCTCATCCCTGCTGGCCACAGTCTCAGTCCACAAGCTGGAGTATCCTACTATCGACATCTCGGAATTTATGCGTACCGTAGAGACTTTCTTCAGCACTATGCTCAGCTAGAGAAAACTCCACTGCAGCTTGCAGAGGACTTGGAGCAGCTAAAAATTTTAGAGCATGGATACCGTATCAAAGTAAAAATTGTCCCCGAAATGGGTGTTATCGGGGTCAACCTCCCAGAAGATATAGCTAAAATCGAGCCAATGTTATGCGCACAAAATTCATCTTTATCACTGGCGGAGTCTGTTCCTCACTAGGAAAAGGCCTCACTGCCGCTACTGTAGGGCTTCTTCTTGAGACGAAGGGCATCAAAGTCGCGATGCTTAAGCTAGACCCCTACCTCAATGTGGATCCAGGGACCATGAACCCGTATCAGCATGGCGAGGTCTACGTCACCGAAGACGGCGCGGAGACCGATTTAGACTTAGGGCACTACTACCGCTTCACCAACTCTCCGCTAAGCAAAGCCTCTAATGCCACTTCGGGACAGGTTTACAACAGTGTCATCAAAAGGGAGCGACGTGGAGACTACCTTGGAGACACCGTCCAAGTAATCCCTCATATCACTGATGAGATAAAGAAGCGCATCCTTGCGTGCGCAAACCAAGAAGACGACATCGACGTTGTGCTTGTCGAGATTGGAGGTACCGTCGGTGACATTGAGTCTCTGCCGTTCCTGGAGGCTATTCGACAGTTCTACCACGACTTCCCCAAAGCCTGTACGAGCATGCACCTAACGTATGTGCCGTTCATTAAGGCCGCAGGGGAATTTAAAACTAAGCCCACACAGCACTCTGTAAAAGATCTTCACAGCCTTGGCATCTTCCCAGCATTTATCATTACCCGCTGTGAACAGACTCTCCCTAAAGAGGTGAAAGACAAGATCAGCCTCTTTTGCAATGTTGCTAAAGACGCAGTTATCGAGGCTGTCGATGTCCCCCATAGTATCTATGAACTCCCTCTTCAGTTGCGTAGCCAGGGACTCGGGCGCAGGATCTGCCATAAACTCAACATACGCGATGTTCCTATTGAGCTTCCGGAATGGGAAGAAATTGTAGAAAGAGTAACCCATCCAGAAGGTGAGATCACCATAGGCGTCGTAGGTAAGTACGTTGGCCACCAAGACGCGTATAAGTCGGTACACGAAGCCCTTTGGCACGGTGCCATCGCCCATAGGCATACCCTAAAGGTGCGGTGGCTAGAGTCTGATAAACTATATGATGCCGACGGCAACCTTATTGAAGACGCTAAGGGTTGCGACGGCTACCTTATTCCAGGGGGCTTTGGCGAGCGTGGATGGGAAGGTAAGATTTCAGCAGCAACATACTGTCGCACCAACCGCATTCCTTACTTTGGCATATGCCTAGGTATGCATGCTCTTGTTGTGGAGTATGCGCGTGCGGTCCTTGGACTCGCTGATGCGGACAGCACCGAGGTGTCACCGGGCACCACAAACCCTCTTATCTGTCTGTTAAGTGAACAAGAAGACGTCGAAGACTTAGGTGGAACTATGCGGCTAGGGGCATATCCCTGCCGTCTTAAGGATGGAAGTCGTGCACACTCGGCCTATGGCGAATACCTCGTTCACGAGCGCCATCGGCACCGCTACGAATTCAATGGCAAGTATCGCAAAGTTCTTGAAGACAAGGGGCTGACACTGGCTGGCACACTCGATGGTGCCGAGCTTGGAGAGATTGCCGAAATCGACGACCACCCATGGATGGTAGGCGTACAGTATCACCCTGAGTTTAAATCTAAGCCAACGGCACCGCATCCGCTGTTCAAAGCATTCGTTGAAGCGGCCATCGCTCACAAGCAGGAGCGTGAAAATGCCCAAACCTAAATCGGAACGGCCCAAACGCACCGCAGCTATTGATTTTGGTTTAAAGCGCATTGGGCTTGCGGTATCAGACGAGCGCAAAATTATTGCAAGCCCTCTAGGGACTGTCCAGGCCGAACGTCGCCTGCAGGACACCGCAGCCAAGGTCGTTGGTGAGCTGCACCAAGCAGAGGAGACCGGAGGATACATCCTGGATGAAATTGTCGTAGGGTTACCTCTAAAGATGAACGGACAAGTCGGGTTAATGGCTGACGAGGTTGCTCATTTCGTTGAGGAGCTCAAGAAGGTCCTTGACCTCCCCGTCGTCATGTGGGATGAGCGTCTCACGTCGGTACAAGCAGACCGCTCTATGCGTGAGGGCAACATGACGCGCAAGAAGCGCTCCAAGCACGTAGACAAAATTGCTGCAGTACTCATCTTACAAAGCTATCTAGACAGCAAATCAGGACCCGCAGATTTTGGGGGAGGCCGATGGTAAGCTACTGGCTCATGAAGAGCGAACCCGAAGCCTATAGCATCGATGACCTTGCCGACGAGAAGAAAGCGGATTGGGATGGCGTACGCAATTACCAAGCCCGCAACTTCATGCGCGATGAAATGCAGGTTGGAGATTTGGTGTTATTCTATCATTCCAACACAAAGCCTCCTGGCGTCGTGGGGCTTTGTCGTGTCTGCAAGGAGGCGTTTCCTGACTACACAGCATGGGACCGCACGAGCAAATATTTCGACCCCAAGGCCAGTGAAGATAAACCGATCTGGATGATGGTGCAGGTAGAATTCGTAGAGAAATTCCCGCGTGTTATTTCATTGCAGGAGCTACGTGACGACCCCAAGCTCGAGGGGCTCCTGCTCACAAAAAAGGGGCAACGTCTCTCGGTGCAGCCCGTGGAAAGGACCCACTTCCAGCATATCCGTAAACTCGCCAAGAAGTAGCCTTAGCCACTGCAGCGAGTGTCAGGAAATCCCGCGTTACTTTTGTTAGGCCCGAAGGGCTGTAACCTGTATAGCCTGGGGCGTGGCCCCAGGAAGGTGTATTAATCTCTGGAGCGCTGTAAATGCGACACATATTTCGCGCAAATGTGCCGCACTTACAGCGCTCAGAGCACGTTTTTACCTTTACCCTGGGCTGCGCCCGGGCTATACATCTCGCTGGCCTTTCAGGCCGCCGGAAAATGCGCGAGATCATGTGAGATGGTGGTTATTTCATCATCAACGCCAATTTCTTTACACTCTCTTCGGGCCTCATGAGAACGTACACCATGCAAGATTTGTGTGGGCTCACACTGAACATGTATGAAAATAAGCGTATCTGCTACCTTTAGCTGGATTGTTACAAGAAAGGTATGACGCAAGACACATGGTAGCTGGGACCCACGGATTTCAACCGCATAATCCTCTATGTGAGGAAGATACACCTCCTAATCAAGCAGCCCCATGCGTTGTAGTCATCTTTGGGGCATCGGGAGACCTTACACGCAGACGTTTAGTTCCAGGGCTCTATAATCTCGCACGGGAAGGACACCTCCCTGCGCACTTTTGTTGTGTGGGCTTTGCGCGTCGCGACAAAGACCACGGGATTTTCCGTAGTGAGATGCTCGAGGGCGTCCGCGAGTATTCGCGCAGCCAGCCCGTCGATGCTAACTTATGGAGCTCTTTCCAAGAGCAGCTTCTCTATCACCGCTCCAATTTTGATGACGACGAAGGTTATGTGCGTTTGGGACGCCTCCTTAAGCAGTTAGATAGCCAGTTTGGCACCCAAGGCAACCGTGTCTACTACCTTTCTACGCAGCCACAGTATTTCCCAGTTATCATCGAGCGCCTGCGCCGTCATGGTCTTATTTACGATGCTGGTTCTGAAACAGATCCATGGTCCCGTGTCATCATTGAAAAGCCCTTCGGTCATGACTTAGCGTCGGCACTAGAGCTTCAATCACATATTGGCCACCATCTGCATGAAAGCCAGACTTACCGCATAGACCATTGGCTGGGTAAAGAAACTGTTCAAAACCTTCTTATCTTTCGTTTTGCCAACCCTATCTTCGAAGCTGTCTGGAATAATCACTTTGTCGACCACGTGCAGATCACCGTCGCTGAAGACATCGGCATCGGTAGCAGAGGAAACCTCTTTGAAAATCAGGGTATCTTACGTGACATCGTCCAAAACCACGTGATGCAGCTGCTGGCTCTCATTGCAATGGAGCCTCCGGGGAATCTATCGGCGGAGGCGATCCGGGACGAGAAGGTCAAAGTTATTGAATCTATCGCACCTCTTAGCACCGAAGATCTGGATCGACGTGTTATACGTGGACAATATGGCCCAGGGTATGTTCAGGGAGAAAGTGTTCTGGGGTACCGTCAGGAAGGCGATGTATCCGAGGAATCTGCTGTCGAAACATATGCGGCAATGAAACTGTACATCGACAACTGGCGTTGGGCCGGAGTGCCGTTCTACCTTCGTGCTGGGAAGCGAATGCCTAAGCGCGTCACAGAAATCGCCATCACCTTCAAGGCCCCTCCGGGCCATTTATACGATTGTGGCCTCCTCAATAATGTCCTGGCCATTCGTATTCAGCCCGACGAGAACATTGCCCTGAAGATCAACTGTAAGGTCCCCGGACAGCGTGCCGTCATCCATCCAGTGAAAATGGATTTCCGCTACAACGCTTCCTTTGGTGGATCACAGCAGGAAGCCTACGAGAGACTGCTGTGGGATTGCATGGCAGGAGACAGCACACTTTTTGCTCGTATCGACGAAGTGCTCTCATCGTGGCGCCTTCTATCTCCAATTTTGGACCATTGGAAGAGCAAGAAACCCGACTCCTGGCCAAACTACGCTGCCGGTAAGTGGGGACCCGAAGAGGCCGATGCCATGATGTTCGACGGAGGTCGCCGATGGCGCATTCTTTAGTGAGGGTACTAGCATGACATCTACCGAAGTAAAGCCGAGGCCCCAGAAGCTTGCGAATGCCTCAGAAGGGTACTACGGGTCATTAGAGGGTTGTCTCTTTAACTTAGTCATCTACGTTCCGGACGCTACCAAGCACGAGTGGTTGCGCGGTATAGCTGATCATGTAGTAAGCATCTTCCCTAGCAGGATCGTCTTCTTAGAACAAGTGGGGGCCCTCGAAGGATCGCAACCCGAAACCATTATTAGTGGTCCTTGCACCCGCGAGGGCAATGGCGACAAGGGGCATGAAGAGGTTTCTATCCGCTTTCAACCCGAGCAACGCCATCAGGTTCCATTTATGGCGTTACCCTATCTTTTGCCAGACATCCCTGTGCTTCTGGTGTGGGGTGAGGATCCCACGCAGGAGCCAGATATCCTTCCGCACTTTGTGCAAGCGGCGGACAGGCTAATATTCGACTCTGACACCTCGGATAACCTGCAGCGCTTTAGCCACAACCTTCTTGCGCAGCGCGAGAAGCTAGATCTCAACCTCGTAGACTTCAACTGGGTCCGCATTAAAGGATGGCGTACGGCCCTTCACAAAGTTTTCGACACCCCTGAGCAGATCGAAGACCTAAAGCATGCCTCTGAGATCGTCATTAGTTATAACCATAGACAGGATCATCCCTTCCAAAACAGCCTCACACAAGCCATCTACCTGCAGGCGTGGTTAGCAGCGCAGCTGGGCTGGCGTACCCGCTCCGTCACCAACGAAGCCAGCACGCACCTAGTGACGTACGCCAATGGATCTGTGAACCCACTCATTCGACTGGTACCAAAATGCAGTGAAGGGCACCGGGCTGGAACCCTTATTTGCCTCGATATCACGACCTCAAAGCACCAACATTACAAAATCGAGAGAGTGGCCGGCACCTGCCAAGCTTCAGTAAGTATCACCTCTCCTGAAGCATGTCAGCTACCGTTTACTGTCATGCTCCGTCGTCCACAGCGTCGTTTCCAGTTTTTTAAAGAGCTCTTCTATAGCGAAAGAAGCAGTATCTATTTTAAGATGCTACGTATTCTAACGCAGCAAGACTGGAGTGATATCCATGACACCCGATAGCGTACTTGAAAAGCATCTTCACGCCTTCGACGACCGCCGTAGCCTTGCCATTCCTGGTAACCGAGAAGAAACCGTGACTTTTGCGACGGAGTATCTGCTTACCTGCGCGGCAAGTGCCATATCAGAGAGGGGGGTCTTTACGTTAGCGTTGTCTGGGGGGTCTACTCCCAAGGCGATATATACGGCCATCAGCAACTCCCCTGCTTCTTCAACGGTTGATTGGGCCAAAGTGTTACTTTTTTGGAGCGACGAACGCTGTGTAGCTCCTGACAGCCCTGACAGCAACTACCTCATGGCAATGACCTCAGGGCTGCAGGACCTTGGCATACCTAAAGATC
Source organism: Chlamydiota bacterium (assembly GCA_021772415.1). GTDB lineage: Bacteria > Chlamydiota > Chlamydiia > Chlamydiales > JAJFMA01 > JAJFMA01. The sequence goes on from JAJFMA010000299.1 coordinate 7,644, forward strand.
ATATCTTTAGGATGCGTGCCGAGGAGAATATTCTCGACAACGCGCTGATATACGAAGAGGCTATCACAGATCATGTGCCAGGTGGACAGTTTGATGTTGTCATGCTAGGCATGGGTGGGGACGGGCACACTGCATCACTCTTTCCCCACACACATGGTTTACACACACGTAATCGCTTGGCCATCGCTAACTACGTGCCTCAGTTGGATACATGGAGAATGACTCTGACCTTCGACTGCATTAATGCAGCACGAAATATCTGGGTCTACGTTTTGGGTGCCGATAAGCGTGAAGTACTCTATCAGGTCCTTTGTGGCTCTTATACCCCTGACAGTCTGCCTTCGCAGAAGCTTGGTACATCTCAGCATAAGGCTTTATGGATTGCCGATAGCGATGGCGCATCCAAGGTTCTTGCCGCACTGGGTAAGAAGTAGATCCTACCTCTCACTGCTGTAAAGAAAGTCAGGAAGTACCACCAGGACATAAAGCACAATAGATTGTTCATAAGGCCCGAAGAGAGTGTAAAGAAATGCAACGTTACCTTTTTTTAGGCCCGAAGGGCTGTAACCTGTATAGCCTGGGGCATAGCCCCAGGTAGGCTAATTAAGCTTTTGAGCGCTGTAAGTGCGACACATGTTTCGCATGGATGTGTCGCACTTACGAGAGTGTAAAGAAATAAAGGAGTAAACTCGAAATACTTCTTAATTCGCTAATGCTTAACCATGTAGATTCCCTATAGCGCGAGCGCAGCGAGGGCCATGGAGTGCGGCGCTCCGCGCCGCCTTTTTTGCGTCTATATGTGCCTCACAGGCCTATTTTAGTGTTCGTGACTCCTTATTTGGAGATGCGAACGATTCCAAAGGGATTTCTGCCGTGCAACGTCGCCAGAATAGCTATCGACATACACTTCTGAAGGCACTTTTCATATCTACGAACTCCACAAAGGCGGCGCGGAGCGCCGCACTCCATGGCCCTCGCTGCGCTCGCGCTATTTATGCACGTCTCTGATTATTGGCAGGTTATGTACAGGGCCGAAGTCGCGACAATTTCTTTACACTCTCTACAGGCCTCCGGAATTTTCTATGTTTTACCCCACCCACCCGGGTGGGGCTATAATGAGTCGCCCCTTCGGGTCTCATGAAAAATCAACGATTTCTCAATCGATCTCAGGATTTCTTTACACTCTCTGCAGGGCTCAGAATCCTCTTCTATGCCTACCATGGGCTGGCGCCCGAGGCTATACATCTTGTCAGCCCTCCGGGCGTCAAAAAGGGCGTTCGCCCTATTGCATTTCACTCTCGAAAGGACCTCTTCCCTTCTAGGTTTTCTAAAGCACCCCTGATAATGCGTTATCTAAAAGCAAATCGCATTAATTAAATCTAAATAAATCAATTATATAATTGACCTTTATCTTTAAAATAACTACAATATTGATTCAAAACTAATTAACTTCAGACGTTTAGGTGTTTTATATGAATAAGTTTTTTTTGTCCTGGCTGTTGCTGCCTCTCTGTGCTGTCGCCGTCCCTGGCTTTACAACAGTACTTGCTGACGACGCAGCCATCGAATTCCGTATCCTCTCATCAAGCCCAGGTTTAGACGAAGAAGCCAGACTAGGCATCGACGACCTCGGTGATGATCTACAAGATGGCGATCTTAACGACTACGCTGTCTCCATTAGCAAGACTCCGCACGGTTACACAGTCACCTACACCGACGAAGAACTTCCCAAAGGCTTAAAAGCAGCTTCGCTATCGGACATTGTCGATGTCTTTGCCGCAGCCGTCAAGGTGGACGCGCAGGACCCGGAAAAAATCGCTGCCAAGCGAGGACTTGAACTAGGAAAAGCTCTAAATAAAGACCCCAAAGGCGTTAAGCCTGCAAGCGTCAATCGCCTACTCGACATCAGTCGTATGCGTGCGATGGGCGTCATGGAACGTCACTTCGTCGACTACCCTCACTTCAAGGCATGGGTCATCGAAAACGACATCGCCGAAGCTGCCCTTGCCAACACTGACACCCACAACTGGGTCGATCGTAAGGGAGGAATTCCAGGCATCACTACTCCGACTACCAGGAAGACCTGGATCGAAATCCTTAATCAATACGGAGTGGAAGCTGACGGCTCCATGCCCAACTACATATTAGGGTCCGATGGCTTTGTCGAGCGCGTTATTCCACAACAGCCTGAAGCACCGGAAGACGAGCGAGTTAATGAAGATGATGAATACGCTGGACCTCTTCCAGAAAAAGAGCGCCTGTTCCAGGAAGCAAATCCATCTCTTGGATGGACGTCTAACACTATGTGGGGCGACCCTTGCAAAGGCCAACGTGAGAAGTCAACCTCTGCCCGCCAGCTTTTTGCTTCAACACGAATTGGAGGCGGTGCTGACGGTTACACCTGTACTTTCGAGCTTGGAGACGACAACGCGTTAGATTACGAGGGCCAGTCCCTTTCCACCATCAAGACACACGCCCAGTGGAAAGCTTGGTTAGGTGATCAGTATGAAGCTACCCTTGATGGTCATATTAGCGCTAAGAATCTTACTGAGCGTGAAGTTGAACTCATGGAAAATAACGATGACCTCGGATGGGATGATGCTGCACTTCAAGCGCGCCTTGACGGTACATCGGCACGCACGCTATTTGCTTCCAAGTGGCTCGGAAAAACGCCCGCGGTGTTTACACTTCCTGAAGGCGAAGCCTTCGCTCTGAACGACAAAGACGAAGACGATACCCTAATCACCAGCTACGCTAAGTGGAACACCTGGATGGGTGCAGACTATAAGGAAGCGGACGATGAACTGAACGTCAATCTGTCTGCTCGCGAAATAGAACTCATGGAAAGCGATGAAACACTTGGCTGGAAGCCCAACTGTCTAAAGCGACGTCTAAACGGAGACCCTATCCGAAAGATGCTCGCACGTCGTGAGTACGAGTCGGCTACACTGGTAGGCGATCGTGTCACTATGGGTGATAAAGCGTGCAGCTTCAGACGCAGCGGAGATGACGAAAGTTCAGTCGAGATTGACAACATCGAGGATTGGGCAACATTCCAGGGATGGTCGGATGTATATGCCGATGACGCCCAGTCCGTAGGTATTCCGTTTATAGAATGGGACGAAATGGCTGAAAGTGACGACGCCGGATGGGAAGGCCAACGCGGTTGGTTCGATGTGTCGACCTGCATGGCTAAGCGTCTCAACAGCAGTACACCAGCAAAAAAGATGTACGAAGATGGCTGCTATTTTGTCACTAAGACGGGTCAGAAGCTTCTAACATTTGACGACTTCAAGGAATGGGTAGGCGATCAGTACGACCCGGTCAAGGAAGAGCTGGCACACTAAAACTGACTAAGACACGTCAGAAAGCAACGATCTGTAGTTGAGAGCAAGCCTCTCTATACCGAACGTAGACTAGATCCATGGAAGCAGAGCGTTGATATACGACGCTCTGCTTCTTCATTGATTCCATACAATAGAGTTTAAAAACTAATTAGTAATAAAACCAAAAGTAGACAGAACGATATGACAAGCAAAATAATCACATACACACTTCTAGCCGTTTGTGCGCTGTTTGTGGAGACGTCTCTTGAGGCCGCAACATTATCGCTAGACCCCTCGCATAAGCTCTCCATGAAAGAGCGACGCACACTAACCAAAGAACTTAAAGCCGGATCTCCTCTATCAGCGACTGAAAAGAACGGCGTGTATGTTCTTAATGTCGGCGATAAGGGCAACAACTCCGTTGCTGTAGCTGCGTCATTGCGTCAACTGATGGAAGCAAACCCCGGCAAGGCCGCCCTGGCATCGGATGTCGAAAGCTGGATACGTGGTCAGCAAGGTGATCTATCACGCCTTAGCAGCGCGGAACTAGCGGCATGGAGAACGGCATTAGAAACCTCCTACGCCACACAACTTAATATGGACGCAAACAGTCTATCGAAGCATCCCAAGCTCACACTATTTCTATACGCTAACCGCATTCCAGAAAAAATGAGCCTTTATGGCCATGAGTTAGATGCTACAGGCTCGTCCCCGTCCTTTGAAATCAGCGGCGTCCGCATACCTTGGGATTTTGTAGCCGACAGTGTTGACGTGTCGGATAGCGGCCTCATGAAAGGCTGGGAGTACACCACCAACGGCTTCTTGAATCAGAAGAACGGGCAAATGCTCCGTATGTCTAACAAAGCTGAAGCTGAGCGCAAGCGTGTCGAACAAGAGCGTCTAGCTGCTAAAGAAGCTGCCGCTAAGAAAGCCGAAGCTCACCGTATCGCCGAAGAAGCCCGCCTAGCTAAAATTGAAACTGACCGTATCGCCGAAGAAGCTCGCCTAGCTAAAATCGAAGCTGACAAGGCCGAAGAAGCTCGCCTAGCTGAAAAAACTGCCGCCGCTAAGAAAGCCGAAGCTGACCGTCTAGCTGCTTCACAAAAGAACGAGGACAGTCTTGGGCAGCAAAACCGCACTGAAACTCACACAGACAACTACTCACAGAATTTAATTGATGCTGATCCAATCGATGCTATAGATGTTGATGTTGATATTGGTCCGATCGATCAGCCTGTTAGCGTAGATATCTTGCTGGATGCCTGCGATGTGCTGAGTGCTGTCTACGATGAAATGCACGCGTACCTTAAGGCCAAACCGCGTTACTCTGACGACTACTTAATCATCAAGCCGCAGCTTCGCAAAGAACTCCGGCAGTGGATCTATAACATGTATGGATCCGCCCTCTACCAACTACGTGAACAGGGAGTCAGCCTAGACGAGGATGTCCTCGGTTACGAAGTCATTGTCACCCACCACGCCAAGCGGACGTCCAATGCTGACTACACGCTAGATGACTTCGACGCATCGATAAACGAGCATCTAGTGGATCTACTTTCAGGTTTTGTCTATTCAGATCCTGACTGTCCAAACATGGACAAATACCTCGAGATACTAGAATGGCTTGAAGATACATCTACAGCTACATATGTGCTAGATGAAGCCACAATCCTGGCGGAATCTGACGACGAAATAGCAGCCGCGAAACAGCGTATCTGGGAAGCTAAACTCCAAAAGAAAGTAGCCGAGGAAGAATGCCAAATCCTTGTCTCTCTTCATACGATGCTTCACAACATCGCCTCCGATGACAATGCCAACGAAACGATAGTACAATGGCGCGCCTTTCCAAAGACACGGGCCTACGATACTATCTATGAGATAAGCGCCGCCGTCTATCGCGAACATGCACGACAAATCGCCGGCGAAACGCTGCACCACCTAAAGATCTTCACCAACTACTGGAAATCTTTAACTAAGAGCAAGGAAGCTCCCTATGAGGACGGTATTCTAAGCGATGTGAAACTCACGCGTAGCAGCAAACTTGGCTTCGTCTACGGCCCTCACAAAATCAAAGGCCCCGTAACCGAAGATATGCTTGCAGCTCTCGTCAACGCGATCGACACGCTCTATGACGAGGACGATGAAGAGTGCGATACCACGCGCTTAACCGAAGTAAAGCAGTGGCTAGAAGAGGCTGCCGCCATGACCAAGATGCTCGAAGACCGAAACTCGGTCTAGAGAGCAGTGTCGACATCTTTATTGCCTAGCCCGCGAGGGCTAGGCATTACCCACCTTGTGTAAACCTTACTCCCTAAAAATGAATGCAAGCGCCTCAACCAAACTAGCAATGTTGGTGAGTTTTCGGTTCTGAGGCCCAACGGGCCGTCTTATGATAGCCGCACCCGGGAGGGTGGGGTAGAGCGCGGTAGCAACCTGAGACCTGTAGCGAGTGTAAAGATATCCCCAAACGTTCCTTTTTTGAAGCCCGAAGGGCTGACAAGATGTATAGCCTCGGGCGAAGCCCGGGGTAGGAGTCAAAAAAAACGTCCTGATTCCTGTAGGGGCAACATATGCACGCGTTCATCTGCCGCCCTTGCGAGAGTGTAAAGAAATAGCACAAGGATATAAATCACGATAAATTGTTCATAAGGCCCGAAGGGACGACTCATTGTAGCCCCACCCGGGAGGGTGGGGTAAAATTCAAAGGAAATCTGAGGCCTGTAAGGCCGACTCGTGGCTCCATAAGCGATTCATGAGTATCTGTGAGCCATGAGTCGGCCCTACAGGCCTCTCGAATTTTCTATGCTTCACCCCACCCTCCCGGGTGGGGCTACAA
>JAJFMA010000300.1 GCA_021772415.1 Chlamydiota bacterium
CGGTATAGGTTGCCGCTGAGAGCAAGGTACCATCTTCGATCTGATAGGTGAATGTGTCAGAGCCGCTAAAGCCGAAATTTGCGCCGTACGAAAAAGATCCGTCTGAGTTAAGGGAGACATTGCCATTACTTGGTCCTGACACGAGTGTAGCGCCTAAAGTGTTGCTGTCCGGATCAGTGGCGTTTATCAACACACCGTTAGCAGTGGAAATGATTAAGGCTCCTGCCGAGGCAGCATCATAGGTGTGGCTCTGACCGGTAGGGCGTATGTTGTTTGGTGTTACGTCGAATATATGTAGCTCCTCACCAAATGTTCCATCATCTGCCGCCACAAAGACTATGTCATTGAATGCGAAAATTTCGGAGATGCTTGACCCCGCACTGCCGGGGTTAATGTCCTTAAGCAGCTGTGTGCCGGCCTCTGTTCCATCGGTGATGTAAAGCTCTTCGCCATCTGAGCCATTGTTAGCTCGTATCACCAGCTTGTTGCCGACGTTCGTGTAGAGACCTGGGTTTGAGCTTGACCCGCCCGGTTGAATGTTTGACAGTAGCTGCGTTCCTGCTTCAGTACCGTCGGATCGCCAAAGTTCCCGTCCAATGCCGCTAAACAGGAAAGGGTCAAAAAAGAGGAAGTCTCCGACAACAGTAAGGTCTTGTGGGTTGCCGTTGGTGCTTCCTGGACGGATGTCCTTAAGGAGGGTAGTTCCAAGTGCTGTCCCGTCGGTCGAAAATACCTCACGGCCATTGGGGCCATTGTCCGCCGCGAAGTAGAGGCGGCCATCGTACACAGCGAACCCTGCAGGACTGGAATCAAATGTCCCAGAGCGTAAATCAACTAGTAGGGTGATGTTGTCCGAGATGGGATCATAAACATACAGTTCTTCGCCGACAGAGGAATCGGCGTCTGCCGAGAAGTAGAGCTTGCCATCGAATTCAGTGATGTCCTGGATGCCTGAGCCGCCACTTCCAATATTTAGGTCCGTCGTTAGGGTTATGGTGTCGAATGCAGGATCAAAGCGATAAAGCTCTTGTCCCAGCCCCGATGCCGAGTCACTCGCCCTAAAAAATAGTTCGCCATCGAAGGAGGTTAGTTGTTCAAAGGAATCAAATGAGCCATTGACCCCGTTGATATCGTAGGACATGAGAGCTTCGCTCGTGTCAATACTGAAGAGATCGTCGCCGCCGCCGTCGTTGGCGATGAAGAATAATTCGTTGCCAACCACGGTCAATTGTTCAGGAGTGCTACCATTACCACCTGCCCGGATATCTACAACTTTAACGGTACCTGCAGTGGTGCCATCGCTCACATATAGTTCTCGGCCTGTGCTTCCGTCATTAGCCTGAAAGTAGAGTTTGTTGTTAAATTCTACCAGATGCGTTAGGTCTGAACCGCCACTACCGGGATTGATGTCTTTAACGAGTACGGTACCGGCTACTGTGCCGTCAGTTTTCCATAGTTCCTCACCGTTGACGGCATCGTTGGCGACAAAAAATACCTCGCCTCCCGCCTCGGTAAAGTCGCCCAGTCCAGAGCCGCCCGTTGGGTTGATGTTGACAGTTTTTGTTACCGTTACGGTAGCCGTATTAGTGGCGCTAGCACGCAAGGTGCCGTCATTGACACGGAAGGTGAATGTGTCCTCACCAACAAAGCCCGCATTGGGTGTATAGGTGAAGGAGCCATCAGGATTAAACCCGGAGATAGTGCCGTTGGAGGGACCTGAGACAAGTTCGACTAAAAACGCCGTACTATCGGCATCGGTCGCACCGCTTGTGAGCCCATCTACAGCCGCAATATTGACCGCGGAGTCTTGAGTTGCGAGATATCCTTGGTCCTGACCCACGGGACGTGCACTGTTAGGTGTGAGCCCAAAGTAGTGGAGCTCTAAGCCTGTGCTTCCATCAAACGCATCGACAAACACTGTGTTGCCCACCGCGATGAGGTCATCGGACTGGTCGAGGCCAGTGCTGTGAGAACTTCCTGCACCTGGGTTGATATCCTGGAAGAGGGATGTGCCGTTAGGTGTACCGTCGGAAATAATGAGTTCAGTACCGTTGCTAGCCGTTTCGCCGAAGAAGACAATCTTATTGCCGGCAGCGATAATTTGGTTAGCCTGATCGAAATCTTGTGTGCTTTGCACGGGGGTCGTGCCCGCTTCCGTTCCATCGCTACGCCATAGCTGGGATCCGGTGATACCGTCACCGGCCTCAAAAAATAGAAAATCTCCTACAACCGTTAGATCCCTTGGAGAGCTGTTACCGGCACCAGCATTGATGTTTTTCAACAGCGTGGTCCCTCCTGCTGTTCCGTCCGTGGAGTACACTTCCTCGCCGTTGGTGCCGTCGACAGCGGTGAAATAGAGCTTGCCATCGTAGACAGTTAGTCGCTGTGGACTTGAGCTGCTGTTGCCTGGATTTAGATCCACAACTAAGCTAGCGGTGTCTGTAGATGGATCGTAGACGTGTAGCTCAATACCTACTCCTCCAGAAAGGTTTGAGTTTGCCGTAAAATAGAGCTTCCCATCGAACTCTGTCATGTTAAAGGGGTTGGAATCTCCACTACCGAGGCTGAGGTTAGTTGTGATGCTATGAGTGTCGGTGTCTGGGTCAAAGCGATATAGCTCTCTTCCAAAGTCAGGGGCACTTGCGTCCCCTTGGAAAAACAGATCGCCGTTGAAGCCGGTGAGACCAATGAATGACACGAAGTTGCCGTTAACACCATTGAGGTCATACGAAGTGAGAGTGTTGCTCGTGTCTATGCTAAAGAGGTCATTGCCCCCTCCATCATTCGCGATGAAAAAGAGCTCGTTACCCGCGACAACCAACTGATTGACGTTGGAGCCGGAAGCGCCCGCGTTGATATCAGCAACTAATGCTGTGCCACCGGCGGTGCCGTCGGATTCCCACAACTCATTGCCGTTGGTGCCGTCATTCGCATTGAAATAGAGTTTGCCGTTGAATGCCGTAAAGTTGTTGGGGAATGAAGAGGAGAATGCGGCCGGGTTGATGTCTTTTAGCAGTACAGTACCCGCGACAGTACCGTCGGAGATATAAAGTTCGACCCCTGAAGGACCAATTGCTGAGAATAGTACGTTGCCGTTAAGCTCGGTGAGGTGCTCCGGATCAGAACTGGCCGTCCCAGGATTGATATCGACAAAACCATTTACTGCAATGGTGGCGGTGTTAGTACTTGTGGAGCGCAACGTTCCGTCATTGACACGGAAGGTGAAGGTGTCCTCGCCAAGGAAACCCGCGTTGGGTGTGTAGGTGAAGGAACCGTCAGGATTGAATGCGGTAATAGTGCCGTTGGAGGGGCCTGAAACGAGCTCTACAAGGAAGTTGCTACTATCAGCGTCGGTTGCACCCGTTGTCAGCCCACTACCTACTGCGACGACCAAACTGCTATCCTGAACCACCCCATATCCTTGGTCTTGACCAATGGGTCGCGCACTGTTAGGGGTGACATCGAAGACGTGTAATTCATGCCCCGTACTACCGTCCGTGGCTCCAAGCACAAGCTTGTTGCCCAGGCTTACCAGTGAGGCAGAGAAGCCTCCACCTCCCGCGGCGTTAGACCCTCCAGCACCCACGTTGATGTCTTGAAATAAAGCCGTTCCTGCAGACGTTCCGTCAGACAGGATGATTTCCTGACCATTGGCTGGGGTGGTAGCAAAAAACAGCACTTGATTGCCGACAGCGGTAAACGCGGACGGACTTATAAATGTTGCAGTTGTTTGAACAGGAATAGTGCCTGCCTCTGTTCCGTCGCTACGGAATAGTTGATGCGATGCACCGTCTGTTGCACGAAAAAACAGGAAGTCTCCAATAACTGCTAGATCAGCTGGAAAGCTGCTGCCGGAGCCAGGCACGATATCTTTGACAAGGATCGTGCCACCTTCAGTACCATCGCTGGTGTAGAGTTCAGTACCCTCGCTGCCGTTGTCTGCGGTGAAATAGAGCTTGCCGTTGTAATCCACGAAATTGCTGGCATTAGAGCCTTGACTCCCAGGTCTTATATCCTTAAGGACGCTAACGGTATGCGTAGTTGGGTCGTAAACATGAGGTTCGAAGCCAATAGATCCCGAGACATCTGAAAAGGCACCGAAATAGAGCTTGCCTCCGGAAATCGTTAAATTGGTGGGGAAAGCATTGGCTGCACCGCTACTTAGGTCTGTGGTGATACTTGCCATATCGGTGGCAGGATCAAAACGATACAGCTCCCGGCCTAGGTTTGGAGAGCTTTCCAGCCCGCTAAATAGAAGATCTCCATCTATGCCTATAAGGGAAGAGATGCTCGTGAAACTACCATTGATACCGTTGATGTCATAGGAAGCGAGGGTATTGCTGATGTCTATACTGAATAGATCCAAGCCGCCGCCGTCATTGGCAGTAAAAAACAGCTCACTGCCGACAACAGTAAATGAGCTTGGACTAGAGCCCGATCCAGCCGTAGTATTGATATCAGCAACAAGCACTGTTCCGCCGGCCGTGCCGTCGGTCTCCCAAAGCTCGCTACCGTTTGTGCCGTCGTCAGCAGCAAAATAGACCTTCCCATTGAACTCGGTAAAGCCTGATGGGTTGGAATCGGTTGCGCCAGGGTTGATGTCTTTGAGAACCATGGTACCTGCCACCGTTCCATCGCTGATATAGAGCTCACGTCCATCTGAACCAGTCGCTGCGAAGAGAATTTTGCCGTTGTATTCAAGGAATTCCGATGGAATTGAGTTGCCAGCCCCAGCGTTGATGTCCACGAGCAACAGTAGGTGATCCCAGCTTTGTATGGCTGCGGCATCAAAATAGAGGGAATCTGCAGCGATGTCTCCATACTCCAGGTGCCAGTCGCCGCCTAAAGCTGCGCTACCAGTGTCGTCGTAGGATGCGGCAACGGTGATGCTGCTTCCTGTGCCATCAAGGAGCACATCGATGAGATTCAGCACTTCAGTACCGGAATCAGCGAAGTTACAGGCTAGAAAATCAACGCGGCCTCCATCTTTGATGAGGCCGCCGATGTCATGCCAAAAATCTTGAAGGGCCGCGTCGTTGGAGACGCTGTCCAAAGACACTAGCACGTCGTTAGTGAGGGCAAACTGTCCAGCATCGCCGTGGTTGACGAAGGCAATACTGTCGGCAATCTGACCTCCAAGGGCAAAATCGAGCTGTGTGACGATATCACCTAAGGATGCGCCGCTGTCATAAATGATGACTTCGGTATTGTCGCTCGCCGCATCGATGAATGTTTGAATGTCGGGAATGTCAGAAGAAATAACAAGAACATGCAACTCCTCGCCAGAACTCGCATCGTCAGGGTCGCCAGTCGCCGGTGGAGTAAGAGGGTCCGCAAACGCGGAGTCATGCGTCTCGAGCGTAATTTCCTCGCTACCCGAGATGTCGGAGTCCCCAAGCGCTGAATCGGCGATATCCGCAACGACGGCGGCGACGGCCGCATCGAATAGGATACGCTTCTCTAGAGGCACTATTCTTATAAGCATGATATTACTTTAATTTGTTATTAATCACATTTCCCCAATTACATTATACCACATTTATAGTTAAATTATTAACTTGGTTTTATCTGATTAGTAAATTAAGTAAGGGCGGCTCTGGGAATTTTGCCTGTTTGCGTCTGTTGTTCAGGCGTGCTAAACTGGCTGACCTGCACCTATTTGGGTGTGGAATTCGGGAAGAAATAGCTGCAAGCACATTGGAACTGAACTAACATGACAGACGATATGAACATAGGCCCTTTAGGGGCGCATTGCTCAGCGGCGGGCGGCGTATTTAATGCTCTGACGGCCGCTAAGAGCATCGGCGCGACGACGCTCCAGCTTTTTACGGCAAATCAGCGGCAGTGGAAGCCTAAACCCCTTGACCAAGAGGCCATTGACCAGTGGTTTGTTACCCTAGAGGAAACAGGTCTGGTCGATGTGATGTGCCACGATAGCTACCTTATTAACTTGGGCGCTCCCAGTGACGAGGTTCTCACTAAGAGTCGAGAGGCTTTTCGCCAGGAAATCGAACGCTGTCATGCTCTCAAAATTTCGTATCTCAACTTCCACCCCGGTGCTGCCCTGAAGGAAAGTCGCGAGCAGTGTTTGGATCGTATCGTTGAGAGCTTGCTCGAAACCGAGAAGTTAGTAGCTAACGGTGAAACACGCCTTTTGCTCGAAGCTACCGCAGGTCAGGGGTCGACGGTGGGTTGTCGTTTTGAGGAGCTCTCGTATATCATTGAACGGGTCAAAGATCGCGTGCCCATTGGAGTCTGCATCGACACCTGTCATATATTTGCTGCGGGATACGATTTGTGTACTGCTAGCGCCTGTGACGCTACGTTCACGGAGTTTGATGAGGTGGTAGGTATACAATGGCTTTACGCGCTACACCTCAATGACTCGCTAAAGGCGTGCGGCTCACGTGTCGATAGGCATAGGCCTCTTGGTGAGGGAGAGATAGGGATCGAGGCTTTTAAGTGGTTGATGCGTGATCCACGTACTCGGGGGCTACCCAAATACCTCGAAACCCCTGGAGGCTTGGAGTTGTGGGAAAAGGAAATACAGATGTTGCGAACCTTTGCAAAAGGATAAAAAGCTATGCGCACAAAAATTAAGCAAATAAAAGATTCCGGAGCAGAAGCCACTTACGAGGGCAAAGACGTCACACTTAAAGGGTGGATACGCACCGTCCGTGCGCAGAAAAAATTCGCTTTTGTAGAACTTAATGACGGATCGACACTTTCCAATCTACAGGTCATCGTCGACAGTGGTCTCGACGGCTATGAAGCTCTCGTTGAGCAGCTGACAACGGGAGCCGCTATTGTTGTGAATGGAACTGTTGTGCGCAGCCCGGCAAAAGGACAAGCACTCGAGGTGCAGGCCAAAGATGTCGATGTTATTGGTGCATGTGACCCCGCGGAATACGAACTTCAAAAGAAGCGCCACTCTTTCGAGTACCTTCGCACTATCGCTCACTTACGACCTCGCACGAACACTCTTGGAGCTGTTGCGCGGGTGCGTAGCGCCGTGGCACATGCTACTCATTGTTTCTTTCAGGATTTGGGCTTCCTTTACATCCACACACCGATCATTACCGGCTCCGACTGCGAGGGTGCGGGCCAGATGTTTCGGGTGACGACTATTGATCCTGATCAGCCCCCAAAAAACAAAGAGGGCAAGGTCGACTACACCCAAGACTTTTTCCAGAAGCCTGCCTTTCTCACGGTTTCTGGGCAGCTTAACGGAGAGATCTTCGCAAGCGCCCTCTCTGACATCTATACCTTTGGGCCGACCTTCCGTGCTGAGAACTCCAATACCTCGCGTCACCTTGCCGAATTTTGGATGATTGAGCCTGAGATTGCCTTCGCTGACCTCACCGACAACATGGACAACGCCGAGGCGTATCTCCGGTATGTCCTCAACTACGTACTTGAGCGCTGTCCTGAGGACATGGAGTTCTTTGATAAGTGGGTGAGCAAGGGGCTACTAGAACGTCTTCAGCATGTGGCGTCGTCACCATTTGAACGGATGACCTATACTCAAGCTGTCGA
>JAJFMA010000004.1 GCA_021772415.1 Chlamydiota bacterium
CGGCTTGTGGCCCCGGTTCATGGCTCCGGAGAAGAACGTGCTTCGCATTACTCGTAGCATTGGATAAAACGCTCTGTGTCGGTTTAATCCGTTGGGGCCACAAGCCGCCCCTAATAGGGCTCAGGGCGCTTTTTTGCTTTACCCCACCCTCACGGGTGGGGCTATCATAAGACGGCCCGTTGGGCCTCATGATGGAACTCACTGCGTTTGATTGAGGATGCCAAAAGAACCTCTGCTCTAATATTTATTTAAAAATTTTGGGTAATGACAAGGGCTACGCCCCAGGCTATACGGGTTACAGCCCTTCGGGCCTGTAGAAATGACATCAGCGTATTTTTTTACACTCTCTTCACATCTCGAGATGTTCCTGCGTATCAGTAGAACGAGGAAATATTAGTTCACGAGTAGATGCCGACATAGGCGGGGGTGGAGCCGCCAGCACCGCGATGTAAGGGGCAGTGTGTGTTGGTAACATAGATATTAGCAGCTCCCAAATCATCCGAAGATATGTATGGAGTAGAACACGATGAAAGATAGATTTTTGCGCCGCTGCTCATGATGCTTGGAAGTTGCCCATGAAGAATGTCTAGGCACTTCTGCCGTGAGGGCAACGTACGCACTTCCATGGCGCCAATGCCTAGAAACAAATCTACTTTCTCATCTTCATCCATTAGCCCGGCGTAGTTGAACTCAGTGACATCACCTACAATCACCTGCACTCTCCCTTCACGGTGGTAGTCCTGCAGTAGGTCCACTGCCTGCTGCGCTAGGATGGGATTGCGCTCAACCAAAACCCACTTTTTGATACGATGACCATATGGTCCTTCTAGAGCAGCTCTAGCGACAATGCCATCGCCTCCACAAATCTCCAAGACGGTCGTCGACCTCGTTTTTTCTTTGAGTAGGTGGGGTAGAAATGCATAGAACGTGGGATAGATGACTTCCTCGTACGTGCTATTGTCGTTCCACTCTCTCCATTTAGTCCACGTATCACTGTGATAAGGCTCTACGTGTACACCATGGGTTATACGCTCAAAGCGACTGCCCCCGAGATGTGTCACAAGCTCCATAAAGGGGGAATTCTTGACCGTATTATAATGCGCTAGAGTCTGAGGATGCGCACTCCCAACTAGCGCTTCCATCCAGATGCCCGACTCGATGCTCTCCATCTGATACCATGTGTTATTACGACGTACTTGACATACGCCGGTATCTTGACCATTTTCAGTCACTCCTTTGTGCCACCGTATCTCGTAGTCAACGCGCTCCCCTTTTACCTTGGGGCTAAACCGCACTGTCTTAGAAGGAGAGGTATCACTTAGCTGACATGGCTTTGCATTGCGCTGCAAGATTTCGTTGAAGACGCGTTCAAACCACGCAACCGTAGACTCCCAAAGGACTGTTTCGCGGCCGCACCACAGCTTAACAGCAGAACTTTTGCGGCAAGATAGTTTATGTGGGTCTACTTCAACAGTCGTTGTCCTTCCGCGATCATCATAAAATGAGTCCAGACCGGCTTCCACTTAACTACTCTCGCTTTGGGGCTCATACACCGCCACATAGGTAGCCGCCGAACCACTTCGCCTGTCATGTATAGGGTTATGAGTGTTTGTCACTCTGAACCCAGCATTTATCAAATCGTCTGAATGCACATAGGGTTCTGCATAAGACGCAAGAAAGAGTTTAGCACCCTCTCTAAGCACTTTTGGCAATTCTTCTGTGACAATACGCACGCATGCGATCTTAGAAGGTAAAATTCCCACAGCCAAGGCCCCTACGCCCACGACAGCGTCGATGGGCCCCTTAGAAACAGCAGCGAACTCAAGCTCCGTCACATCAGCCTGTATAACCTCCGCACGCCCCTCAGCGATTTCGCGCGCAAGATTTCGTCGTGCCTTCTCCACAAGACTAGCATTGCGTTCGACTAGTATCCATTTGGCTATCGACTTGCCACTTTCGGTTCTGAATGCCGCACGGGCCATGGCTCCGTCACCTCCGCACAGTTCCAAAATCGTCGTAGGAGCCCCGTTTTCACCCAGCAAATGTGGAAGAAATGCAAAAAATGTGGGGTAGATCACTCTGTGATAGGAGAGATTCTCGTCGCAACAGGTCTCTCTCCAATTTCCCCACACGGAGTTTGGATGCGCTTGATATTCACCGCAGTTGCGGTACCTATCAAAGTGTTGCCCACCAAGGTAGGTGACAAGCTCATCAGCCTGGGGAAGACAGGCCATACTATGGCGGCGCAGAGTTGCATCACTGACCGAACCGACCATCTGCTCTAGCTGTAGCATGTTTTCGATAGACAGTGCGTACCACTGCTGGCCTGCGCGGATGTGACACTGAACCTCATCGGCACTACCCACCTGCTCCGGTTCGCTCCAACATAGCTCGAAATCGATGCGTGTACCGTCCACTTTAGGAGCAAAAGAAACGTGCTTAAATGGTCTCTGAATCGGTGGTGAAGTTGGCATGCCTGCCTTCCGAATGAATTGCTGGATTCGAGTCGCGATCTTGGATTCAGCTGCTTTAGGATCGACTTTCTTACGACACCAATGGTACGTAGCAGCGCAGCGGCATAGCGCAAGCTTTTGGGGATCCACGTCTATAGTTGTTTGATGTCCGCTCAAATCCTTGAAGTAAGAAATACCAATATCCACTCGCTGACCCAAGCTAAAGATGGAAAAGATAGAGCTGGCGTTCCGAACAATAGACACGTCTGTCCAGAGCGCAGCTGCCTATGCTAAAGGTGACCGGGTAGGGTTATTCTACAGGAGCGCCTTCTTCAAGGATCTCTAGGTTAACACGAATACCGTTGCGACTCGCTACCGACATAAGAAGAGTACGGATGGCGTTGATGGTTTTACCCTTTTTGCCGATGATCTTACCGATATCAGACTTTTCTACTGACAGTTCGATGATCAGTGTTTGGGTGCCACCAATTTCGTTAATTTTAACCTGATCGGGGTGATCGACGAGATTTTTGACGATGTATTCTACAAATTCTTTCATTGTTCGACCTCTTAGTCACTAAAGCGCTGTTGACAAACATATTTCTTTCGCGGTGTGAGCAATACCATAGCATTGCCTCGTGTACTAGTAATGGTAACACACTAAATGAACTTATTCTACAAAAAAGAAGATCTTTAAACTTGTTACAATTAGCGACCTATGTTTTTGGATTTTCTCCTCGTTCAACGATCAAAGTCACGGGCCCGTCATTAACCAGTGAAACATCCATTTTTGCTCCAAAGCGCCCTGTTTCAACTTTTCCTAGACTTTGGCGTACTTCATCCACGAATTTTTCGTAGCACTCTCGGGCAAAATTGGGTTCAGCAGCCTGAATGAAGTCGGGACGGCGGCCATTGTTACAGTTGGCGTAGAGAGTAAATTGGCTGACAACAAGGACTTCTCCGCCGATATCTTGGAGACTCAGGTTCATCTTACCGGCCTCGTCAGTAAAGACCCGTAACCCGAGTAGTTTGTTTACTAGCCACACCGTTGTTTCTGGCACATCTCCGTCACGCACACCTAGCAAGACTAAAAAGCCCCGACCGATACTGCCGACAGTTTCATTGTCTACGGCTACTTTAGCTTGGCTAACGCGCTGTATAACGATTTTCATAACTTACCCTAAGTGCTTTGCAGACGTTCTATCCACGCCAGCATATCCGGAGGTATGGGTGCCTGGAATTTGAGCCTCTCACCGCTGCTGGGGTGAGGAATCTCCAAAATTTCAGCATGTAGGAGCTGACGCTTGGCGCTATATCTTTTGTTTGCTTTGGCGGCGCCATAGACGGAGTCTCCTAAAACCGGGCAGCCAAGGTGACGCATGTGCACGCGGGCCTGATGTGTACGCCCAGTATGAAGCTCCAAGCGCACTAGGGCAATATCGCCTTGATGCGCTTCGGTGTTGTAATGCGTCAAGGCGTCCCTGGCACGGTCAACATCCGTCGCCATCATCTTTCGGTGGATGGGATGGCGCCCTATCGGGGCATCGACGGTGCCCTCGCCGGGGTTTCCTACGCAGACCGCTAGATATTCTTTTTTCACATGCCTGCCTGCAAAGCTCTCTCCGAGCATCCTGTGGGCGCGCAACGTTTTGGCGACGACAATTGCCCCGGAAGTCTCTTTGTCAAGGCGGTGCACGATTCCTGGGCGCATCGTATCGTCCCACCCGTCTTGAAGGCGACAATGGTAGAGGACGGCATTAACCAAGGTCCCAGTCCAGTTCCCGGGAGCCGGGTGTACAACCATTCCCGATGCCTTGTTGAGCACAATAATGTCGGCGTCTTCGTAAAGGATCTCGAGAGGAATGTCCTCGGGCTCCACATGGATTTCTGGGGCGAGGATGAAGTGGATCTCAATTTCATCACCCTGAGCAACGCGGTCTTTCTTTTTCACCTGCGCACCGTTAACTGTGACGTGACCCTCGCGGATCAGTCTCTGGAAATAGTGGCGCGAATTTAAATCGCGGTAGCGCTCAGCAAGAAGCTTGTCGATGCGGATGTCCGCGTCGAAGGCTGCAACCTGAAAGATCTCTGTGTCTGCGGCACTTTCCAAAAAAACCTACCTGTGGGCTGTGTTGTCAATGATCATATACGAGAAAGGGCGCCCGAACAAGCTCGTAACGCCCTTCTAACGACCCACGGTCCAAAAAGCCTTCCCCCGAAGACGCATCAGACGTATCAACCCACAACCGCGGCTGTTAGAGGCGTATTGTCTACAAACAATATAAAGCCACGTTAAGAGCTTCGTGAGGATTCAGTAAAGAAGCGGCCTTGAAGCTTCGAAAAAATCACCACCGAGCCCACAGAGATCACAGAGAAGCGTTTGGGGGTTCATGGGATCTAAGGCACCCGCCTTTACTTAATCAGGAAGAAACAGGAAGGAGGTAAGCGAAGCCACGAAGTAAGGGGAGGAAAGAGAAGGCGTTTGCTCAGCTCCTTACCCATTACATCGTGGTCCAAATGCACGTCTCTGTGATTTCTGTGGGCTCTGTAGTGATTCTTAATGCTAGAAGGGCGCTAGCTGCAGCTCGTGGGGGAGCCATGCCTGGATGTCTTTAAGGGCAAAAACACGCTCGGACCCTTGGTCGACATCGAAGGCTTCCAAAACCCACTGTTTGTGGGGGTGCCAGTTGGTTTCACCAAAGAAGATACGACGGGGATGAATGCGACGCTTTTTCATATCGCCGCGAGAATTTGTATAGAGAATTTCGATGATTTCGTGTTCGTTGGTCTCGCTCATCGGCTGATCCCCAGTGATATGTCCACATTCAAACCCCGAACGTATACGATTTATCAGAATAGACAAAGAAAAAACTACGGCCCCCTACCCAGTAGCTTGTGCAATGAGTTGGATGGTGCTGGGATCTAAGTGATGCTTGGGAAGAAGGCGTTGGATAAGACTAAGAATATTATCGCGAACAAGGTCGATGCGAGAAGTAGCAAGAGACGGCCCTACGGCTTTACCTAGGTAGCGCAGGTCGCCTTGCTCAAAGAACTCTAAGTAGGCGTCGCCGCCTTGTGTGAATTGTTCAAGAAGTGCAGGGCTGACGCGTGACAACGCCGCCTCAAGGGTGGGGTCTATAGGCAAGCCCAAAAAAAGGGTAGCAGACAGCATGGGGACATCTCCGCAAATTAACCTGGGCCCCGCTGTCCCTCGCGCATAAGTTGTTTCATGCGTTGATTGTGTCGTTGTTGCTCTCTGATAATCTTACGAGCAGCGGCATCCATCATTGCAGCGTAAACCTCAGGAGCCTTTGTCGCAAGGTCATCGGCATTGGACACGAAAGTTGTGGCGGCATTCATGTTACCGGACGGCTTGTTCTTAGCCTGAATGGCGTTATCGACTTGCTCGCCGCCTTCGATACCTTGAATGTTCTCTGGTGCTTCGGACATAGTATTTCCTCCGACCTATATTCTACCTGTCATTATTATACCACAAACGACGCTAAAAAACAAATTACTGCAAAAATGTTAAAATAAATAGTTACGACTGCATTTCGAGTATATCGTGGATAACTCCCGCGGAAAACCCACGTCGCGCTAGGGCGCCAGCGAGTTTACGCCGGCTTTTTGGGGATTTATCCTCCCACTCCCTGGTGTAGCGGCGCAGGACGAGGGCATGCGCCGCATTCTTTTGTTCCTCAAAGCCGTAGCTTGCCATCTGCTCTTGGGCATCGGCGCGGTCTACGCCTTTGGCGACGAGTTTTTGCTTAATGGCAGCTGGGCCATAGCCCTGTTCTACCTGCTTGTCAACAAAGCGCCCGATGCGCTCTTCGTCATTAAGGTAGCCGAGCCGGGTCATCTCTTCGATCACTGCGGCAGCGATTTCAGTAGGAACTTCCACGCGCTGCATTTTTTTCAATAGCTCTCCGGACGTCTGCGCTTGGCGCGCTAGGGTTCGCGCAGCAAAGTTTTTTGCCCCGCGTAGGAGAAGCGCGTTGATGAACTCTCGAAACTCTTCGATATTGGGGGCGTTACGGGGAATGGCGGGTTTGCGTCCGACGACACTTTGATGTAGGCGTGCAACCAGGGTATCATCGACAAAGACGGCGGTGAGCTTGTTTCCTTCTCTCTCCACCCTCACTACAAGCATCGCTAAGCCTTAG
Source organism: Chlamydiota bacterium (assembly GCA_021772415.1). Lineage (GTDB taxonomy): Bacteria > Chlamydiota > Chlamydiia > Chlamydiales > JAJFMA01 > JAJFMA01. The sequence continues at coordinate 6,617 of JAJFMA010000004.1, forward strand.
CTTTCACTGGCTTGTCTTCACGCAGGAACTGCACTTTTTTCACTTCACGGCTACAGACGCGATTTCCTTTTGCGGCGACACCTTTGATGTTGACGCTGTCGAGAGCGAATTCCACCTTCGAGAGCTTTTGGCGCGGCTTAGGAATTAGGCGCAGCAGTATAGTATGACCGGGCTCGGTGGTGAAGTACTCCAGAGACATTCCCTCTTCAAAGTAGCGGTACTCCTTACCGAGCATAAAGCTCTTTACGATAAAGCGCTTGGCGAAGCAAAGGTGGGTTTTGGGGTCGCGGTAGACGACACCAAAGACTGCTTTCTTATCGGCAATACCAACGTGCATCACTGTGTTTTTGTTGGCTTGAATGTACTGTTTCTCAGGGACGTTAATCACCTGGAAGCTGCCATCTTTATAAAGGATCAGCAGCTTGTCATAGTTGGTACACTCAAGGACAGTATCACCTGTAACTTTCGTTCCCACAAACCCGGTTTTGGGATCGAAGGACACCTTCATCGTGCGTGTGTCGATGGCACGGCGGTCGAGTTCTTCGATCTCTTTAAGCTGAGTGCGACGCGGGTGATTTTTACCGTATGTCTTGATCAGCTGCTTGATGTAGTTGATAGTGTAACGCTTGATGCCTTTGAGGTCTTTTTCAACACCCTGAAGGCGCTCTTCGGCAGCAGCGATCTCATCGCGATTTTTATCGAGGTCAAAGCGTGAAATACGACGTATCGGGATGTTGAGAAGACGTTCACGGTCGTCGTAAGTTGGAACACGATAGAGCACTTTATGGAAGGGCTCCAAGCTCTTTTCTATCGTTTCGTGGATCTTATCGTATGTGCTCACGTTCTCGATTTTCTTGTAGAGTCTATTCTCGATGAAGATACGTTCTAGGCTCTTTTGGAAGATCTTTTCGAGGAGTCGATCTCGCTCAATTTCGAGTTCTCTCTGGAGGTAACCTTTAAGCAGATCAACATGAAAGTGGATGATTTCATCGACCGTGGTCTCCCAAGGGAAGTTGTCCTTAATGACCATCAGCTGGGAGTTAAGTGTCACCTCACAGTCGGTATAGGCGTATAGGCTGTCGATAAGGTCTGCCGCATACTGCCCACGAGGTAGCTTGATCTCGATTTCGACTTTGTCGGCGGTGTAGTCGTTGATGGAATCGATCTTAATTTTGCCGCGCTTAGCCGCTTCATCGATCGAGCGTATGAGCGATTCCGTGGTGGTGCCATAGCAGATTTCACGGATCACAAGGGTCTTGGAATCGGTCTCTTCGATTTTAACTCTGAGTTTGACCTTACCGCGTCCCTTGTCGTAATCCGATGCATCCATGATGCCGCCGGTGTAGAAGTCAGGGAGTATTTCAAATTCTTTTCCCTCTAGCACCGCGATTTCTGCTTCAAGCAGTTCGACGAAGTTATGCGGAAGGATGCGTGTTGCCATGCCGACGGCAATCCCTTCGGCACCTTGCATCAGCACCAGAGGAACTTTAGCGGGCAGCACTACAGGCTCGTCGTTTCTGCCATCGTAAGAAGGAACCATCTCAGTGAGGTCGGGGTTGAACATCACCTCACGGCCCATCCCAGAAAGGCGTGTTTCAATGTAACGCGCGGCGGCTGCAGGATCTCCAGTAAGAAGGTTACCAAAGTTCCCCTGCTGGTCCATCAAGAAGCCCTTGTTGGACAGGTTCACAAGAGCATCCACAATAGGTGCATCGCCGTGAGGGTGCAGAGCCATGGTCTGGCCCGCGACGTTCATTACCTTGTGCTGGCGACCATCATGGATCCGAAAAAGTGTATACAGAATGCGACGCTGGACGGGCTTTAAGCCGTCGACAACATTGGGGATAGCTCGATCGAGAATGACGTACGATGCGTACTGGAGGTAATTCTCGCGCATTAACTTTTTAAGATCGTCCATAGCCTATTATGCGCTCTCTTCTGAAGTAGCGGTACCTTCGTTAACCACCGGTTCCTCACTAATGAGGTTATCCATAATGAAACGCTTGCGGTCCGGGGTATTCTTGCCCATGTAAAATAGGAGGGTGGGCTTAATATCACTAAAATGCTCGATCGCAACGGGTAAGAGACGGATATCACCACTGATAAACTGCTTAAATTCGCCGGGCGAGATCTCTCCCAAGCCTTTGAAACGGGTAACTTCAACACCCTTATTTTTCAGCTTGGCAATCGCTTTGTCACGTTCCTTCTCGCTGTAACAATAGTGCGTCTCTTTCTTGTTACGTACTTTAAACAGGGGTGTCTCCATGATGTAGAGATGCCCATTAAGGACCAACCCTTCAAAGTAGGTAAGGAAGAAGGTAATCAACAAATTGCGGATATGCATCCCGTCGACGTCGGCATCGGTGGCAAGAATGACTTTATTGTAGCGCAGGTCGTCGAGGCTGTTTTCGATATTGAGGGCGTTCATGACATTGAACATCTCCTCGTTTTTATACAGCTGATCCATTTTCATGCCGAAGACATTAAGCGGCTTGCCACGCAGTGAAAACACCGCTTGGGTCAGCGGATCTCGCGCTGCCACAATAGACGCGCTGGCCGAATCTCCCTCAGTCAGAAAGATCATGGTCTCGTCACCACGCTTAGACTTGTCACCATGATGGTATTTGCAGTCGCGCAGTTTAGGGATCTTAAAAGAGATCTTCTTCTGCTTTTCTTTGGCTTCTTTTTTCACCGATGCAAGCTCTCGGCGCACCTTTTCGTTGAAGGCGATGCGCTCGATAATACGCTTAGCGGTCTCGGGATTCTTATAGAGGAGGTTGCTGACGGCTTCCTTGACTTCCTGAACGATAGGTCCACGCAGCTCTGTGTTACCTAGCTTGTTTTTAGTCTGAGACTCAAAAATAGGCTCTTTGACTTTAACAAGAACAGTGCCAACGAGTCCTTCACGTACATCGACACCTTGGTAGTTCTTTTTGGCGTACTCGTTGACACCTTTAAGAATTCCCTCGCGGAACGCCGACAGGTGAGTGCCTCCGTCGGCGGTATACTGCCCGTTAACGAAGCTAAAATGGCTCTCCCCATAACTTTGCGTATGCAGGAAGGCAAATTCAACCTGCTTCCCACGGTAGTGCAAGGGCTCATACAGCCTGTCGTCAGTAACTTCAGCGTTAAGAAGATCCAGCAAGCCGTTCTTCGACACGATCTTCTGGCCGTTATAGCGCAGCACCAAACCCGTGTTGAGGTAGGCGTAATGCCACATGCGCTTGAGTAGATATTCGTGCCGGAACTCAAACTTCTTAAAGATCTCTAAGTCGGGAATGAACTCAACTAGCGTGCCATTCGACTCTTTGGACTTGCCCTTGTTCTTGTTCTGCAGCTGACCGCGCTCGAACTCGGCCTCGAGGTACTCACCGTCACGGTGGCTACGTACAACAAAGCGCGACGAAAGCGCATTCACCGCCTTTGTGCCCACACCGTTCAGGCCCACAGAAAACTGGAAGACATCGTCGTTGTATTTGGCGCCGGTATTGATTTGACTCACACAATCGATGACCTTACCAAGAGGAATCCCACGGCCGTAGTCACGCACGCGCACAGTGCCTGTATCGTCGTCGACATCGACCTCAATTTCCTTGCCCTCGTTCATGATGAATTCGTCGACACTGTTGTCGACGACTTCCTTGAGCAAGATGTAGATGCCGTCATCAGGGTGCGAGCCATCCCCCAGACGCCCAATGTACATACCCGACCTTAGGCGGATATGTTGCAGAGCATCAAGAGTTTGTACCGTACTTTCGTCGTATTTTTTTGCCATAGATGCAATTAAGTGAAGTATTTATCTGAATTAGTAGAATACACCCTAGCAACTTTGTTTTCCACAGTAGAGTGCACTCGGATTGTGAGACCACGTCAGAAAGACCTTATGACACGGGCTGTCGTGCGCACAAGTATGGCATTCTTAACCTTAGGTTCGCTTGCAGGGAAACCAGGAGTACTAGGATAGACAGGAAAGAAGGTTTTCCTCCTCCTGCCTATCCTAATACTCCTGGTTTCCCTGCAAAAAAGCAAGAGTCCAAGAGCCTGAACAAGTTCCCGTCAGCAATACATTCCACCCCCGTTGATTGATTATTTTTAATAATCATTCATAAAACACGATTCTATTATATTACCACTTTCTTTTTATTAGTTTAATAAATAAAATGTAGCTTATTTATTTACGGAGTAACTATGGAAATATGCAAAACTGGCCCCAGCAAAGGGGGCGTAAGAAGCACTTCAACTGGGCATCGTCCCTCTGGCCCAACACGACGACGCAAGGCCCAAGGACGGGACGTCACTACCCAAAGCAGCTGGGATCGCAAAGCGATAGCAAGCACCACAATCAAAGTGATTGGACTGGCGGCTGTTGCAGCACTAATGCTTGCTGCTGATGTGGCAGTACTCACTTCACAGTTGCCATATGGCGCCAAAAAAATATTTCACGAAGGTGCAGCAGCCCCGGTAGTCGAAGAAATTCTTGTTCGTGGAGGCATTCATGGATCCATTGGGCTCATACAAAGTGGCATTCGCCACTACCGTGGACAAGAACTTACCCAAGATAGAGCACGTTTCGAAAGCCTTGTGCGCATCATCACCGCTGTTGCTCTTTTCACCCTTCCGCATGCTTTCGAAGTAGGCAGCGCTTTTGGAATCTACCTACTGCTCATCGGAGGCCGTGTACTTTCTGTAGCGTATGAGCGCAAGCAATCTTTGACGACATGTATCGCCCTTCACTCCATATACAATGTGCTAGCGACCGTCAACAACTGGCTCGGTATTGCATTCGACATCGGGGTTCTATGTGCTTTGGGTAAACGTGTCATTCCTATTCCTGACAGCACCTACAATAAGGTTCCCGCTGCGGTCCGTTCGCTTTTTGAACGCATGGGCAACAGCATAGGAAGAGCCACTAGCGCTCTCACGATGGGATTGGTGTAGGCACTACACTCATCCGCACTTGCCAGGAACAGCCCCTGCTGCTTAAAGTGTGTGCTTTATACGGCACAGGCGACGCGCATGTTTAGAGACAAGAGCATCCTAATCACAGGTGGAACAGGCAGTTTTGGACGTGCGTGCACAAAACGGCTCCTTGACGAAGATGAGTGCGCGAAAGTCATCATCTTTAGCCGCGACGAATGGAAGCAGTGGGAGATGCGGCGCAGCGATCCTATCTTCGACCACCCGAAGATACGCTACTTTTTGGGGGACGTCCGCGACGCCAAGCGCCTATCGCGCGCCTTTCGCGACGTAGATATTGTCATCCATGCAGCAGCACTGAAACAAGTACCCGCCGCCGAGTATAACCCCACAGAATTCGTCGCAACCAATGTGCAGGGAGCCATCAATGTCATCGACGCTGCCATCGACCGCGGCGTTGAGAGCGTGCTTGCGCTATCGACCGATAAAGCCTGTAACCCTGTCAACTTGTATGGAGCGACCAAGCTGTGTTCTGATAAATTATTCGTCTCTGGAAATGCTTATGTCGGTAAAAGCGGTAGACCCAAACTGTCCTTGGTGCGCTATGGCAATGTCCTAGGAAGCCGCGGGAGCATCATCCCCTTGTGGCTCAGCATGATCGAAGAAGGAGCCACGGCTCTACCTATCACAGACACACGCATGACCCGCTTTTGGATCACACTCGATCAAGCCGTAGATTTTGTTCTCAATCGGCTACGTAGCATGCGTGGAGGCGAGGTCTTTGTCCCCAAAATCCCAAGCATGCGCATCACAGATCTCGCAGAAGCCATGGCCCCAGGGGTTCCTCATGACATTCGCGGCATCCGTGAAGGCGAGAAAATTCACGAGATGCTCATTAGCGTCGAAGAGGCGCGTAACGCATTAGAGTTTGACGACCACTACGTTGTGGCACCACAGATGATTGTCAGCCGCTGGCAAGAATACCCCAAAACGGAAGGACGACCTGTCGCTGAAGGCTTCTACTATGGCTCTGACAGCAACACAGATTGGCTTGATGCGACAAAGCTGCGCGCACTTCTCGAGACCATGTTCCCATTGCCACAGTCTGTTTAGGGAAGTATAGACAGCAGGCTTCAGCATAGAGACGGTGATGAATCTGGTTTCCTACCTTCATTAAATCGTCACGAAGCTCTTGACGTTGACTCATGTCAGGCACCAAATGCAAGAAAAGGCTCCTCCCTGAAGATTTAGCAGGAAGAGAGGAAGCGAAGCCACGAAGTAAAGAAGCTAGGTTAACGGCCTTTCTTTCTTCCTATTCCTCTTTTCCTGCTATTTCCTGATTAAACAAGGACGCATGCATTAGATCCCATGCACCCCGAAGCTCTTCTCTGTGCTAGCCTCGCAAGCTCCGCTGTCAAGCTCTGTGGGCTCGGTGGTTCATTTCCTTTCGACGCCGTTGGCAAGATATTCAAGTTCTTAGTATAAAGTCCGTAGAACCTTCGGTTCAGCAGTTTAGCGGAGAATAGGGAACAGCACATCATGCTTATCGGTGTCATCGGAATTAATGAAAAGGTCGCGGGATTAAAGTTACGCGAGAAACTCGCTAAAGCGTGTCAGCAACGTTTTCATGCAGACATCCACACTCCTAACGACCTGTCGGTAGTGCTGCTGTCGACGTGCAACCGCACAGAACTCTATTTTAGTTCTTTAGATGTGGCGCAGTCGCATCAGGATCTGCTCAAACTCCTCAAGCACGATCTCGCTGAGGATTTCGATCAGCTGCTCTACTCCTACTTTGGCAAAGACTGCTTGCGCCACCTTTCTAGGGTCGCCGCGGGCCTCGACAGCGCCATCCTTGCCGAAACAGAGATCCAGGGGCAGGTGCGTACAGCTTATGAAAATACTGCCAAATCACGAAGCCTGCCTCACGAGCTACATTTTGCATTTCAAAAGGCCCTAAAAGTCGGTAAGCAAGTGAGACGTACACTGCCTATGACACGAGGCATGCCAGATTTAGAGCACGCCATCATGGGAGCAGGCGCCCAGATTTTCCCAAAACCGGAAGCAACAAAAGTACTTTTTGTGGGTGCCTCTGAAATTAATCACAAGGTTCTTGCCTTCATGAAACTGCGCGGTGTTTTGGATATCACACTATGTAATCGCTCCTACGACACGGCGCAGGCCATGGCACATAAGCATGGCATCACGCCTCTGCCATGGGAGATGATCAGCTCATGGAAGCAGTACGACTGGGTGGTGTTTGGAACAAAATCTCCAGACTACCTTGTAGCACGTAAAGACCTTCAAGGCGTACAGGTCAACACGCGTCTGCTAATAGACCTCAGTGTCCCCCGCAACGTCGCTCCTACCGTTGCTCAGGATCCACGTATCACACTTCTGAATATCGACCAGCTCCACCAACGCCTACGTGCACGCAGCAAAAAGCTAACGCACCTTCTCGAATGCGGCGAAAGCATCGTCGACACCTGTGTGGATAGGCAGATGGCATCATTCACCAAAAGCCAAGCACGCCGCCAGCGCATGCTCCAGCCTGCGTAAATCCCTGATTGTGTTCTAATCCGCCTGCAAGCGCGCCAAATGAAGTTAAGCTTTGGTGGATTCTAACGAGGCCCGAAGAGAGTGTAAAGAAATGGCCGCGACCTTACGTCTATTATATAAGCCTCAAACAACCAAAAACATACACCGATAGCGCGAGCCCTCGAGTGCCATGGAGTGCGCGCGCTCCGCGCCGCCCTTTTTTGCGTCTACATGTACCTCACAGGCCTATTTTAGTGTTCGTGACTCCTTATTTAGGGATACGAACGATTCCAAAGGGCTTTCTGCCGTACAACGTCGCCAGAATAGCTATCGACATATACTTCTGAAGGCACTGTTCATATCTACGAGCTCCACAAAGGCGGCGCGGAGCGCCGCACTCCATGGCCCTCGCTGCGCTCGCGCTATTATCGCACGTCTGTGACTATTAGTGTCTTATATATAGGACGCAAAGTCGCGGCCATTTCTTCACACTCTTTCCAGACCTCATGAAGACGTACATGTATGTGGAGCGCCGGCGAGGTTTCCTGACTCTCTCTATCGAGTTTAAACGCCAGTCATAACTTATGGACTACACACGAGCAGGGCCCAATCAGGGTTTAAAACACGCGCTCCCGAATACCGGAAGTGCGGGACTAAAACACTGTCTACATGTCACGCAAAAACACTTTTGCCTTGAGATCGAGTTCAAGGGTCTTTGCTGTGAAGTCGATGAGATAAGAGGCCACTGTACCGCCGACTTCGGGAGTCTCATTTTTGATACTGACGGCATCGAGGTCTATTCTCATCACAAGACGTCCCTTTCTACCAGGATATTCATAGGTTAGCTGATACTTCTGCTCAGGGTCATTGAATGATGGATCAAGCAACAAACCATGTTCCATAGCCTTTTCTTGCAAAGGCAGCATCAACACATTCCTCATGTCCTGACTGAACATGATCCGCGTCATCATAGTAAGCATGACGCGATCATGATTAAGAAATACGTCCAATTGACGGAGAAAATTCTTAGCAAGCACGGCAGGTGCATCTGTCAACGACATCTCATGGACACAAGCGATGATATACTGCTGCACATCCAATATCCGTCCGCCAAGATTCACTGTAGCGGGACTACGGTGAATGTCTCGAAGAAACTGTGGACTGACTTCCCAGTCGTAAAACGTTTTTACGTCATCACTAGAGCCAAATTTCCTAAAATCGTCTCCAGAAAAGATGTCACGATACGAGAGATGGAGCCAATCGTCGTCATCTACCCAACTCGTGCTCTGCGATTGATCACCAAAAAAGCTTGGTAATGCACAGCTACTACCACCTTCCTCTCCCATCAGTTGTTCCGCACGCTCTCCTGCAGCACCTGACAATGAGCCATGATCGTCTGATCCTGAGCTAGAAAACTGCAGTGGGACGTCTGAACCGATGGAGCTTGTTACCTTCACAGTGACATTCCCATCATCATCTTCCATAAAATCTACTTCATAACTACTTACTAGGCTACAGCCATCTTTGGTCGTGAATGATTGAGTCCATCTCCTAGGACCTTCAGACTCACGTTCTCTTTCCTCATCTGCGGCACTTTCTATAACTGTACCTTCACGCAACCCGTAGCAAGATTGAAGCATCTGACTTGCTTCAGCGACAAGCAGAGGCGCGATTTCAGCATCCTCTTCAACAGACTGTTCTAGATTCTTGAAGTTTTTTGGCGTAAAGCGATAAGTGGTCACGACTGATCGATCCTCTTCACGCCCCTCAGTATGCACCTCTTCAGCTAGATCTTTGGGTGACAGACACAAGTCCATCTTCCTTCCGCAAAGAGGAATGGCATTAAACGGAGATGGACTGATCCACTCTTCTAGATCGTTGCCATACGCTTGTACCAAATTGGCATCCACTGTCGGGTGATGTCCCTTTATCCTATTCCACTCAAGGCACGTTTGACATTTGTACTGAATCCGTTTGCCCACAGCGCCAGCATCATTTACCGTGAACAAAACGGTAAAAGTATTGGAGGATGTCCCAATTTTATCACTAAGTCCCCTAGAGCCCATCGTTAGGGGCGCCGAAAAGCACCCTTCAAATAGGACATTAGAACTTTCATCACAACTCAATGTATATGAAAAGCCCGGACTTAGGTCATTAAAGGTCACATTTGGAAGGCGATCTCGGGCAGAGTTCTCTGCTTTAGCCCGAAGCTGAGTATAGGTCGCATCCGAGCGCCTTAGAAGACGTACTAGACTTAGTAAAATCTGCTCATTGCCATCAGCTAATGCGCTCAGTTGATCCAAAGCGAGCTCCATGTCTTCAGACAATTGCTCTGATGCACAAGTCTTGGGATCACGCATAATAATAGTGTGCTTGGACAGTCCATTCCAATTGTAAGTGAACCAATCCCGCAGCTCTCCAGCTCCGTAGCTGGCTTTAGCAGCATTCTCTTCACAGTCTTCCAACGGCTGCGCAAGCTGCAACGTTTCGTCTGAGAACGAATCGAAGTCTTCTTCTTCATCTTTCTCCATAGCGACAACGTCTCCCATATCGCGCCCGGCCCCATGGTGAGAGGGTATCGACGGTGAAACGAACCGACTGCGCGATGGCGTCGTCAACTCGTCGAGCAGCTCCTCCTCTGAATCAGAAGCTTCCAATGGCACCATCAAGTCTTCAAAAGTGTTCGAATCATATATGCGAGTCACAGTACAAGTTTCATGCTCACCGGAAAACTCTTGCTTGACATAGAGACACCTGCCATTGCGCATATCAACGAGTTTCCCAGGAATCACAAAGCTCCGCTTGCCATCCAAAGTCAAGCATCGAGGCTCAGGTTCAACCTTGCGCAAGCCAAATGCAGCAGGTAAACACATCCCAAGAAACGTCTTTTTTTTACACACGACGACTGGTTCCGATTTACTGCTTCGAGCGAGAGAACCGCACGCTGCCAAATCTAGATGACGTGCAACTAGGTTAGGCCTACTAAGCCTTTTCTGACTTGGTCCGGTTGAGAGTGAGCGCTTCACTCGAGGAGCTCGATTTTCATATTTGCGACGATTTACAGCGCTCTCTGAGCACGATCGGTCCATTTCCATAATAAAACCCTTTTAATTGATTAGTTTACGGCCGGTACAATCATAATAACTAAGTCTATTTAAATAAAGAAGAATAATAATCTTAACAAATCCATCAATTCAACGATTGAAAAGAGCTAAGACTTGCAGGATAGAGACTCTTTTGGAATAATTGCGTTCTCCTCACAAGCCATTGGGTTTCTATGTCACTAAAACCACTCACCGTCACCCAACTTTGCTTCGGATTTGCAGAAGACCGGCTACTGAAAGGAGTCGATCTAGAACTTAGGACTGGTGAAGTGGTCACCCTACTGGGGCGCTCAGGCTCTGGAAAGACAACTTTGCTAAAGCTCATTGCAGGACTTCACGCATCTCAAGATGGTGATATCAAAGTGATGGGACGCTCTGGCGGAATACCCAGTCAAAATGTCGCCTATATGATGCAGGAGGACCTACTACTACCTTGGCGCACAGTTCTCGACAACGTACTTCTCCCAACGGAATTTAGCGGCCATTCCCATGACTACCGTGAACGCGCCATCTGCCTCCTAAAGCAAATGAACCTTACAGACTACATCGACAAGCGCCCCAATATACTATCTGGAGGCATGCGGCAAAAAGTGGCGCTTGCACGCACGCTGCTACAAAACAAGCCACTCCTGCTCTTAGATGAGCCGTTTGCTTCACTTGACGTGAGCACGCGTGAAGAGCTCTACGCGTTACTACGCACTTTGATTAAAGGCAGCAACACCACCGTCCTTCTTGTCACTCATGACTTCCACGATGCGCTGTGCCTTTCAGACCGCATCGTGTTGTTGGATGATGGCAGCATCACACAACAGTGGACGATAGAGGATACTCTGCGTACCTGTGAGGTATCTAAGGCACGCTACAGCGAAGAACTACGCGCAGCGCTAAAAAAGTGCGCCCTCTCCGCGGCCCTAAACGCGGAGGTGACGCACACCCAATAAGAAGATGACCAAAAAGGTCACTGACGTAAATTTAAAGCGATCGTCTTCACAAACGATCTCGCGTAGCACACGATGCAATCCTCACCAACATAAGGATTAGGAGTATCGGCCAGAGCGAGCACCAATAGATCTTGTGTGAGTATTAGGCGCACATAACGCACTCCCACGAGCTGCCAATTTCCATCTCTGGCGTACGAATAGGACACTTTTGCTGTCCAGTCGTAGACCCCTTTCGTCTCCGATACCGCGACAGGCTTGACATCGACGTTCATTCCTGAAGACTCTCCAAAGTAGACATACTCATCGAGCACTTGATCCGCCGTGGCCACTAAACTTTTTGCAAGAGCGTCTTTGTACTTCTCAAGGTCTTGCGATACCACCATCTGAAACTCTGCGATGTCTTGCTGTATCGACTCAGCGTCGCCCTTACGCATCGTGTATTCAAAGACAGACCCTCCCAAGATTTTAGGATCACCTTGGTAAGGTGTTGGTTCCCCCGGAAACTGCGCCGTGACGGTATGCGTTCCTTCGTCTACCGTCACCTCCCATAAATTCTTGCCCACTTCCACGATGCCGTGGGTTTCTCCACCAAAGCCCCATTGAACAGCTAAGATTGCCGCTATTGCGACGATTCTAGATAGATGTACTGTCTTCATCACTCCCCCCCCTTCTCTACGAGCCAAGGAGTTTGCGAGTCATTGACATCCAATATACTGCGATAAACATAATGTCTTCCCCCTGTTGCATTGTTTGCCCTTACTAGTGCAAACAGCATGCCAAGGAAGACGAGTAGGGAAGAAACCTCAGAATTAGTTACAACACCTCTATATTCTCATGAGGCCCAACGGGCCGTCTTAGAATAGCCCCACCCGCGAGGGTGGGGCTATCATAAGACGGCCCTTCGAGAGTGTACGGAATCCTCGCGATCTTATGTTTAATACATAAGCCTCAAGTAACCACAGATATACACCGATAGCGCGAGTCCTCGAGTGCCATGGAGTGCGTGCGCTTTGCGCCGCCATTTCGGAGTTCGCAAACATGAAAAGTGCCTTCCAGGAGCATCTGTAGATGATTGCTTTGGCGACGTAGCACGGCAAAAAGCCTTTGAAATCGTTCACATCTCCAAATAAGGAGTCACGAACACTAAAATAATCCTGTGAGGTATATGTGAACGCTAAAAGGCGGCGCGGAGCGCCGCACTCCATGGCCCTCGCTACGCTCGCGCTATAGGGAAGTTACGTAGTTGATCCTCAGAGTACTAAGGAGTGTCCCGGATTTGAACTTCTATTTCTTTACACTCTCATCGGGGCGGCTTGTGGCCCCGACTCCCTTTCACGGCCCGTGCAAAGTGCTAAGCTACCCCCGTGCGGGAAGCAGCTGATGCTGCTCAAGCCATTGCTGGAAGGTGTCCCAAACGAGAGGTTCGTCATCCTGAGTATTAGCCAGA
>JAJFMA010000031.1 GCA_021772415.1 Chlamydiota bacterium
TTATTTGGCGAGGGCTCGAAAAGCTACGCACCTTTACCGAAGCATGGGACATATTGAACGCGCTCTCTGATACAGCAGGCGATTAATTTGTCAAAAAAACTTATGGGTAAAAGTGTGTTCGCGTCTTTGCGTTTCCGTCGCGTGTATAGCGAGCCGTCTTGCATGTGGTTTGTGTGGGAAGCACGAAAAGGAAGGAAGCAGTGCTTTTACCTCCTCACCTACATTTTTTGTTCTTGCCGATACCAGTGGTGGATGAGCCCCTCTGTGATCTCTGTGGTTAGTCTTTTTGACGGGGCCGGATTTTTAGATTTGTGGGGCGCTGAAGAGGTCATCGAACGCCTTACAATCGCTTAGGTCCCACTGTTCTTCGATGACATCCGTGAAAACACCCGACTCATCACATGCGTAGCGTTTGTACATGACAGGCAGACCGCGTCGATCATAGAGTACAACACCGTCAGTGCCATCGCCAAGATGCGTGTAGTACATGCGATGCACCGAAAGGAAGAGACCTTGAGGCGAAGACACTTTGCATTCTCGGCAAAGACCGTTTTCAAAAAGATTCGTTTCGACATACAAAAGGCGGTCGTTTTGGTCACGAACCAAACAAACCACGGTGTCGTCGTCACTTTCTAAAGTCTCTTTATGCCACGCCTGCTGCTTTTGTGGCTTGAGGTGGCGAAAATCCAAAAGCGCGGAGTCATAGGGCACGCTATCGAAAACTCCGTGGCAATAGCGCTCAACGGAATAGCGTTTGTGGTAGGGGTCTCCAACGATTTTGTAGCTTTGATCGGCATCCTGAACCTTATCAGAAGCCAGTAAGCCCACACCTCGCGGAATCCCCGCACGCCATGAGTATCCTGAAAAGTACTTAGTCATCCTTCCTCCCGTAACAGACGTGATAGCAAACTATGAAACTGTGAAACATCGCTGCCTAAGACCGAGAAAAATTCGCGATCGACCTCTTCGACAACCTTTAAGGCATCGGCGGCGAGAGCCTTTCCCTCGGGAGTAGCCCGCAAAGCGCGCGCTCGCGTGTCCGTAGGGTGCTGGTGTCGCTCCACAAGACCTCTGCCTTCAAGGGTACGCACAACTTGTGACGTCATCATAGGATCCGTTTTAGCATGATGCGCTAAGCGCGCTTGCGTCACACAATCGCTGGGCGATTCCAACCACGCTATGCCCGCGAGTAATACAAATTGAACATGGGTCAGTTTATGTGGCAACAAGGCCTTTCGCTGGCGGCGCTGCCACTGAAGTAGCACCTGCCACAGCAAAAAGCCAGGGCTCTCAGATGGCTGGTCAAAGGATGAAGGAAGGGGTCGTGTACTCAACGTGCTTGTCTCTCGGCCAATTCTACTAGTTGCTTCAACGACTGTGGCATTCCTTTTTCAAGAAGTCTGCCCAAAGTCCACTTTAATAGTGGTGCCGCGGGACCTGCAACATCCGCTTGATGGGTGATTTCGACTCTACCCTCGTCCAGCTGCTGCATACGATGACTGAACACCAACTTGGTGCCCAAAATCCGGGTCTCATCGACAAAACACCAAGGGCGTTCCACCACAGTCAGCACAAAGGGTACAGGCTTTCCCTTTTTTGGTTTGAGTTTTCCTTTCTGACCTTGGATAAAATCACCATCAAGATCTACCCATTCGACACCTTCATCCCACGTCTTCCAAGTGCTCGGACTTGCCCATAAATCCCATATGACTTCGGGGCTAGCTGACGTAATTAGTGAATGCGAAAAAGACCAAGAGAACATGGCGCAACTCCTTGTTTTGATATGCACGCCTATATTATGCCCACATATCATAAAAATGCAAGAGCGAGCAAATGAACGGTTGTGATGGACAAAGAAGTAAAAAATTTGATAATTAGTTATCTCAAACCTGGCAACAGACGACACCAAAACTACTCGCAGGTGAAGCAACACAAGGAGTTGTGGCAATGGAAGAAATCGTGATGAGCGTAGGATTTAGGCTCGCAACTTGGCTACTACTAGCTGTGGGTGCAGTGGGGCTTCTAGGCCTGTACCTAGTTGTTCGTCGCAAGGAGCGCCGCTTGGAGCTCGCATATACCTACCAAGAACTCAAGCAGTTGTGCGAAGAAAGGCTAACTGATCAGCGCCACCTCGAAACACAAGTAGCTGATTTAGATGAACGTAAAGCTGAGCGCGAGCGCTACCGAACAGAAATACAAGAAGCGCGTGAATGGCTTGACAGTCAGGAAAGCACTTTAGAAATCTTGCGTGAACAGCAGGACAAGCTAGAAAGTTTGCAAGCGCAAAACAGCGAGTACGAACAGCACATCAGCCAAATTCCACGGTTGATAAGCGAGCGTGAACAGCTAGAGCAAGCTGTAGAACAGCTACGAAGTGACCGAGATCGACGTGATCACGAGCTTAAGGAAGCTTCAGGCCTCTATATGACGCTTTCCAAGGATTTGGACGAGCGCAAAGAACAGGTAAAGCAGCTTCGCGATGAACAGGCAACGTTGAACGAACAACTACGCGTTACCCTCGATGAACGAGACCGCCAGCGTAGCGAAGTCAAGCAGGTGACTGAAGAGTACATGCAGATATCGTCACAGCTCGAGGCAAGGCGTCAAGAGCTGCACAAAAGCGATGAAGAGCTTGAGCAACTGCGAGCACGCAGCGATCGATTTAAGATGGAAAACCCCTTCCTAGCAGACCATCAAGAGCGTATTGCACAGCAGTGGCGCAATCTTGAAGGAAAGTACCAGGACGTGATCTCGCAAAATCGCGACCAGTGGCAGTCGCTCGAAGAGCAGTTTAAGCGCCTTCGAGATCAAGCACAAAAGACCACATCGTCGCTGTCGCTATAACACGAAGACTTAACTACGATGGACGAGGGGCTTTACTCCTCTCGTCCATCGAGTCCATCGAGTCCATTTTCTGATCAAATCAAATAGATGGGAAACATCTACTCCGCTGCTTTGACGACAATAGCGGTGACTGTGACATCGTTACCACCCATACTCACGAGCATCCCGAGGGGATTTTTGGGCTGGATTTGGTTTTCTGCGTGGCCTGTCAGTTGCTGCCAAAGATCGACGGCTTGACGCACTCCGGAAGCACCTACAGGGTGTCCAAATCCGCAGAGGCCTCCAGAAAGGTTCGTTGGAATAGCGCCTTCATTACGCACGCCGCCATCGCGAATAAATGCGGAGGCTTTACCGCTGCCTGCAAAACCAACTGCTTCAAGTGCTAGCAGAGCTGTAATAGAAAAACAGTCGTGAAGCTCTAACAGCCCCAAATCGTCGTGGGAGATCCCCGCCTGAGCTAAAGCATTTTTAACTGCGTGATGCGTCGTCGTCAGTGCCGTTGGATCGATGGGAGGAGCTGTGATATCTCCTTCAGCGCCTCCAACACCAACTACCTGAACGGTATCCTTTAAGGCCACGCCTAGGCGCTTTAACCCCTCTTCTGACGCCACCACTATCGCTGACGCGCCGTCGGAGACCTTGGAACAATCAAAGAGATTGAGATTCGGTACAAAGCGCTCTGCATTAGGTTCTGTCATCCCCAGTCCATACAGATCACTCGCAGTATTGTGATACTCTTGGGCCTTTGGATTTAGACGTGCGTTAGTGACGGAGTGTTCATACCAGTGAGCCATCCCTTGGCGCGTGTCTTCGTAGCCATATTTGTCATAATACGCACCGGCACGTTCGGCGAAAACGCCAGGAAAGAAATGCGCACAACCTGTCTTCCGCTGATCTTTATGAAAGCCTGCTCCAGAAAGGACGTCAGCGCCGTAAACGGCCTTCATTGTGTTCTGCACCTCAAATCCCGTCACAAAAACGGCATCGGCGCAGTCGGACAAAATGATACGTATCGCCGTTGCCAGTGCACGTCCACCAGAACCACATGCACCTTCGACACCTGTACACGGCTTGTGCAAGAGCGATGGTACCAACGAGGGAAGAAATCCTGGAAGATTAGCCTGTTTGATAAAGCGGGGAGCCATAAAGTTACCGATAACCCCCTCGTCGAAATCAGCAGCTTCCACCTGAGAGCACGTACCCTCAGCAGCCTCCTGGAGATACTCGTTAAAGGGGCGCATCGGCTTTTTAGGGTTGAACTCCTTCCGCCCAGGGCCAAAAAACATCGTATTGTACCCTGCAGCAAAGAAGACCTTACGGCGTAGTGGCTTCATGAACACCTCGTATCAATAGTAGCTGTTATGTGGGCCATAGGCATGTGCAAACCCCGACACCAGTACGGTGTTGACATCGTCGAGATTTGACGCGACACCCTCCGACACTAAATTTTCGGCAATCGACCGTGACGTTTTAAGGTAGTCTTGGGCGAGGGTCGCACCGAAGTCATCCTGACCAAAAAGGCGTTGAAAGTGGCTAGCGAGCTTAGTATCCCTCTTGGGATCCTTGACTACAGCTTTCCACGATAGCGAACTATCGGGTAGAGGACCTAAAATCTTGTCCACAGATATGCTAGCAACATATGTGCCTTTATCGAGAGAATACACGCCCGCGATCTGTCCCTTATCGTACTGAAAGATGCCGTCGCGCTGGCTCCCATCGCCTAGCTGCCCTCCACGGATTCCTTTCTCGAGAAAGCGCTCTAGCAGCGGGCAATCCAAGTCGGTTCCATCGGAAAATCGGCGCATCACTTTCAGGATTTTGCAGGCGATATCGATGCCTACATAGTCGAGAAGTTGAAACACCCCCATAGGCCTGACAAGGTAGTGTTGTGTGACCGCGTTCACAATACAGATCGCAGCCTCCTCTCCGTGCTCCTTTGAGAGACGCTCGACCTGCCTACACGCGTAGGCGACCTCACGTAGAAAGTGTCCGTTGCCAATAAATCCGGCAACATCACGTGAAGGCACCAGAGTTTTTCCCATCAAGCGCCCAAGTTCCTGAGCAGCTTCCTGCAGTCTGGGATCGGTCTCGTCGTTGGTAATCACCTCAACCAAGCGTTGCATCGGAGGAGGATTATAGAAATGAAAGCCGATAATGCGGTGATCGAGGCCGCTAGCGGCATCGATCGCAGAGATGGGTATCGACGAAGTGTTCGTGAGGTAGTAGCTGTTTTCGGCCCCAGGAAGGGCTTTAAGAGTCTTATAGAGCTCGGTCTTGGCATCGAAATCTTCGATAACGGCCTCGAAAACTAAAGAAGCCCCCGCAACATCAGTAATTTGTGTCGTCGTAACCACAAGATCCATCGCCCCATTGACATAGGTGGTGATCATATCTGTGTTGTCGATCAAATGCGTATTGTTAGCGTAGCCACGACGTATGCTATTGATGTTCTTCTCAGCCCAACGCAGCATCTGTGTACGCAGATAGGGGCGCAAAGTACGCAGCGCCTCAAGCTGTTGGTCAACGGCAGTAAGCGTCCACACCCCCGAACCTACAGCACCTGTTTTACTAAGCTCATCAGCAGCTTGCTGCTGCAATACTAATAGTGCTATCCCGCGTCCCATTTTGCCGCCAGCACCAATGACGGCTACATGCTTCATCTGTTCAGACAACATTTCCTCCGACCTCAAATCTAACGAAACGCCGGCACACGCTTCTCCATAAAAGCACGCATGCCCTCGGTGTGATCTAAATCTCCAAAACAGGATCGAAAGGCAAGCCTCTCGATCTTCAAAGCCTCTGTAAGAGGAAGGCCATGCCCGCTGTCGATGGCTTCCTTAGCCCTCAATACAGCCGAAAAAGAGTTCTTCAAGACATCCTTACAGGTTGCGATGGCGCTATCAAGAAGGTCTTCTTTCGTACAAACCCGGTTAACCAAACCTAAACGCAAGGCCTCCTGGGCATTAATGCGTCGCCCCGAGGTAATGAGCTCCTTAGCCATACGCGTTCCAACGGCTCGAGACAGTCGTTGTGTCCCCCCAAACCCAGGAATCAGCCCTAAGGACACCTCCGGCAGACCGAGCACTGCAGACTCAGACGCATAGATGAAATCGCAGGCAAGGGCAAGCTCTAAACCCCCTCCTAGGCAAAATCCATTCACTGCCGCTATCGTCACAAAAGGCGCCTGCTCCAAAAGCAAAGTGACCTGCTGGCCGAGATTGCAAAAGCGCTCGCTAGCGTTGCTGTCCATCGCTTCCATCTCTTTGATGTCAGCCCCAGCGATAAACGCTTTGTCTCCAGATCCCGTCACAATGAGAGCACGTACTTCCTGACGCTTAGCACGCTCTAGAAGGAAATGCGCCAGCTCCTGCAACATCCTGCTGCTCAATGCATTAAGAGACTCCGGCCTATCGATGCGTAGAATGCCTATGCCGTTGTCGGCTTCAAATTGAATCTGCTCCATCGCGATCCTCCTAAAGCTTGGTATACATCAAGCCACAGCTCTTTGCAATTTGCATAGATTGCCGGGACAAGTCTCATGGATTTAGCGCTGATTTCGCGCTGAGTGCCAATTCGAAGAAACCATGGAGCATCTCTTTTCTGTCTAATTCAGAGAAATTACCACAGAGATCACAGAGACGAAACGAAAGGGAGCTGCCTCTTCTTTGTTCTTCTCGGTAAGCTCTGTGGTTAGCCTTTCGACATGTTGTTCATAACATACTGTAAACGATCAATTTAAATCATTTAGGTATAATGAACATTCCCCAATTCCGTGACATGTTTCTGAGTCCGTCTTCATGAGGCCCGAAGGGCTGGCAACCTGTATAGCCTGGGGCGTAGCCCCAGGTAAACAAACTAATCTCCGGAGCGCTGTAAGTGCGACACATCTTTAGCGTGAATGTGTCGCACTTACAGCGCTCAGAACATGTTTTTACATTACCCCGGGCTACGCCCGGGGCTATGCAGGTTGCCAGCCCTTCGGGCCTCAGAACAGACTTTTTTTATAAACGAATTGACTTCCACTAGACCTATCACATCTATTTCCGACACTCTCCACCGTGCGATATAGATCCTATGGTTTGCTCATCTTAGCCACGCCTGGTTGAAAAATGTCGAAAGTCGAGTCTGTTGCTCTGTGTTTAATTTTTGGATTTCGCCAAGGGGCGGATAAAATCGAAGCCTCTATCCTCTCATCTCCATGACCTCCATGCTTCCTCTTCTTTGGGTGAGTTGATGTAAAGTCACATCTATACCCCCAAAAGCAAAAAGCTTGCACAGAGGCGGGTGCATCTGCACACTGAGGCGTAGAGGACAAGACAATGACAACGAGTGCAGGACGTAAATTCAGAGACGCCGTCGCCACAGAGAGGCCCCTTCAGCTTCCGGGTGTCATTAACGCCTACATTGCATTGATGGCAGAGGACTGTGGCTTCAAAGCTCTCTATCTTTCCGGTGCTGGTGTCGCCAACATGTCGTATGGACTGCCTGATTTGGGGATGACGACGCTCGACAATGTTCTCGAAGACGTCAGGCGTATCACCGCTGTCACACGGCTACCTCTTCTGGTAGACGCCGACACGGGATGGGGTGATGAGCACATGATCGCTCGCGTTGTACAGGAGATGACGCGCGCAGGTGCTGCAGGCATACACCTTGAGGATCAGGCCTACCCCAAGCGCTGTGGGCATCGACCTGGAAAGCAGCTGGTCAGCACCGACGAGATGTCTGCGCGGGTAAAGGCGGCAGTAGAGGCAAAGACGGACCCTCATTTTGTCGTGATGGCACGCAGCGATGCCCTTGCTACAGAAGGTGTTGAAGGGGCGCTATATCGCGCCCAATCGTATCAGGACGCTGGCGCCGACATGCTCTTTCTTGAAGCAGCCACTTCCCTAGACGACTACCGTATTTTTCGTGAGAAACTCAACATCCCCATTCTTGCCAACCTCACCGAGTTTGGAAAGACGCCGCTAGTGACGACAACAGAGCTGAAGGAAGCTGGCGTGGACATCGCGCTATACCCCCTTTCTGCAGCACGTGCCATGAATCAAGCAGCGTTAGAAGTGCTGTCCATCATCCGTATTGAAGGCACTCAGGTTCAGGCTCTTGAAAAGATGCAAACTAGAGATGCGCTATACGAAGTGCTTAACTATCACGCCTACGAACAACGTCTCGATCAAGGAGCAGAACAGAAATGAGCGACACAGCCACTAAGAAGAAAAGCGGAGGCCTTGCAGGCATCGTTGCTGGGGACTCCTCGATCTGTGTTTGCGGTGTAGGAGATCACAGCCTCACCTATCGTGGCTACGCCATCGAAGACCTCACTGAGCATGCCACCTTTGAAGAAGTGGCCTGGCTGCTGCTGCGAGGCGAGGCTCCGTCAAGGGGTGAGCTAGAGGCATATCGTCTTAAGCTACGCACACTACGTAGGCTTCCGGAGTCTTTAAAACGCGTGTTGGAGCTCATTCCACACGATTCCTCTATGATGGATGTCATGCGCACAGGCACGTCATTTTTGGGGAATCTCGAGCCCGAAACCTGCAAAAAAGATCATTTTGATGTCGCCGACCACACCATCGCGCTGTTGGGACCTATGCTGTTGTATTGGAATCTCTATCATCTGGGCAAAAGCATCCCTGAAGCAGCTTTAAACGAACCCAGTTTGGCGGGGTTCTTTCTCCATGCTCTCCATGGCAAAAGCCCAGATCCCGCGGTTAGGCGCGCTCTGGATGTCTCGCTGATGTCCTATGCCGAGCACGAATTCAACGCATCGACCTTTACCGCCCGCACCATAGCAAGTACTCTCGCAGACTACTACTCTGCCGTCACTGGGGCGATAGGAGCCCTTAGCGGACCTCTCCATGGCGGCGCTAACGAGAAGGCCCTGGAGCTCATACAACGCTTCAACACCCCAGAAGATGCCAAGGCAGGCATTGCTAAGATGCTGAAGGACAAAGACCTTATCATGGGCTTTGGCCATCGTGTCTACGCTACGGGAGATCCGCGCTCACCGATCATGCATGAGTGGTCCAAAAAACTCGCTGAGCTTGTTGATAATACAGAAATGCTGCCGGTCGCTGAAGCTATCGCTAAGACGATGTGGGACGAAAAAAAACTATTTCCAAACGCCGATTTCTACAGCGCAACGGCATACCATTTCATGGGTATCCCGACACCTATGTTTACACCTTTGTTTGTGATGTCACGTATCACAGGTTGGTCAGCGCACATTTTTGAGCAGCGTGCCAACAACAAGCTCATACGCCCCATCAGCAGGTACACAGGTCCGGAACCTCGCACGTGGGCGCCACTGGAGCAAGCGTGATGGTCACCAAGACACTTGCCTACGACACCGTCATCGAAGCCATCGGAGACTATGTCTGCGCGGCTCCATCTTTCAGTAATGAAGCGTACGCGACTGCGCGTTTGTGCCTCATGGACACCCTTGGCTGTGGGCTGCTTGCGCTCCAGTACCCTGCCTGCACCAAACTGCTAGGACCCGTTGTTCCTGGAGCAGAACTCGCTGGTGGATGCCGAGTGCCAGGAAATACGTGGGAGCTCGATCCCGTACGCGCCGCCTTCAATATCGGCACCATGATCCGTTGGCTAGACTACAACGACACGTGGCTGGCGGCGGAATGGGGACACCCATCCGACAACTTGGGCGCTATTCTTGCTGTGGCAGACTACATGTGCCGTAAGGAGCAGGCTAAGATCACCGTTCACGACATGCTCACCGCGATGATACAAGCGCACGAGATCCAAGGCGTACTTGCCCTCAACAACAGCTTCAACAGGGTCGGTATCGACCACGTGCTACTTGTGAAAATTGCAAGCACGGCGGTGGTAACAGCGATGTTAGGAGGAACCAAAGACCAAGTACTTGCTGCTGTCTCAAACGCGTGGGCCGATGGAGGCACCCTGCGCTGCTACCGCCACTACCCCAATACTGGATCCAGGAAGTCGTGGGCCGCGGGTGACGCCGCAAGCCGTGCTGTCACGCATGCTCTACAGTGTCTTCGTGGTGAGATGGGATACCCCACTGTACTGTACTGTCCCACATGGGGCTTTCAAGATGCGTTCTTCAAAGGACAAGAGATCACACTGGAGCGCCCCTTAAGAGACTATGTAATGGAGCATGTGTTGTTCAAGGTGTCGTATCCCGCAGAATTTCATGCTCAGACCGCCGTTGAGGCTGCAGCAGCCTTACATCAGGATCTAGGTGATCGCATCGATGACATCGCGCGTATCGACATCGACACCCATGAATCAGCCCTACGTATTATCGATAAGACAGGCCCTCTAAATAACCCAGCAGACAGAGACCACTGCCTACAATACATGGTAGCAGTTGCGTTGTTGAAGGGAGACCTCACCGCCGACGACTACGAAGACAGCGTTGCTCAAGACCCCAGGATCGATACGTTACGCGAAAAGATGCACCTACGCGAAAACGCGCAGTTTTCTCAGGACTACCTCGACCCCGATAAGCGCAGTATCGCCAACACCATCACAGTAACATTTTCAGACGCATCTAAGACCGAAACGGTGTCAGTCGAATATCCTCTTGGTCACAGAAGGCGTCGCGCGGAAGCGCGCCCTGTTTTAATCGAGAAATTCCGCAGTAATGCCGGTATGAAGCTGTCTCAAGATCGTATCGAGGCGCTGTTGAACGTATTTAACAGCTCGGATGACCTAGACAGTATGCCCGCAGACAGCTTCATGAACCTGCTCGTTTAAACGGTTAGGTCCCCTAATCCTAAGGTTTGAAGAGAGTGTAAAGAAATTAGTGATGGTGATGGAATGACCATTATCCCACATGAGTTTGCACATTTTCCGGCAGCCTGAAAGGCCAGAAGATGTATAGCCTCGGGCGAAGCCCTTGTCATCACCCAAAATTTTTAAATGTTATTTTTAAACACTGGATGCAACTCCCTTAACCAAAGTAGAGATATTGGTAAGCAATTGGTTGTAAGGCCCAACGGGCCGTCTTATGATAGCCCCACCCGTGAGGGTGGGGTAGGGTAAGACATGAATTTGAGCCCAAACGGGGCGGCTTGTGGCCCCGGTTCATGGCTCCGGAGAAGAACGTGCTTCGCATTACTCATAGCATTGGATAAAACGCTCTGTGTCGGTTTAATCCGCTGGGGCCACAACCCGCCCCTAATGGGGCTCAGGGCGCTTTTT
>JAJFMA010000301.1 GCA_021772415.1 Chlamydiota bacterium
TGTCACCGTCGAGCAAAAAATCGAAGACAGTACCGGCCGCAAGATTACTCTCGCTAACGAAAAAGCCCTTTCGATGCGTAACAGCCCCTTCCGAAGTGTGGGATCGCTCGCCGAGTATGCGCTTAGCCTCTTGCAGGAGTCGGCACATGTCTAAACCCGTCATCGCCATCACCGGCACACGCAAGGGAATTGGGCGCCACCTCGCTGAGCACTATCTGTCTCAAGGTTATCTTTTTGTGGGGTGCAGCAGAAGCCATTCAGACCTCGAAAATCCCAACTACACCCATTTTGAACTCGACATCAGCGATGAAGATGCTGTCGGAAACATGTTCAGTGAAGTGCGTAAACATCACAGTAGACTTGATGCCTTAGTCAACAACGCCGGCGTCGCTTCCATGAACCACATTTTGCTCACACCGGCATCGACGATACGGCGCCTTCTTGAAACCAACGTCGTTGGAACAACGTTGTGCTGCCGTGAAGCTGCTAAAGTGATGAAGCTGGGAAAATCCGGGCGCATCGTCAACTTTGCTACAGTGGCAACGCCATTGCAGCTCGAGGGAGAGTCCATCTACGCCGCCTCAAAAGCCGCTGTGGTCAATCTGACGCAAATACTCGCGCGCGAGCTCGCCTCTTTTGGCATCACAGTGAATGCTGTGGGCCCGACGCCTGTGAAGACCGACCTTATCCGCTCCGTGCCTCAAGAAAAAATGGACGCTCTAATTGGTCGACAGGCCATTAAGCGCTATGGTGAGTTCCGAGATATCGTCAATGCCGTGGATTTTTTCTTGCAGCCCAATAGCGATTTTGTCACAGGGCAGACTCTGTATCTCGGAGGTGTCTAAGTGATGCCATTCGTCCAAACACAGATCCTGGACCGCCTCACAGAGATCTTTGAGCAGTATCGCACTCAACACGCCTTCGTGTTTGAGGATGAAGGTTACACCTATTCTTGGCTGCTGGATGCAATCGACAAGTACGCCCTGCAGCTACGCCATGATGGTTTAACCTCTGGGAGTGTGGTGCTCTTTGAAGGCAGATTTGCCCCTTGGGACATCGCTGCCTTGATAGCCTTAATGCAGTATGGAGCTATTGTTGTACCTAGAGTCGTTGGAGAAGCCGGTAGACAAGGCGATATCGTTGCCATTTCTCAAGCCCAGTACCACGTCACTATCGATGACCTGCATCAGCTACACCTGTTTGATCTCGAGCAGAGTGGAGAGCACAGCCTGTACAGTAAGCTCAGAAAGCACAAACACTCAGGACTTGTGCTTTTTACTTCGGGGACAACAGGACAACCTAAAGGCATCGTCCATGACGTGACACGCTTCCTAGCAAAATACTCGGGACGTGAACCGCGCTCGCAGCGCATCGTTGCGCACCTCATTTTTGATCATATGGGTGGAATAGATACCTTATTCTACAGCCTCTTTAACGCGTCGACGCTTATCATCCCGAAGAGCCGCGATCCTCAAAGTGTCGCCCAAGCGATACAAGAGCACCAGGCAGAACTATTCCCTACATCCCCCTCCTTTCTCAACTTGCTATTACTTAGTGGTATTTTCGGAACCTTCGACCTCTCTAGCTTGCAGAAAATTGCCTATGGCTCCGAGCCTATGTCCCCTACAACACTGTCTCAGATACATCAAGCTCTTCCCCATGTGAAACTCACCCAAACCTATGGGTCTACAGAAGCCGGAGTGCTGCGTTCAGTCTCCAAAAGCTCTGACTCCCTTTTGGTTAAGCTTGGAGGCTCCGGCATCGAGACCCGCGTGATCGACGGAATACTGCAGGTGCGCAGCCCTAATATGATGCTTGGAGTCCTTGATGATCCCCAAGCCATTACCTTTGACGGATGGTACAACACCCAAGACCTCGTTGAAGAGCACGACGGATACCTCCACATCTTTGGACGTGCTAACAACTTCATTAATGTCGGTGGAGAGAAAGTCAACCCCGTTCAGGTGGAGAACACCATCCGCGAGCTTGCCTTTATCGAAGACGTGCGCGTGTACGGAGAGCGCAATCCCATCATGGGGCAGATTGTTTGCGCTAAAGTCACCCTTACAGCTGACACAGACAAAACCAGTGCCACCCGCCAAATTAAGCAGCATTGCCTCAAAACCCTAGGCAAGCACGCAACACCCACTCGTATCAAAGCCTGATTTCCTTTGACCTATCGCTATGAGCTCTCTATATCTCAAGGAAGATACACAAAAAATTAGGGGTTTATGGGACGCGTCTATATCACCGACTACGTTGAAGACTCCAAAGTCGAAGCAGCGATTTTGGGAGAGGAACTCTCAAAAGAACCTCATGAAGACATCGAGGTATTGCTCGTTTGGCATCAGCAGGTCAACGAAGAATATCTGCGGCAGTTTCCCAAGCTTAGAGGTATTGTGCGCTACGGCTCAGGAATCGATAACATCGATCTTGACTGCGCCAAATCACGAAAAATCATCATTTGCAACACCCCCGACTACGGCATCGATGAGGTTGCTGATAGCGCCCTGGCAATGATACTTCAGGGAGCTCGAGGGGTGACACGCTACGACGCCCTATGTCGGCACTATCCCGACGGCACTTGGCAGGAACATACCCTAAAATACCTAAAGCGAGTCGAAGAATCAACGCTAGGGCTATACGGCTGTGGACGCCTT
>JAJFMA010000302.1 GCA_021772415.1 Chlamydiota bacterium
TCTGTCTTTCTTTTTGCGTTTCTGCATTTCTACTTAGTAACATGCGCCTGTCTGGTTCTGAGGCCCGAAGGGCCATCTCATGTTAGCCCCACCTGTGAGGGTGGGGTAAGGCGTAAAAGTGCCCTGAGCCCCTTTTGGGGCGGCTTGTGGCCCCAGCGGATTAGACCGGCACAGAGCGTTCTATCCAATGCGATAGGAAAAGGAATTGTCTTCTTTGCCGGATCCATGAGTTGGGGTCACAAGCCGCCCCAAGAGGGGCTCAGATTGATTATATACCACACCCTACCCTCCCGGGTGGGGCTAACATAAGACGGCCCTTTGGGCCTCAAAAAGGAGTCTGCGCCTCTACTTGTTTTCAACACGGTAGAAGACAGCGTAGAGCACGGGTATGAGCCCAAGGGTAAGTGCCGTGGCAAAGAAGAGCCCAAAGATAATAGTAATGGCCATCGGCTTAAAGAGCTCGCCACCACCGACCCAAAGAGGCATGAGGCCGCCGATGGTTGTTACTGTCGTCAACAAGATAGGGCGTAGCCGCTTGATTGCAGCGTCAAGGATGGCGTCCCACGGGTCTTTGCCGGCAGCGCGCTCACTAGTGATTCTATCTAGGAGAACGATGGCGTTGTTGACCACGATACCTGACAGCGACACGATCCCTAGCAGTACCATGAAGCCTAGCTGTGCACCTGTCGCAAGCAGCCCTACTGCCACACCAATGAGCCCCAAGGGGATTGTTAAAATGATGATCAAAGGCCGCCGAAACGAATCAAATTGAACAATGAGCAATAGCACGATGAAGAGCCCAGCAAGGGGGACCTTGTCAAAGATGGAATCTTGACTCTTGGCCGACGTTTCAATCTCGCCGCCAAATTCATAGTGGTAGCCGTAGGGCCACGAAGCCTCCTGCTCATTGAGCCAAGGGGTCATCGCCACCGCAGCGGCGTTTGCGGTGTAGTTAGGACGTATGTTGGCGCGCACAGTGATCGTACGTAGCCTGTTGCGGCGAACGATTTTGCTGGGCTGCCACACTAGCTCAAGATCAGCGACTTGCTTGAGCGGCAGCGATACATTGCTTAGCTGTGAGTAGACGTTTAGGCTTTCTAAGCGATCAAGATCGTCACGATCGTCGGCAACAGACCTTAGGATAACCGGAATGAGCTCGTCGTCCTCGCGGTACTTCGTTGTTTCAAAGCCACTCAGGCGTGTTTGCAATGAGATGGCGATGTCACGACTTGTGATGCCGCCACGTAGAGCTCGGGGCTGGTTGATATGAACCAGGAGTTTCTTTGAGCTCGTACCCCAGTTGTCACGGATGTTGTAGACATCTTCGAGCTTGCTCATCTCCTGCTTAGTTTGGTCGGCGAACTGTCTTAGTGTGTCGATGTCGTAGCCAGAAATACGCACTTCAACAGGCGCATCAATAGGCGGTCCATACTCGATGCTTTTAGCTACAACACGCAGATCTGGGTGGTGCTCTAAGGCGTATGCCACCAGCTTCTCTTGCATATCCAGGATGATGCCGGCGCTACTAGTGTTCACTAGCATGAAAGCGCTCTCGGGCATTATGGGTCTAGGATTGAAATTCAGGATATACCTTGGAGGGAACCCACCAATAAAGGTGACCCACCCCGTGACACCTTCACGCTCTCCATTGGCCTTTAACTGCGTCTCCATAAACGCTTGGACATCGTGGAGGACTTCGTCGGTGCGTTCAATTTTCGTGCCGACGGGAAGGTCTAGTTCGACGGTAAACATAGCCCGGTCCGAAGGAGGAAAGAACGCCTTAGGCACCCATGCGAACGAAGCGATGGCAAAGGCAAATACAACTACGAAGCCCACCAGACAAACAGTGCGATGGCGTAATAAAAAGGTCAGTAGGGTGCGATAGCGTTGAAAGAGGGGACTGTCGGTCTTGCCAATAAGTCTGCCACGACCCTTGAGGAAATACACACATAGCATCGGAATAACCGTTAGAGACAGTATCCATGATGCCATCAGCGCAATAGTGACGACTTTAAAAATTGACGCCGTGTACTCGCCCGCTTGTGATTCCGCTAAATAGATGGGCAGGAATGCAAGTGCCGTCGTTAGCGATGAGGTCAGCAAAGGTATGCGCAACTCTTTTGCGGAATCTACCGCGGCTTCGATAGATTTTTTGCCGTCGGATAGCTGTGTCATGATGGATTCTGCCATTACGATGGCATTATCCACCAACATACCCAAGGAGATGACGAGGGCGGCAAGGGAGATCTGATCGACGCCGATGTCGAAGACAATCATCATCGAAAACGTAAGCAAAATCGTTAACGGGATCAGGCTTGCGACAATGAGTCCAGTGCGTAATCCTATTGTCACCAGAGTCGTAAACATCACGAGGATGACACTCTGCACGAGGTTTATGACAAATTCGTGTACCTTCCGGTCGACTTCTGCAGGCTGGAAAATCGCGACATCGAAGTCCATGCCGATAGGATAGACTTCCTGCATGCGCCTGACGACGCCGTTGATTTTCTCTCCCATGACGCTAATGTTGCCACCGTCACGCATAGAAATCGCCAGGGCCAGGCTAGGGCGTCCTGTAGAGTGCACGATCCGCTCGGGCGGGTCCAAATACCCACGCTGGATATCTGTGAAATCTTTGAGGTAGACAACCTGGTCTTGGCCAGGAACGGCGATAACGGTGTTGCCAAGCTCGTCGACGGATTCAAAATTCCCTGAAGGCTCCAAAATAATCCGCTCATCACCCGAGGTGACAGTGCCACCAGGATTGATGATGTTGCGGCTTTGAAGGAAATCACGAAGCTGTATGGAGCTGCTCCCCAGTTCTGCGATTTTGGCATCCTGATACTCTACGAAGATACGCTCCTCTTGAGCTCCGTAGATGTCGACTTTGGAGACTTCGTCAATATAGAGAAACTCGTTACGAAGCTCATCCGCGACGTCTTTAAGGTCCTTATATGAGAAGTCAGCACCAGAAATCGTCACGATGGTGCCAAAGACATCGCCAAATTCATCGTTGACGATGGGACCAATGACACCGTCAGGCAGCTCCCGTGTGGCCCGTTCGACCTTGCGCCGGAGCGAATCCCAAATCGGTCGCATGTTGGCGTACTGGTCCAGGATATTGACGGTGATTAGGCTTAAACCCGGGTGAGACTCACTATAGATGTAGTCGAGCTCAGGAATCTCTTGGATGGCCTTCTCGATCTTATCTGTGACGAGCTGCTCCACGCGCTCGGGACTTGCACCAGGGAACCACGTTGTCACCCGCGCAATACGTACGACGAAACCGGGGTCTTCGGCCTTTGGGAGGCGCACATACGACATCACACCCAGGATGACGATCATCATCACGAAGGTGATGGTGATGCGCATTTTAACGATGGAATAGCGTGTGATGTCGAACATAGTATCCCTTACTTATTCACGCGCACGCGTTGGCCATCACGCAGGAACTGCACTCCTGCTGTCACGATCACGTCTCCTTCAAGAAGACCGTCAGTGATGATGATTCCGCGATTTGTCAGTTCCCCTACTTTAACTTCCACACGGCGTACCGTTGCCAAGCCATTGGCGTCAGGGTGTACAACAAAAACATAGCGCTCACCTTGCTCTTCAAGGAGCGCCAAAGAAGGGACGTAGAGCACTCTGGCGCTGCTGTCGCTGCCTAAACCAAAGAATACTTCAGCCGCCATCCCTGAGCGAATGTCAGGTACACGCTGAAGGAGCTGCACAGTCACCGGGAACGTTGTGCCGCTTCTGCTCGCTACACCCACCTCCGTTACAACTGCAGGGTAGTGGCTGTTATCGCTATGAGCATCGAAGCGCACCTCTACCCGATCTCCTTCATGAATTTGTGCGATGAGAACCTCAGGGATAGAGATGTGTACTTCCAAGTTTGTACTCGACGTCAGCAGCACGATGGGATGGCCTGAGGCCACATTTTCGTTTACTTCGACAGAAACAGAAGCAATTCCTCCGTCTAAAGGCGCTTTTAGCACGGTATAGCTAAGCTGGGAACGTGCAAGATCGCGCTTTTTTGCTGTCGCCTGCAGCATGGCTTTGGCGGACTCTGCTTCAGCTCTGGCAGCATCGAGATCGGCACGTGACGCACTTTCAGTTTCGTATAGGTCACGAATTCTCGTGTAGTTGGCGGCAGCGCGTCGCTCCTGTGCCTCGGCTTGCAGTAGCGCCGCCTCGGCTTGCTGTAGCTGCAGTTCGTAGTCGTTGGGGTCCAACTTCGCGATGATGTCACCGGCGCGAACACGGTTTCCAACTTTGACTGGAAGCGCTTCGATGATACCTGCGACACGGAAACTCAGGCGTGCTTCGACTCCCGCTTTGGTGACACCAGAAAAAACACGTCCATCTGAAAGGCTTTGGGCACGCAGCTCCAACACCCTTACAGGACGTATCAAGTCCTTGTCAGAGTCATCGCCCCCACACGCTGTGAGCAGGCTGGCCGCCATTATAAGTGCCATAAAACTACGCATTCGGGACTCCCAGGAAAAAGCTGTTGAGACGGGCAAGGATCTCTTCACGCTCCTCTGACGTCAACATAAAGTCGTAGCGCCCGATTGTACGCTGGACACTGAGAATGTCGATTAAAAAATCATAGACAGCATTGGCAGCGACAAGTTCCGCAACGAGAGCTTGGTTTTGGGCATCTAGAAGGTCAATGATTGCAGCAGTACCTTTGGAGTACGATTCCGATACCAAAAACAGATTCTTACGTGCCGTGTCGGCGGCAGACTGCGCGAGCCCTATAGTCGTGTAGGACGCCGATGCCTGGTAGATACTTGTGCGTACTCGCTGCTCCACAATTTCTGAGACCGCCTCAAGCTGCGCTTTTTGCTGCATCAGCTCTCGCGAGGCTTGCCGCCGCTCCGCGCTTTTAGCCCCACCCTCGTATAGAGGGAAGGTGACGTTGATACCTACAGCCCAGTCTGTGCTGTTTGCTAAGGCAGGGAGGCGTGTCCCCGCACCCCCTTCCGCAACACGATCACGGAACTCCGCTGCAAGAATAAAATCCGGTGTCCAAAAGGCTCTAGTGGCAATACCCAAAGCATGTGCCCTGGCACGGAGCTGATCTCGCATCTGGTGGATTTCCGGCGAAAGCCTCAAACTTTCACACACCGCAAAGTCACTTAATAGTGTCACACCCCGATCGCTCGATACATGGCGATCAAACCAGTCGGCTTCAATGAGCCAGTAGGGTTCATCGAGAGAGACCTCATCGACGGCAATAGGAGCCTCCTGGCAGCGGTTCATCAGGCGATTGAGGATGACCTCCAAGCTGCGGATGGCGTAGTGCGCTTTGACAACCTCGGTGCGGTTGCTCGCGATTTGACTTTCCCAGCGATAGACTTCACTGGCACTAGCAATTCCTACCTGCTTGCGCTGCTGGGCGACACGCAGGTTGGAGCGGGTGAATTTTAAATTGTTTCTCTGAATGTTCTCTAAGGTATGCGCGCGAAGCAGGTTGAGGTAGGCCCTAGATACGTCAAGGACGGTGTCGAGTTCCTGAGAACGCAGAACATCGCAGCGTGCCCTCTGGAGATCTCGTTGCACGCACACATTGCCCATAAGTCGGTTCGAATAGAGCACTTGATTGGCCTTAGCACTCCCAAACACGGCGCGCTCGGGTTCTAAGCCAAAGCTCGCACGGCCGCGGTCTTCGTCAATGATACGACTTAAGCTACCCACTTCCACCTGCGGCAATAAGCGCGCTTTGGCTTTGCGGTAATCTTCGTATCCCGCCTGAACACCTCGTTGTGTAGCCAGAAGTTGGCGGTTGCCACACATCGCCGTTTGGATGCAGTCCAAAAGCGACCAGCGCTGTTCTTGCTCTTGTTGCTGAGTATGAATGAGTTCCGCTTCCAGCAAAACGCTCCATGGCGGCGCAATACCAAGTTCTTGGGCACTGTTCATGTTGACGATGAGGTGGTCGTCAGCAGGAATAATCACAGGTAGGTCGTGGGGCTGCTCCCCAGAAAGCACGCGCTGAATGTTCAACGCAAGGCGCCGCGACAACCTTCGAGCACTAGCGCCCGGCGTCGTGGTTGCTAGAGCGCCGGCGTCGACAAGAGAGCGTCCCATCAGTACAAACACCGGAAGGCCTTGCTCTTTCAAACGCTGAATAAGGCGCAGCTCGACATCAGGACTAAGGTGAGCTTGCGGCAAAAGGTATACAGCATCACTGTTGGGAGGCACAGCTTGTACTGCCACCTCAATGGAATTTTCTACTGGAACAACGGATCCTTCGATGCCGAGTTCCTGGGCGAGCTTCACCAGCGTGGGAGAAGCTTCAGGGATTGCCTTATGTATAGCTCCCTCAACCATGAACGTGATGTGCTTGAGATCCATCAGTTCACTGTAGAGTTTAAGGTCGCGCGGGATGTCCGTGGGGAAAGTTAAATAATTGAGATTAAGGACTCTAGAGTGCCCATCTTCATCGACAAAACCTTGCAATGCGGCGTCTATAACAAACGGAGCAAAGGCGGGTTTAGGTAGAACCCCTGCTCTCGTGACCGCATCTGTTGACAACACTCCCAAGGCAACGACAATGTCAATGGTGGGGTCCGTTAACGCCTTTTCTAGAAGGGGAGCGACGCCTTGCATCGTCCAGTCTCCCGTCCAAGGGGCTAGAGGAAGAAAGCTGAGGTCGTACTCTTTACCCAACAGGTCTTGAGTCTCGCGTTCGACCTGAGTGGCGAAAAGCTCAAGCTTCTCCGAAGGACCATCCAGCACCATCGCGATGCGTACAGCTTCGCGAGCCTCCAGCCACGTGCTGTTCGCTGTGGAGATGACGATTACCCAAAGAATGCGTAACAGAGTGCGTGTTGCCAATTTACTCAAGCTTCTATCTATATGAGGACTAGGTTACTTTATACCACACTACACCTAAAGTGTAAGGCATTTTTAACATTCACTCAGTGCGTAGCCCCTGTCATTACCCAAAATTTGTAAATATTATTTTTAAGGGGTGAATGCAAGCGCCCCAATTATACTAGAGATGTTGGCAAGTTATTGGTTCTAAGGCCTAACGGGCCGTCTTATGATAGCCCCACCCGTGAGGGTGGGGTAAAGTGGAATATGAATTTGAGCCCCAACGGGAGTGTAAAGAAATTGGTGGTGGTGATGAAATGACCATTAGCCCACATGAGCTCGCACATTTTCCGGCGGCCTGAAAGGCCAGCAACCTGTATAGCCCAGGGCAGCGCCCTGGCAAAGTCCAAAATACACTCTGAGCGCTGTAAGTGCGACACATCCATGCGAAACATGTGTCGCACTTACAGCGCTCAAAAATTTAATTAGCCTACCTGGAGCTACGCCCCAGGCTATACAGGTTACAGCCCTTCGGGCCTCATGATGGAATTCACTGCGTTTGATTGAGGATATGAAAGGAACCTGAATGAGAATATTTATTTACAAATTTTGGGTAATGACCAGGGCGTTGGGCTGGGCTGTACAGGTTGCTGACCTTTCAGGCCGTCGGAAAATGTGCAAGCTCCTGTAAGGTGAGTCGAGGTTTGTATCGAAATCGCAAAAGCTTTATCTTTAGCAAGAAATAGAGTAGACGTCGCCCAAACCGCAGGTATTGACTATGTTCGGGAGCTCCTCGCGCCCTTATCCTCTTAGAAAATCACGACATATCCTGCGCGACCGCTACCGTTGGTATGAGCAACATGGCCATGTCCTCGACAACGAGCTACTTCTTAGGGTAGAGAAGATTCTCGGGGATCTGGATCAGGCAACATGCCAGGGGGACCGCAAGGAAGCCGACCGTCTGGCGCGTGAGCTCGAGAGCATTAAAGATATTGAACCTGTCAAAACCAAGACAGGCTACTTCGCTGAGATCATTTTAGCGCTGATTGTAGCTTTGTCGATTGCCACGGTCGTGCGTCAGGTGTGGTTCGAGCCTTACAAGATTCCAACCGGGTCGATGCGGCCGACGTTTGAAGAGCAAGACCACCTGATTGTGAGTAAGACAGCATTCGGTATCAACGTCCCCTTACGTACGGCACACTTCTACTTCGATCCCGACTTAGTGCAGCGTGGCGGCGTCGTGATTTGGTCCGGAGAAGGTATCGACCTTCCCGATACCGACACCATCTATTTTTGGCTCTTTCCAGGAAAGAAGCGTTATATCAAGCGCTGCATGGGACTACCTGGGGACGCACTGTATTTCTACGGTGGTAAAATCTATGGCGTCGATGCTTCAGGTCAGGATGTTACAGCAGAGCTCAACCGAGACGGAATGGAGAAGCTCGATTATGTCCCCTTCAACACCTTTGAAGGGCGTATTACGGCAAATAAACTCGCTCGTGAAACACCTATGTATCAGGTGCTATTCCGTCACATGAACAAGGCGTTGGGACGTTTTAACCTTTCAGCGTATGGAAGTGGTGACGGCGAAATCTTCGTGAATGACGAATGGACCAAGGAAGATCCCTCCGCCGCAGGTCAGAGGCATAACACCCCGCAGGTCTATAGCGACTTCCTAGGTATACGTAACTACGCAATGGCACGAGTGCTGACTAAGGAGCAGGTGAAAAGCTATACTGATGTCGATGCCAAGAACCTTGAAGAGGCTGCGCTCTACTTAGAGCTACGCCACAACCCTAACCTCACAGACCCGAAGCCTCGTGCTGTGGCGACACAAAATGGGGGCGTTAGGGTACTACTTACTC
The DNA here is from genome assembly GCA_021772415.1 of Chlamydiota bacterium. GTDB lineage: Bacteria > Chlamydiota > Chlamydiia > Chlamydiales > JAJFMA01 > JAJFMA01. The sequence goes on from JAJFMA010000302.1 coordinate 8,691, forward strand.
CATATGTAGCGATGATTCCTCTACACGAGCGTCATTTGGACGCCCTTGCTGACAGCCTTTATACCACGCGCTTTGTGGTAAAGTCCGGCCATGCGACGTCGTGGCAAATCGAAGGTTCGAGACTCCACTCCGGCAGCCCTGAGCTCCCCGGTGTTCCGGACGGAACATATGAATTCTACTATGGTAAGGGCTACGAAATGGGATGGGGAGGTAGCCGCACAGAGCTGCCTTCTGACCATCCACTATATTCCCGGGACCCAGCAAATTTACAGCTCCTCTTTAACCTAGGTGTGGAGTTCAACACGGCTTTCAATCCCTGGTCTGCGGATCAAGTTGCGTACCCTTCGCGGTACGCCTATTTCCGGGATGGTGACCTCTATGTGATGGGCTCTAAAGTGTACAAAAAGGACGATCCGACTCTTCAGTATTTTGTGGATCAGGAAGTTCAGCGCCAAACAAAGGCTTCTGGAAACAATGTCTACGTGCCGTTCGTTGATCAGGGGCCTCCTCTCAATGAAGATGGCAGCATCGACATCGAGCTCATCCGCGCCTCAGGAGTTATTGTCCCCGACAATCACTACCTTGTTCTTGGTGACAATCACGCTCGTAGTGCTGACAGCCGCACTTTCGGCTTCGTTCCCGAGCAGAATATCCAGGGAGCGCCGTCATATATCATCTGGCCCATGGGAGAGCGTTTTGGGTCTCCCAACCAAGGAGCTATGCCCTGGATCACGCTACCCAAATTGATCGTTTGGCTTTTGGTAGGGTTGGCTATCGTGCTATGGGCCCTACATGACCGCAAGCAGATGCGAGAACCTCT
>JAJFMA010000303.1 GCA_021772415.1 Chlamydiota bacterium
GGAAGAACAGGGCGTTGTAGTGATGGAGTGTGGTATGGGAAAGAAGGAATGCGAAAGGGGGGACTCGAACCCCCACAAGGATAACCTCACTACCCCCTCAAGGTAGCGCGTCTACCAATTCCGCCACTTTCGCTTAGGCTGAACGGGATAGATTTTACCTATAAAGGTTCCAAGAATCAAGAGAAATACCAAAAATACACGGCATCCCCGTCTTTCTGTCTGTTAACACTTCACACACGGAGCATATACGCATCAACATTCCGCTCTATTTTATTTACAAATTATTGCCATTGACACCCCTAAACAATACAAGTCTACTTTTCTCATAATCTTTGCCTTTATGAGATTTTTATCGTATGCTCTTCGCTTGATAGGAAAGTGATTCTCATGGAATGCATCGCATACTGCACTGCTTCGGCTTATGACATCTCAAGCTTGATGAACCTGCTTCGCGGGGAATACTCAGCTACACTACACCGTGACGTGATCCACGTTTCGGTTTCTAATGACACTCAAATAGCGAATGTCTTTTTCTTTCCCTTTGGTACAGCGGTATTCTGGGGTTTAAATGAAGCGGACCTGAAAAAATTCCTTGAGCTCACCAAGAAGATCCAGGACGGGCCACTCGAACGAGTAGAGAAAGACCATTTTGTAGTGTCTGTGGGTAATAAGGCCCAGATCATCAAAGATGAGATTGTATTGCCCGACACTGAAACGCTATCACTGCTAGCGATATCGCACGGCATCGCACAGTCAGTAAAGCTTGAAGCTTTTGAGACTGCTGTTCAGACGACATACAATCTTTCGAAACCTCTACCGGAGGCGCTGGCGCGCCACGGCAAAATCTCGCTTTCACGCCGAGAAATCCGCCGTAAGATGGGCCAGCTGTTCATGGAGCGCAGCTCCATCAACTTGCAATGGGATGTGCTGGATACCCCCGAGTTCTTCTGGGAGAATTTGGATCTCGAGCCTCTGTACACCATGGTTTCACACTACCTAGACATTGAGAACCGTGTCAAAGTCCTCAATCACCGCCTATCTATCGTGCATGAACTGTTTGAAATGCTGGGTAATGAGCTCAATCACCAGCACTCGAGCAGACTTGAGTGGACGATTATCTGGCTCATCATCATCGAAGTGGTGCTGACGCTACTCAAAGACGTGTTCCATATTCTTTAGGAGACGCATGCGCTGGCTGTGTTTAAAATTGATCCGGGCTTATCAGCTGGCGATCGCACCATTTTTGGGTTCATGCTGCCGCTTCGTTCCGTCGTGCTCAGAATACGCCTACGAAGCCATCGAAACGCACGGATCGATCAAGGGCTGCTGGATGGCTGCGAAGCGTATTGTCAAATGTGGCCCTTGGCATCGTGGAGGCTACGATCCCGTAAAGCCCAAAGATCCGTAAGACAGAAATTCAGCATAGAGACTGTGGTAATCTTCTGACTCTAAATCTACGGCAGCTTGAGCTTGGTGCCGGGAAGGAGAAGATCTCCCTTTAGGTCATTGTGAGCGCGCAGTGTTTCAATATCTACGTGGACTTTTCGGGAAATTTTCCACAGAGAATCACCCTTCTGTACAACATAGATACGATCTGGAGCTGGTCTGCTGGGTGCAGTAGCGGCAACAACAGGAGCCTCTAGCACCACATTTGCACTAGGACTAATCTTTCGTGCCAGATCAAGAACCGCGTCACTGCGGGGGCTTTTAGCCACTGCATGCGCAAAAGATGCGAGATCTTCACCATGATCTGTGGCGCCGAGCATCTCGAGAATTTCCATAACAGTGGCGTCATCGAGTTTTTTTGCCGCAAAGAGCGGGTCTGTAGAGATCATGAGCTGGGCTGCTGAACGGGACCCCGAGTGGATATAGTCCACGAGTAGGCGTCTACGCGTGCATGAAGCAGTATCGTGAGGGCAGATCCGGTCGCCATAACTGACAAGCATCTCCCAAGATCCATCAGTAAGAGTTTGCAGCAGTGCCTGCTTGGAGACAGGCTTCTCTGCTTGAGCGAACAGGCGTTGAATAGCCAAATATTCGGGCGTCAGAAAAAATGCTTCAGCAAGGCTCTGGTCGGCACGTAGGGTATCCTGTTGTAGAGCTAGGAAAAGGCCTTCGCTCGTAAGAGGCCAACGTTCCGTTTGGATGAAATGGTTGATGGAAGCAAACTGACGCTCGTTTAGACCTGGATACACCGCTATAGGAGTAAATTCGGTATTCACCTTCAAATAGCGTTCGGTAGGTAGTGTCTCGCTAGCCACAGCCTTGGAAAGGTCAAAGTGGTGTAAAGTTACTAGACACCCCAAAGCCAGATCACGATGTGTATAGCCATCTTCAACAAGCTGCGCATCTCCGAGGCGTGCAACAAGTTGCTCTGGAAGCATATGTACGAGGGATTTTAGGACTTCGGCATTGGTACGGTCTTCGGCCAAGGAAATCACCCCTTGCCGTCCCCATGGAGAAGGGGGCTCCCCTACCCCAATGGGTACGCTAAGATGCGCATTTTGATAGATCAAAGCAGAAAGCAAAGCGACATTGACTAATACAGAACAAGCCAGGACCGCAGTGAGGCGTCGTACAGGTCGCAGGGTAGGCTGTGGGGACTCCTCACCAAGAAAGGGTTCGGTGCGTCGTCGCGACATTGTTTATCCTCGCAGACGCGCTTCTAAAGCTTCCAGTTCGTCACGCAAAGCCTTAGGCAGGCGATCTCCGAAAATCTCAAAGTACTGTCGGGTTCCTTGAGTTTCGTTTAACCACGCCTCTCTATCTACGTTAAAGAGCTGTTTTAGTTGTTCCGGAGAAATATCCAGACCCGTGGTGTCGAGTTCTCCAGGCGCTGGTAAGTAGCCTAATGGTGACTCGACAGCATTTTGGGCACCGTTAGTGCGCTCAAAAATCCATTTTAGTACACGAGAGTTTTCTCCGAATCCAGGCCATAGGAAGGCGCCCTTATCGTCTTTTTTGAACCAGTTCACATTGTATATACGCGGAAGTTTGCTAGCGTCATGCTGCTGACCAACATTCACCCAGTGCCCAAAGTAATCACCCATGTGGTAGCCACAGAAGGGAAGCATAGCAAATGGATCATGCCGTAATTTTCCCACAGCGCCGGCTGCCGCAGCAGTCGTTTGGGATGAGACGCTAGCACCCATGAAAACCCCGTGGTTCCACGAAAGCGCTTCACACACTAGGGGTACATTGGTGGCACGTCGCCCTCCGAAGATGATGGCTGAAATCGGCACCCCTTCAGGATCCTCCCACGATGGGTCAATCACAGGACACTGACTTGCTGGAGCGGTAAATCGTGCATTGGGGTGGGCGGCTTTTTCTCCGCTTTCCGCAGTCCAGTCTTTGCCTTTCCAGTCTACAGCGTGCTTTGGAGGCTCTTCTGACATCTCCTCCCACCACACATCACCATCGTCAGTAAGTGCAACATTTGTGAACATGCTATTGCGTTCAATGCTGCGCATCGCGTTCGGGTTCGAGGAGTAGGAGGTTCCTGGTGCAACACCAAAGAAACCGTATTCCGGGTTAATGGCACGCAGGCGTCCGTCTTTGCCAAACTTCATCCATGCAATGTCATCCCCAACACACTCGACCTTCCACCCTGGTAGAGTTGGCTGTAGCATAGCGAGGTTAGTCTTACCGCAAGCACTTGGGAAGGCTGCAGCAATGTACTTTCTCACTCCCTGAGGGTTGGTAATACCAAGGATCAGCATATGCTCAGCTAGCCACCCTTCATCGCGTGCCATCACAGAAGCGATACGTAGTGCGAAGCACTTCTTACCTAAAAGGGAGTTTCCACCGTACCCACTGCCGTACGACCAAATTTCGCGCGACTCTGGGAAGTGGACGATATATTTGTTTTCGGCATTGCATGGCCATGGGCTGTCTTTCTCGCCGACAGCTAGAGGAGCTCCTACGGAGTGCATAGCAGGAACGAAATCCCCCTTACCCAGCACCTTGAGCACATCCGCACCCATACGTGTCATGATGCGCATACTGGCGACGACGTAGGGGGAATCAGTAATCTCAATGCCGATATGAGCGATAGGACTGCCCAAAGGCCCCATACTAAATGGGACCACATACATGGTACGCCCTTGCATGCAACCTTCAAATAGGTCAGAGAGCTTCTGGCGCATCTCTTGAGGATCGCACCAATTGTTTGTTGGCCCGGCATCTTCTTTATTTTGAGAGCAGATAAAGGTTCTATCTTCAACGCGTGCTACATCAGCGGGATTAGAGCGGCACAGGTAGCTGTTAGGGCGTTTGCTATCGTTTAGGCGTGTTAGCGTGCCCTTCTTTACCATGAGCTCGCAGAGACTATCGTATTCTTCCTCGGAACCATCACAAAGATGAATGGCATCAGGACGGCATTTATCAACCATCGCCTGAATCCAGGCGCGTAGCCGTTCGTTGTCGGTCCACTGCTCTAAAGGTATGTTTGTGCTGGCTGCAATATTCATGCGTGTCACCATGGAAGTCTCCTAAAATATAAGGACTAAACCGCAGCAGCGGTTTTACGGCGTTTGAAGCGGTCGAGATATTCTAATGCTTTACCTGTCCCCAAACACACGGCGAGGAGCGGGTTCTGAGCTAGGATCACAGGAAGTCCTGTTTCTTTAATGAGAGCCTTGTCCAACCCTTTGATCAGAGCACCGCCTCCAGCAATCACCATCCCACGTTCAACGAGGTCTGCAGCCAGTTCAGGAGGGCACTTTTCTAGTGTTAGCTTTACGCTCTCGATAATCTGCTGAATGGGTTCCGCCAAGCACTCGCGAATTTCCACTGAGTTAATGCGCTTAGTGACGGGGAGGCCGGCGACCTGATCGCGGCCACGCACTTCCATTTCGAGCTCATTGTCCCCCAGAGAGTACGCTGAGCCTATTGTCATCTTGATTTCTTCGGCCGTTCGTGGGCCGATCATCAAGTTGTAGGTGCGCCGCATGTAGTTGATGATACATTCGTCGAATTCATCTCCGGCGATACGTAGGGAGCGTGATTCCACGATACCACCAAGTGAGATAATGGCAATTTCCGTTGTGCCGCCACCGATATCGATGATCATGTTTGCCGATGGTTCGTGAACGGGTAGGTCAACACCAATGGCTGCCGCCATAGGCTCTTCGATCAAAATCACCTCCTGAGCGCCTGCATGGAGGGCAGAGTCTTCGACGGCGCGCTTTTCCACACCGGTGATACCTGAAGGAACGGCGATTAGAATTTTTGGACGGAAGAGGCTGCGTGCTGGCGTCACTTTTTTAATGAGAGCTTTAAGCATTCCTTCCGCGATCTCGAAGTCGGCGATAACGCCATCTTTCATCGGACGGACGGCGTGAATTTTTCGCGGTGTTTTACCCAGCATCGCTTTAGCGGTTTGTCCAACAGCAAGTACTTCGTTGGTATCGGAGTCAACAGCCACCACAGAGGGTTCAGCGAGGATAATGCCCTTTCCGCGGAGATAAACGAGTGTATTTGCGGTTCCAAGATCTATGCCAATATCGTGGGAAAAAACACCTCTGAAGCGGTCTAGGCGACCAAATACTGAATTGTAAAGGCCTACAGCGCCCTCAAGGAAGCTATTAGCATTGTTTTTATTACTCATTATCCCTTCTTCCCTCTTTAGAGGTTACTATTAAACTAACAGTGATAATAGATTTTGACGAAATTCTCAAGTTTTTCCTGGTTCCCATAGGGTGCTTTGAAACCAAATGGACGCGATGGACAGTATGAACGAAATGGACGTAGTGGACAAAGGGAATTTACGAGTAATAAATAATTGACGCCCAACTATTTAAATCCACCGTCCTATTCATTACGTCTGTAGGAGTTCAAGCACCTCTTCCCAGGTCAGCTTAGTCACTGCATCGTCGTCGCAGTTAATCACTTGCTTGACAAGATTGCGTTTGCGATCTTGAAGTTCCATAATCTTCTCTTCGATCGTACCTAGGGTGACCAGCTTATAAGCTGAAACGGACTGTGTCTGCCCGATGCGATGCACGCGGTCGGTAGCCTGATTTTCTACAGCTGGGTTCCACCACATATCGTAATGAATGACAGTGTCGGCCCCGGTGAGGTTTAGGCCGGTCCCTCCCGCTTTTAGCGACACAAGAAATACCGGGACATTGGGGTCCTCGTTAAAGCGCTTCACAATGCTCATGCGGTTTTTGCTTGAGCCGTCAAGATAGGCAAAGGGAATGCCCATTTGTGCGAAGTCGTCCCGGATGATCTTTAGCATCCTCGTGTATTGGCTGAACACCACAACCTTATGCTGTCCTTGGATAAGGGTCTGAAGAAGCTCCATCAGCATGTCGTATTTTGCTGAATCGCCACATTCCGCTTTGTCTTTGGCGAAAATAGCTGGATGGCAACAAATCTGCTTGAGACGTGTCAGTGTTGCCAAAACATGTATTTGGACTTTATCAAAACCCTCTTTCTTCACTAGACGTGACAGCTCTTCTCTTGCTGAATCGGCATACGATTTGTAGAGTTCCTTCTGCGCTGCAGATAGGCGACAGTGATAGACCACTTCGGAGACTGGTGGAAGCTCCTGAAGGATATCTTTCTTCATGCGCCGCAAAATAAATGGCGACACCTTTCGGCGCAGCCCACCCAAGGCACTCTCTGCCTGATCGTTGCTTGCGCGTCGGATGTATTTATCGATAAAGCGATCGTAGGAGCTGAGCAAGCCAGGCAAGAGGAAGTCGAAAAGACTCCACAGTTCTTCCAAAGAGTTCTCAATGGGAGTACCTGTCAGGATCAAGCGATGCGACGCCTGGATCAATTTAACGGATTTCGCGTTGCGTGTGCCACGGTTCTTGATATGCTGCGCCTCGTCGAGCACCACATAGTCGAAGTGCATGTCCTGATAAATTTCGATATCCTTCTGAAGAAGGCTATACGAAGTAATGACAGCATCGTAGTCGCCTACTTTCTTAATTAGCTTCTTACGCTGAGCAGGTGTTCCGTCAATAGGAAGCGCTTTAAGTGTCGGGTTGAACTTTGTAAATTCTTCCTTCCAGTTATACACCAGAGATGTTGGACATACGATAAGGTTGATGGCGTCCGGGTGTTCTTGCTGATGTTGGGTGATAGCCGCAATAGCCTGAGCCGTTTTACCTAGGCCCATGTCATCGGCTAGGATGCCTCCCAAATGCATGTTGCGCAGACGCTCTAACCACGACACTCCATCGACCTGATACCCACGTAGAGTAGCCTTGATGGCTTTGGGTACGGGCTGGGCTTGTAGTGTGGAGACGCCAAGCATTTGCTGCTGAATTTGGGCGAGCCGCTCGCTCATGGAGAATTTCACTGGCAGCCCTTGGAACAGGTCTTCGTGGATGCTTGCCAAGCTCCACAAAGGTCTCTCTTCGTTGTGGTCATCGAGGGTGCTAATGCCGATCTCATCAAAGATCTGTACTACAGGGGCTAGCTTCGTGAGGTTAAGAACGAGGATTTTGTTAGGTTGCGTGGTACGGCGAGTGCCTCCGCCACGCCCACGGCGGCGAGGTTTACCTGGCTGAAGTTCGATATAAGGGCGCCGTGCCGACAGGCAATCCCACAGTAAGTCTAGCGACACTCCATTTAGGTGGCCTTCAACTTTAAGCTGTGCGCTGTATTTGTCGATGTGATCTGTCTCAGCAAGGTGCAGCGTGAAGTGTGAGTCGTCATAAACAAACTGATCGAGAAGATTCTCTGGGCAGTTAAATTCTACTTTGGCGCGGTTACGTGGGAGCACTTCGGTCATAAATTCGACGATTTTCTTTTCCGCCTTAACGACAAAGCTACCGTGCTTCTTATCGAAGACAAAATCCTGGAAAAGGTCGTCGATGATCTTGTGCTCTTCAGTAAGGTTACGCGCCAAAATCCCTCGGCGCGTCACAAACTGGTCGATATCTTTGTTAGAGATCTTATCTAACGTCGCAGGGACCTTAATGTCGTTATAGAGGAACGACAGGTGCGCTTCTAGCTCTCCATCAAGGTAGCTAAGATCACAGACCGCTTGCAGATCTCCAACAAATGGCAAGGTGACAAAGTTATCTAACGCCTCGTCAGCGACCACTTCACCATAGCGAGCCATGACGGGAAGGCCATTTTCCACGAAGGTTCCAAACAGCGGTTCAGGGACTGTGACATCCCTGACAACGAACAGATGCCTTAAATGCTTGCGACGCACGTGGGGTTGAAAGCGGTAGTAGGTGTTTTCATGGATCATCCCAGGCTTAGCACTTTCAAATAGACAGGTCTCGTCAAGACGCAGGCGCAGCGACCCTTCGAGCATGAGAGAAGGGTTCATCAGAATTTTGGGCTCGGGGGCTTCGATGTATTCCAACGCGAAGTGGATGTCGACAAAACTACTAGAATACTGCAGGGGCTGCTCGATACTCCCGCAATAAAGACAAGACATCACCTGTCCTGAAAACTCTGAGCGTGAGCCCCCTTTCTTCGCATTTGCTATAGAAAGCTCGTATGCCTTGGCAAGGATAGTTCCAAAGGCCTCGCCTCCTACTTGAGCGATACGCGCATTTTTTTCACCTTTCCCCTGTGGGAAGCGTGCATAGTTCAGAAGTAAACGCAAAATTTCAGCGCTTTCGTTGCCAAAAGAACCTATGCCAAAGAAGTAGCGTTTGTTGCCCACATACAGCGGCTCACAGTACCGAACACCATCTAGGAACGCTTTGACATCGGGCAGCTGCAAGGGCTTCGAACGCGAAGGTAGACGCAAGGCTAACTGCACTTCAGGGCTGTTATCATGGTCAAAAACTTTCTGCGAATGGTTAGAGAATATCACCGCCAGCTCAGCGCGATCCTCGTCAAGATGCTCTTCGGGAAGAAAAAAGGGTGAGCGCCCCAGCACTTCCGCCGCCACGACATACTCTTGCAGTAGCTCTTCTTGCGCCTTCTTGCCTCTACGAATATTTTCTTTACTCTTAGCTTCATCGAAGGTTTGACGCAGCTGGGCCTTCTCCTCTTCATCTATACTCCCCGAGAGCTCTAGGTCTGCCTCATTGGAGTACTTTACAACGATGGAGTCGAAATGCTCCTCGAGGTAGAAAAGCACCGCCGCCAAATGCTGGCAGTCGTAGTTGTATGGACAGTCGCAGTCCGAGTCTGTCGCCATAGACTCTGTGCGATCTATCTCAATATCACTCTCGTAGCAGTTATCATGCTTGCCGCGCACACGACAACTCATGCGCACACTTGCCGGCGTCAAGCTAATGATCTTTACAGCTTCAACCTTCCCCTCTTGGTGAAGGCTTTTGCCCTCCGTAAGGATCCCGGGAGAAAAGTCCTGTTTCAACTTCCGAAAATTCAGCATCTGCCATTTCCATTCGATGGTTGTCGCAACATGTCGCCCCGCACACAAAAAGTGCATACTCAAAAAAAATTACGTTGAGCGACTTGCCTCTACCTTTTACCCATTTCCCCGCCGCGAAGCAACCGAAAAAAGCCCTCACCCCACTGGATTGCAGGGATGTAAAAAAATCGTAGAAAAAAAGAACGCCATGAAGTACACATGGACATAGACGACTTAACAATAAGACAAGAGTTCCCCACCACCAGTTCTAGGCCAAAGTTTCCTCCATTCTTTGGTCTAGAACTTTTTCTTTCCCACTCACTCTAAGACATTTTCGCTACCCTTGCTTTTCTGCCTACCCATCAAAGTTCGGTCCAAATCGAAGAAATTACCACCGAGTTCCCAGCAAATCTTAGAACACGGTCTTGTGCTTTCCTCACCTCTGCAATTCCACTTACCCATCAAGATTCGGTCCAAATCGAAGAAATTACCACCGAGATCACAGAGCCCACAGAGGACGAATGGAGGACCCTGTTCTCTTTCATAATATAGTCTTTGTTCACCTTCAGCGCTCTACGTCCCGTGATACCTTACCTACTACTTCCCTGTGGGGTCTGTGGGCTCGGAGGTTAATCTTCCTTTTTGTGGTAATCTCACCTGTTGAGGGTCAACGAGATCGGTGCATTTACTTGAAAAAGAGCTATTCAATATGTCCAGTGTAAGAAAAACGTCGCAAAACCAAAAAATCAGCCATCCGCCCGTAATATTCCAGGGCACTCGCCCCTTGCTGAAAAATTGCTAAAGGATTACACTTTTTGCTTCTAAGTTGTTTGTGATCGTGTATCTGCGGGTATAGCTCAGCTGGTAGAGCGTCACCTTCCCAAGGTGAATGTCGTGAGTTCGAGTCTCATTACCCGCTTGCGGATCAATATTATGCGGGTGTAGCTCAGTGGTAGAGCATCACGTTGCCAACGTGAGGGTCGTGAGTTCGAATCTCATCACCCGCTATTTCGTGCCCTTATTAGACAGACCCGGACGCGCGGGTGTAGCTCAGTGGTAGAGCATCACGTTGCCAACGTGAGGGTCGTGAGTTCGAATCTCATCACCCGCTATTTAGCGTCCTTTCTGCAACATATCCCGAGTGTGTGATATCCTAGGGCCACAAAACTCAGAATCATATGAGGACTCCCGTGGAAGGAACTGAAAAGGAACTAGAAAACGAGCAGATCAAAGTAGTGGTAAAGCAAGAGCCCCGCTGCCAGGTAAGCTTTGACATCTCCGTTTCCCCAGAACATGTTGCGACAGCCTACCAAAAAGCTGTGAAGTCTGTGCGTAAGCATGTAAACATCCCCGGCTTCCGCAAGGGCCGAGCTCCAGACCGTATGGTCATCGATCACTATGCTCCTCATGTTGAACGTGAGTTCCGCGAAACTCTCCTTGAGGAATCTTTCGGTTCAGCGATGAAGCTCGCCGAGATCTATCCTTTAAATCGCAATAGTGTGCGCGCTCCAGACGTCCGTAACCTCAAAAAGGGCGAAGCTGCAGAATTTAGCTTCCGCTTTGAGTGTGAACCGCAAATGCCAACTATTGCCATCGACGAAGTGGAGCTAAAGCGCCCCGAAGCTTCCGAAATCACGCAGGAACAGATTGACAACCGCATCGAAGAGCTTCGCTACTACCATGGTGAGTGGGAGAAAGTTGAAGATCGCGTAATTGAAGAAGGCGACTTCGTTGACCTTGATATCAACACAACGGCGACACCGGCTTTTAACATCTGCACAAACACTCGCTTTAAGATGAACAAAGGCGATGTGCCTAAGTGGATGCACGACCTTGTCATAGGTGCCAAAGCCGGTGACGAGCCCGTCGGAGAAAGTTCTCGTGACGATGAGTTCATGAGCCAAGACAACACTCTAGATTTTCAGCCCACAGAGGTTCGCGTCACTGTCAACGCAATATGGAAAGCGGTGTTGCCTCCTGTCGACGACGCCCTGGCCAAAAAGGCTGGCGTGGAGTCTGTTGAAGAGTTGACCCAGCGCATCCGTGAGCACCTTCAATCGCAGGCTGATGCTGAAGTGCGAGACAATCTTCGTAAGCAGCTCGAAGATCAGCTATTGGAAAAGTACACCTTTGAAGTTCCTGCGTCACTATATGACTCTGAGCGTCAGGTACGTGTACGCAAACTGATCGAGCAGCTTAAAGACGAGAATGTCTCGGAAGAAGACATCCAAGCGCGCCAACAAGAACTTGAAGAGCAGGCAGATACACTCACCGACCGCAACCTTCGCCTCTATTTCATTGCGCTTCCTGTAGCCCGAGAAAAAAAGTATTCTGCAGACCAGACAGAAATGCTCTCAGAGCTCTACCGTGTCAACGCGCTGCCACTGCATGAGCGCCTTATTGACAAAGACATGGATCACGAGACCGTACGTTTCAGATTATTCGCGAATATCTGCACTCGTAAGGTCATTGACTCTCTGCTTGAAAAGGCTAAGGTAGTCTAGAGCTGTTGAAATCTCTTGACCATCTAGGTGGCCACAGCATATAAAAATGCTGAGGAACGATCTAACTACGTAGGCATTACGACATGGATAAACGCCCCCGCAATTCGCTGACTCCCTATGTGATTGAAGACACTGGCCGCGGCGAGCGGTCAATGGACATCTTCTCGCGTCTGCTTAAAGACCGCATCGTCTTTATTGGCAGTGAAATTAACGACCAAGTTGCTAACGTCGTCGTGGCACAGCTGTTGTTTTTACGGATGGAAGATCCCAAAAAAGACATCAGCCTCTACATCAACTGCCCTGGCGGCATTTTGACTGCAGGCCTCGCGATCTATGACACGTTGAGGTATCTCGACTGTGAGGTCGTCACCTGCTGTATTGGGCAGGCTGCGTCCATTGGAGCTTTGCTCCTGACGGCCGGTACCAAGGGCAAGCGCTTTGCGTTACCGAATAGCCGCATCATGATCCACCAGCCTAGTGGTGGTATCGGAGGCTCCTCGGCTGACATTGAGCTACAAGCTAAAGAAATCCTCTTTTTGAAAGAGCGTCTAGCACAAATCATGTCCGATTGCACTGGACAAGCCATAGAGAAGATTAAAGAAGACTCCGAAAGAGACTTCTATATGAGCCCTGAACAGGCTGTGGAGTATGGTTTGTTGGACAAAGTCTACGAGCCACGTGAAGCCGTGGCCCAGGGCACAGCCTCTAATTAAGGCCTTACTAAATGCGACACTCCAGGCGCACTGAGTGCACCCTGTCGTGACAAAATTAATTTGAGTCGAGATCCATGACCAAGAAGACTTACGCTAACAAAGATGTCGCCTCCTGCTCCTTTTGTGGACGTACAGAAGAAGCTGTTGAGAAGCTGATTTCCGGTCCTAATGTCTATATCTGTGACAAGTGCGTGCGCTTGTGCAATGGCATTTTGGAGAAGAAGAGCACCAACTTTGAGCTCAAGATTCTCAAGCCTAAAGAGATCAAAGAGCGCTTAGACGACTACATTATTGGCCAGGAGAAGGCGAAAAAGACCATCGCTGTTGCGGTATACAACCACTACAAGCGTGTTCAGAGCTTGACTAAAGACTCTAAGGTTGATTTCAGCAAATCCAACGTCTTGCTTCTGGGTCCTACGGGTTCAGGGAAGACTCTCATTGCTAAAACCCTTGCTGGCATCCTTGACGTCCCCTTTACTATCGCCGACGCGACGACATTGACCGAAGCTGGCTATGTTGGCGAAGACGTCGAGAACATCATCTTACGCCTTCTTCAGGCCGCAGATTACGACGTGGCTAAGGCAGAGCTAGGTATCATTTATGTCGACGAAATCGACAAAATCACCCGTACCACAGGTAATGTCTCCATTACCCGCGACGTGTCGGGCGAAGGTGTGCAGCAAGCGCTCCTTAAAATTGTCGAAGGCACCGTCGCCAACGTACCACCTAAAGGGGGGCGCAAGCACCCCAATCAGGAGTACATCAAAGTCAACACCGAGAACATCCTCTTTATCGTCGGTGGAGCCTTCGTAGACCTGGAAAAAATCGTCTCCAAGCGCAAAGGTAAAACCACCATCGGCTTTACCCATGGGGAACACGAAATCATCGACGCCTCCGAGAAGAGCAAGCTCCTCTCTATGGTCGAGCCCGAAGACCTCATCCAATTTGGGATGATCCCCGAATTCATTGGCCGCTTCAACAGCATCGCCAACTGCAACGAGTTAAAGCTCGAGGACATGGTCGCGATACTTACAGCGCCTAAAGACGCCATCATCAAGCAGTACATCAAAATGTTTGAACTCGAAGGCGTCAAACTGAGCTTCACTGAAGGCGCCATCAAAGCCATCGCAAAGAAAGCTCTTGAAGCCGCAACAGGCGCGCGAGCACTGCGCATGATTTTGGAAAACCTCATGCGTGAGCTCATGTTCGAAGTGCCCTCCGACGACACCGTCGAAGAGGTCGAAATCGACGAAGAGTGCGTCACCACAGAAAAAGAGCCAGCTGTCCGTCGCCGCGGAGAGAAAATCGCGTCGTAAAGCGCTGTGTTCAGGTTTAGGTGTCGTTACGCATTAGTTGCCTGAAGGTTCCACTTATTTTTTTACCGCAGACCACGCAGACGAGCCGCAGATAAACGCAGACAAGTGTTTTTATGCATGTAGTCCGTTTGGTCTACGACAGGTTTAAACGCCGACCGCGCCGACAAACGCCGACCACCGCCGACGGGCTCATCATCCCCAACCAATCACATAAATGGTCCCCTCACAGCTTTGGGTTAAGCCTACGCTCTATTCCTCCTATCACTGATGGCGCTACCTGCACAAATTACTTGTTGTCCTAGCTTTCAACCCCATGAGACCCGTCGGCGGTAGTCGGCGGTGGTCGGCGCGGTCGGCGTTAAAAAGGAAACTGCCGCCTTCAAGCGCCCAAGGCCATCACTCGCCCCCTTGACCTAAAGGCGCTAATCGACGAAAATTCCTCCCCAAATCACATAATTACAATGTACTAGGGAGAGGACGCTATGGATCATAACCCCCTTACTTATCTTGCCCACATCGTTGACGCCTTTGAGCGACATCTCACAGGCAATGAAGGTCACATTCGCTTACGGCCAAACAACGAAGATGATGCTCTAGGACCAGATTATGTCCTTGAAAGTAGTGGCTCAAACCTCGGTACACTTGCGGCGCGGACACAAGAGGTTCTCCCCAATATCCTCGTACACAGCGATGCAGCAAGCCTGCAATCTCCTAATTTAAGAGACCACCTTGCCCATCTCCTCACTCACGTGAATGCAATGAAGGAGCGCTACCAGGTCTGGAGCCAAAGTCTAATAGGCACAGGACACTGGTTCTACACAGGCCGATGGACAGAAGGCCTAACCCCTGAAATTAGGCAAACCAAGCTACTTACAACGCAAATTGAAAGTGTACAGTCGGTGCTGCAAAATATTCCTTCAAAGATCGCCGCCGACCAAGACGCTATTCCCGCTAACCTTGCCAATCTACAAACACGCGCAGCAGCATTTATTGAAGGGTGCAACACGCTGCATCAAAGTTCCAACGCCGGCTTGAACGGTCTCCTCGGTCATATGGCGGACCATGACTTGGTAGATCCCTATCTAACGGAATGCCTACAAGATCCTGGCAATTTAGCCAAACACAAGGGAGACATCGAAGACGGTCCAGGCATCAGAAAGATGTGTAAGCCATGGCTAAAAGCACAGCTGGAGACGGCTAAAACCGCTCTTGCAAATAGAGATATCGCTGGTTTAGAGACAGCCCTCACGCGCTATGTCACAGGCATGCAAAATCTTCATCCAGTATTCTCCGAAGGC
>JAJFMA010000304.1 GCA_021772415.1 Chlamydiota bacterium
AGAGGATTTTGAGCCCTGCAGAGAGTGTAAAGAAATTGCGAGATCGATTGAGAAATCGTTGATTTTTCATGAGACCCGAAGGGGCGCCTCATTGTAGCCCCACCCGGGAGGGTGGGGTAATATCGGGTTATCTATCGAGGCCTGTAAGGCCGACTCATGCTTCACAAGGACCTCTGGAGCCATGAGTCGCACTTACAGCGCTCCGGGATTTTTTGTGCTTCACCCCACCCTGCCGGGTGGGGCTACAATGAGGCGCCCCTTCGGGTCTCATGAACAATTTATCGTGATAAATAAGCCCTTGTGACATTTCTTTACACTCTCGCAAGGGCGGCAGATGAACGCGCGCATATGTCGCCCCTACAGGGCTCAGGACGTTTTTTAAACTCCTACCCCGGGCTTCGCCCGAGGCTATACATCTTGCTGGCCTTTCAGGCCGCCGGAAGATGTGCGAGCTCATGTGGGATAACGATCATTTCTTCACCACCCCCAATTTCTTTACACTCTCCTCAGAGCTAAATAGTCACTACACATTACCTAGCCCTCACGGGCTAGGCTGTAAAGCTGTCGAGGCTTCGCCCCTAAAGAGGGTGCTTTTGGAGTTCACGCTAGCGTTTCTAAGCTCATTCTTATCAATGTAGACCACGGGCAGTATGGACTGTCGATCGGCACATGAAAACGACCAGACCTCATCTTGGTGGTACCCCGTGAACATGTACGTAATTTCTTCGGTTCGAACTAGATTTCGATCGTTAGGAGAAAGGGGGCTAAAACAGCGTCTTCACAAAGGACTCTGTTTCGTAAGGAATGAGGTCGTCGGCGCCCTCACCGACACCGATAAATTTAACGGGGATCTGCAGGCTCTTTTGGATACTAATGACGACGCCACCCCTGGCGGTGCCGTCGAGTTTAGTGAGTACAAGCCCTGTTAGCGGGGTGTATGTGTTGAACGTGTTCGCCTGGTCGATAGCATTTTGACCTGTGGTAGCATCGAGAACAAGAAGAGTCTCGTGTGGGCTATTTGAAACTACCTTATTACAGACCCGGCGGATTTTCTGTAGTTCTTGCATCAGAGAAGTTTTGGTATGCAGGCGCCCAGCGGTATCAATGATAACGAAGTCCGCACCCCGAGCTTTGGCAGCGCTTACACTGTCAAATGCCACGGCGGCAGGGTCGCTGTTGGGGCTTCCTTTGACAATATCGACATCCAAGGTTTGGGCCCAGCGTTCAAGTTGGTCAACGGCAGCGGCGCGGAAGGTGTCAGCAGCTCCAAGAAGCACACTCTTACCAGCTTGAGTCAGGTGGCGCGCGATTTTAGCCACCGACGTGGTCTTTCCGTTCCCGTTGACGCCTACAACGAGGATGACTGTAGGCCCTTCACCTTTAGGCGCTTCAACGATCCCAGTCTCTTGATTCCCAAGAATTCTAACGATTTCAGCCTGTAGAATCGAAGGAAGAACGTCTGCATCTTGGGCGTGTTTGCGCGCATGTTCTGTTAAAGCCACCGCTATGTCGACCCCAAGATCTGCTTCATAGAGCACTTGCTCAAGGGCTTGAAAGCTCTCATCATCGAGCTTACCGCTGAAGCCTCCGCGGATTTTGTCGCCTAATGTTGAACGCGTTCTTGATAAAGCGCCTTTGACTTTGCTATATCCAGATTTTAATAGGTGCAGTACCATGAACTTATAGCCTATAGATAGCCTGTAAAGAGAAATGTGACTCTAGCACACGCTACGATATAGGCCAAGGTTAAATCGGTTAGTTACAAGGGTATAGAGCATGAACACTCACGAGTACCAGGCAAAAGAGATCCTAAAGAAGTACGGCATCCCCGTTCCGGAAGGTGTCGTTGTTACTACTCGAGAGGAAGCTGAACAGGCGATAGATAAGCTTGGATTAGAGTCCTCCCTGGTAAAGGCACAAGTCCACACGGGAGGGCGAGGCAAGGCCGGCGGTGTTAAATTTGCGAAAAACCCGGGCGAAATCCTGGAGCATGTTGACAAGATGCTCGGAATGAAGCTTGTCACCAACCAGACTGGCCCCGAAGGTGTCGTGGTGCACCAACTGCTGCTCTACGCTCCTGAAGACATCGCCAAAGAATACTACCTCGGCGCTGTCATCGACAGGCAAGCAGGCCACGCCGTGTTGATTGTCTCCCCAGAAGGTGGCATGGAAATCGAGGAGATCGCCGAAAAGACTCCCGAGAAGCTCCTAAAACTTCCCATCCGTTTTGACGGTAAGCTGCGGGGATATCAGAAGTTACGTGTTGCTCGCTTTATGGGCTGGGAAGGTGACGTCGCTAAGCAGGGAATGAAAATTGTTGAGGGACTTGCTAAAGCCTTCATCGACACCGACGCGTCGCTGCTGGAAATCAACCCCCTTATTCTCACTCCCGATGACAGACTTGTTGCCGTAGACGCCAAGCTTGGAGTCGATGACAATGCACTCTTCCGCCAGAAAGCTATTGCAGAGCTATTTGACCCTACCCAGGTTCCGGAAGCAGAAGTGCGCGCACAAGAGTTTGACCTCGCCTACGTAGCGCTCGAAGGAAATATAGGCTGCATGGTCAATGGCGCAGGCCTCGCGATGGCGACGATGGACATCATTGACCACCACGGAGGCAAACCCGCCAATTTCCTTGATGTCGGCGGTAGCGCCACCGAGGAGAAAGTTGCGGAAGGCTTTAAGATCATTCTTTCAGACCCCAACGTCAAGGCGATCCTAGTCAATATCTTTGGCGGTATCATGAGCTGTGTAACGTTAGCTGGAGGTGTCATCGCCGCGATGGGTCAGCTAGAACTTAAAGTGCCACTTGTTGTGCGCTTGGAAGGTACCAACGTAGATAACGGCAAAAAAATGCTTGCCGATTCAGGATTGAATATCATTGTTGCCGAAGATCTCAATGACGCTGCCAACAAGGTTGTGGCAGCGGCGACGCAGTAGGAGACGCCGTTTATGTCGATACTTATTGGAAAAAATACCAAAGTCATCACGCAGGGAATCACCGGTAAAGCGGGACATTTCCACACGCAACAGTGCCTTGAATACGGGACACAGATTGTAGGCGGCGTAACTCCAGGGAAAGGAGGACAGGAAACGCTCGGAGTTCCAGTCTTTGACACCGTCGCGGCAGCCAAAGAGACAACGGACTGCGACGCCACCATGATCTTTGTGCCCGCGCCTTTTGCTGCAGAAGCTATCCTTGAGGCCGAAGATGCCGGGATACCGCTCATCATCTGTATCACCGAAGGCATCCCAGTAAGGGATATGCTTGAAGTTAAGCAGGTAATGCGTCACAGCGCCACCAGCAGGCTTATAGGCCCTAACTGCCCCGGAGTGATTACTCCCGACGAATGTAAGATAGGTATCATGCCGGGATACATTCATAAACGTGGCAGTGTGGGAATCGTTTCACGCTCAGGAACACTCACCTACGAGGCCGTCTGGCAGACGTCACAGCGTGGCCTTGGCCAGTCCACCTGTGTGGGAATCGGCGGCGACCCTCTTAATGGCACCAACTTTTTAGATATCCTTGAGCTGTTCCAAAACGATGCGGAGACGCGTGCAATCTTGATGATTGGTGAGATCGGTGGCGACGCCGAAGAGCAGGCCGCTGAGTGGATTAAGTCGAGTTGCACTAAGCCCGTAGCAGCTTTCATCGCTGGAAGTACAGCTCCTCCAGGAAGGCGCATGGGCCATGCCGGGGCTATTGTCTCCGGTGGTCAGGGTACAGCGAGTGGGAAGATTGAAGCCTTAAAAGCTGCGGGTGTGTCTGTGGCTGAAACACCCGCAGACATGGGTAAAGCTGTCCAAGAAGCACTCTCGTAAAAGGATAAGATACATGATTCGATGGGGAGGGAAGATACCCGTTACCATACATCCGGTCTTCTGGCTTATGGCTGTGCTTATTGGGTTTCTCAATACACAGAACTTGCCGGGGACTGCGATTTGGGTGGTGGTGATCTTCGTGTCTGTACTTCTACATGAGTATGGGCATGCACTAAGTGGTTATGCCTTTGGGCAGCGCTCCACTATCGAGCTTATTGCTTTAGGCGGTCTCACACAGCGACAAGGGCCTGACATCTCACTTTTGCAGAATTTTATCGTCGTAATCTGTGGGCCACTAGCAGGCTTTGCCCTTTGTGGTCTGTCTTATCAATTGTTGAGCTATGTCCCCGAAGACCAAGCGCTACTCACGTATGGCCTCACCGTTTCAACCTATGTGAATTTGTTTTGGACCATCCTGAATCTCCTGCCTATTCAACCTCTTGACGGAGGAAAGCTCCTCGCTATCGTCTTCGAAGGTATTTTTGGTTTCCGTGGCGTGCGTATCGCTCTGTTTATTAGCCTCGCCATTGCCGTTACCATAGGCTCCGCTGCCTTTGCCTATAGCCTGGTTATTCCTGGGGTGATCTTCATGATCCTCGCCTTTGAGAACCTACGCGCCTGGCGTGGTTCCATGATTATGAGCGCCAAAGACCGCGATACTGAGCTACAGGACCTTTTGGGCTTTGCCGAAGAAAATATGAGCCAGGGGAATTTTCACGAAGCTAAGCAGCAGCTGCTTCATATTCGTTCCCAGGTAAAGCGAGGCCTACTCTTCATAGCATCAACAGAAATGCTAGCAGAGCTTCACGCTGAAGAGGGAGACCGTGGAGCAGCATATGAGTTGCTAAAACCGCTAGAGGAACGCTTAAGCCCTATGGGGCTGCGCCTACTTCAGCAGCTGGCCTATGAAACAGGGCACTGGAGGCACGCTACTGCTCTAGGAGGACGCGCCTATCGTTCCAATCCTAGCACAGACACCGCGGTACTTAACGCCCAATGTCACGCCGTTCTTGGCGAAGTTCAGCCCACCATCGGATGGCTACGCTGCGCGCTTCAAGAAGGACTTCTCGATGTCCAAGGCGTTCTGCATAAAGTCGAATTCGATCACGTCCGCAAGGACCCCACGTTCCAGAATTTCGTCGACTCCTTGGGGTAAAGGCCCTTCTAGCTTCGGAGTGCACATTACAACATCTTGGACCCCGCTATAACTTTCTAGTTAAGCGCTTCGAGCGTGTAAAGAAATGGGCGAAGGCTCTTCTCTTAGAAGCCCGAAGGGCTGACAAGATGTATAGGGGCGTGAAAAGGATTTTGAGCCCTACAGAGAGTGTAAAAAAATCCCGAGATCGATTGAGAAATCGTTGGTATTTCATGAGACCCGAAGGGGCGCCTCATCATTGTAGCCCCACCCGAGAGGGTGGGGTAATATCGGGTTATCTATGCGAGGCCTGTAAGGCCGACTCATGCTTCACAAAGACCTCTGGAGCCATGAGTCGCACTTACAGCGCTCCGGAATTTTCTATGCTTCACCCCACCCTCACGGGTGGGGCTATCATAAGGCGACCCGTTGGGCCTCATGATGGAACTCACTGCGTTTGATTGAGGATGCCAAAAGAACCTCTGTTCGAATATTCATTTAAAAATTTTGGGTAATGACAAGCCTGCCGGGTGGGGCTACAATGAGGCGCCCCTTCGGGTCTCATGAACAATCTATCGTGATATATAAGCCCTTGTGACATTTCTTTACACTCTCACAGGGGCGGCAGATGAACACATACATATGTCGCCCCTGCGAGACTGTAAAGAAATGGCCTCGACTTTGCGTCCTATACATAAGCCACGAATAATCAGAGACGTGCGATAATAACGCGAGCGCAGCGAGGGCCATGGAGTGCGGCGCTCCGCGCCGCCTTTGTGGAGTTCGTAGATATGA
>JAJFMA010000305.1 GCA_021772415.1 Chlamydiota bacterium
AGAGGATTTTAACGTCCTTTTTGCAGTCACTGCACTCAAAGGGACGGTCGGCGGACTCTTCTGGCGGCTCTTCGGGCATCGACATAGCTAATAGTGGGCTGTGTGTCTATGGTATGGGCTAAGTCTAAACGACCTAAGACCTTAAGCGAACTATAGTAGATGTATCTAAAATTGTAAATGTGAGCGATGGTTTTGGTTGGCATTAGGCATGGGCAATTCACGACAGATTTAAACGCCGACCGCGCTGACCACCGCCGACAGGCGCCGACGAGTCAGCTGGGCACAAGGTGTGTGCAGGTTGCGGTTCACTTGGCAGGCAACGCGTCAGTACTATGTGCCTCTTCAGCGGAATAGTAAAGAGATCTATAACTGAATTCGTGGTACTGACGGCTTGGGAGAGAAAAAAATCACGCATACTCTTAACGCACCTTGGCCTTGCTGCTTCGGCGGCGGTGGTCGGCGCGGTCGGCGCGGTCGGCGCGGTCGGCGGTTTTAACTGTCGTGAATTACCTAAGCCTAGGCCGACACGGAGGTCACCCCAGGTAGTCCTATCTGGGTGAATCCTTGGCAGAAAAGGGGAAGGGAAGGAAAAGTGGGTCTTGATGGGCTCGAACCATCGACTCCCTCATTAAAAGTGAGGTGCTCTAACCAACTGAGCTAAAGACCCTAAAAGTTGACCCCAAGGGGATTCGAACCCCTGTTATCGGAATGAAAATCCGGTGTCCTAGGCCTGGCTAGACGATGGGGCCTTAGTCAACATTTTGGAGCTACCATGTTACTTGTAAACGTATTATAGCGCAATCCTCAAATGGTAGAAATCTCTTCTTCTTTCACTGCGGTGATGTCATCGGCTTCTTTGCAGAAGCGGTCGGTAAGCTCCTGGATATCCTTTTCCAGCTTTTTTTGGATATCTTCGGGAATTTCACCAGCAGTTTTCTGTGTACGTACGTCATCAATGCAGTCGCGGCGCACGTGGCGGACGCCAACTTTGGCCTCTTCGCGCTTACGGTGAGCAAGTTTAACCATTTCTTGGCGCACTTGCTGATCCATCTCTGGAATGATGATACGTACGACGTTGGCATCAACGATGGGGGTGGCACCGATATTTGCTTTCTCGATTCCTTTTCCAATAGCAGATGCGTTCGACGCGTCGTAAGGGGTAATAAGCAGCTGGCGAGGCTCTGGCGCTGATACAGACGCGACGTCACGCAGTCGCATTTGTGAGCCATAGACTTCGACGCTGACGTTATCCAGCATCGCTGGGTTAGCGCGGCCGGTGCGGATGGTTTGAAGCTCTACCTTGAGATGCTCAATCGCCGCTTCCATTTTTTCTTGTGCTTGCTGTAAGACGCTCATTTTTCTATCCTTCGGTTACCAATGTGCCGGAGTTGTTAGACTCGAGCACACCCAGAATTTCCCCGTCGACGAGTTTGGACATACTGAAGACAAGGATCGGAATATTTCCCCCTCGACACAGGGCAATGGCAGTAGCATCCATGACGGCGAGTTTTTGTGCAAGCACCTCGGAGTAGGTGATTTGTTCATACCTAACGGCATCGGGATGCTTTAGGGGGTCTTGGCTATAGACGCCATCGACTTTAGTGGCTTTAAGGAGAACGTCAGCTTCGATTTCGCTAGCGCGCAAGGCTGCAGTGGTGTCGGTGGTGAAGTAGGGGTTACCGGTACCTCCAACAAAGATCAAAGGATGGCCGTCGCGTAGGCTTTCCTGTACGCGGCTCCAGACAAACGGTTCAGCGACTCTTGGGCAGTCTAGTCCACTAAAGACCTTGGCGGTGACGCCGATGCTATGAAGGGCTTGCTGAAGCGCAATGCCATTCATTAGAGTGGCGAGCATTCCCATCTGGTCGGCGGGTGAGCGCGCCACTCCCATCGATTCAAGCTGAACTCCTCGGAAGATGTTTCCTCCACCAATAACGACGCCGACTTCGATTCCATTATCTGACAGGGTTTTAATAGCTTGGGCTGCGACGAGGCACCCTTCGGTGCTGATACCGAAGCCTTGGTCGCCAGCAAGCAGCTCTCCACTGAGTTTCAAAAGAACGCGTTTATAGGGCAGAACGTACCTCTTAAGGTTTAAACCTACAAAAAAAAGACCAACCGGCGCCGTAGCTTCCGGTTGGTCTAGCCGACCATTTGTGGGCAGTCGATGACGTCTACTAAACGTCCTCGCCTACGGCCCAACGCACGAAGCCGGTGACCGCAAGGTCCTTGCCTGCTTCTTTAGCGCGGCGGCTGACAACTTCAGCTACTGTGAGGCTGTCGTCTTTGATGAAAGCTTGGTTCATCAGGCAGACTGAATCGTAGAAGGCCTTGAGTTTGCCGTCAATGATCTTGTCGATGATGTTCTCAGGCTTACCTGCCATCTGGCTGCGAGCAATTTCACGCTCGTGGTCCACTTTCTCCGACGGAATGAACTCGGGGGCAAGGTACTCGGGAGATGCCGCCGCGATGTGCATGGCGATATCTCTTGCCAGATCGGCTTCATCGGCGCTGCCTTCAACTTCGACGACGACAACGATTTTACCGTTGAGGTGCGAGTACACTCCAATTGACTGGCTGTCGTCCTTAGTGAACGTCTTTAAACGCTTGATTCGGATGTTCTCACCAATGGTCTGCACCATCGTTCCGCGATACTCGTCGATGGTAAGCTCAGCTTCCTTCGAGTACTTTTGGGCAAGGAAGTCCTCAAGAGTTCCAGGCATGGTGTCGGCGACTTCTTGTGTGACATTAGTGAGGAATTCACGGAAAAGATCGTTTTGAACGACGAAATCCGTCTCACTATTGACTTCCACAACGGCAATACCCTTAGACGAGCTTGCTGTGCCGATCATTCCTTCCTTGGTCTGGCGCCCTTGCTTTTTCACAGCAGAGGCCATGCCGGACTTACGCAAGACAGAGATAGCATTTTCGACATCGCCGTTGGCTTCGTTAAGGGCATCTTTGCACTTAGTCATTCCAACGCCAGTGCGCTCACGCACCTCTTTGATCATAGCTGCGGTGATCGATGCCATATTACTTGTCCTCCTTAACTTCTGCCGTTTCACTGGCGGCAGCAGCTTCGCTACTTTCGTCGCCTTCTGACTTCATGCTGATGCTAAATTCAGCAGCAGCAGGCTGTTGTTCTGTGCCAGCGTCTTCAGCTTTAGGAGTTTCTTCTTTCGTTCCCACGCGCATCTCTTTCTTCTGTTCGATCGCGGCTTCGGCGAGGGAAGAGAGAATGAGCTTAATGCTCTTAAGGGCATCGTCGTTGCAGGCAATCACATAGTCGATTGGATCGGGATCACAGTTGGTATCGACAAGACCCATAACAGGGATGCCTAGCTTGCGTGCTTCGGCCACGGCAATGTGCTCTTTGTCCGGATCGATAACAACGACAAGTCCTGGGGGCTTACGCATGCCACGGACTCCGGAAAGAACGCGATCGAGCTTAATTTGATCTTTAGTGAGCAATGAAAGCTCTTTCTTTGTAAGTCCGTCGGAGCCTGTCGAGATCTTTTTCTCAATACGTTCGAGCTTCTTAATAGACTGACGAATTGTCGACAGGTTCGTGAGCATGCCACCGAGCCAACGCTCGCAGACATAAAACTCTTCGCAGTGTTCAGCGCATTCGCGCACGACGACTTTAGCCTGCTTTTTAGTGCCGACGAAAAGAATGGATTTGTTATCAGCAACAGCTTGACGAACAACATCTTGGGCCTTACGAACCTGCTGAAGTGTCTTCGCCAGGTCGATGATGTAGATACCGTTACGTGACTCGAAGATGAAACGTTTCATCTTGGGGTTCCAACGGCTGGTCTGGTGCCCGAAGTGAGCTCCAGCTTCTAGTAGATCTTTAATAGTGACTTCTTTCTTAGCCAAGCCTTGTCCCTTTATGTTCTTGACACTGGCATCCCGCCTGAGGCGAGATTTCGGTCTTGGTTTGCGTTAGGTTATATTGATTCAGGATGTAAACCCTAGAAATCGGTAGCGCCTGGTCAGAATCGAACTGACGCTAGTAGCTTGGAAGGCTACTGTTCTACCATTGAACTACAGGCGCATAGTCCTTGCGGCCCCTATAATATACCCTTCCAAATCTTTGTTGTCTAGAGGGGTTCTACAGGATCGCCAGGAAGTTGTGGATCTTCAACAAGCACTGGAGCGGCGGGCAAATTTTCGGCTTGCATCATCTGCGCCACTCGTTGCAGTGTTGCAAGGATTTGCGTCTGCTCCCAAGGCTCCAAGTGTGAAAATTCTATGTCGAAAGCCTCCTGAATTGGAGATGGAGCCTCTAATAATGTTTGGTTTCCTCGCTCGGTCAGATCAACTAAAACGCGACGTCGATCAGATGACGAGCGCTGTCGTGACACAATTAACTTACGTTCAAGACGATCAATAATAGCGGTCACCGTCGCCTGGCTTAAGCTTACTTCCCGAGATAGGGCTCCAATACTAAGGGCTCCTTTACTTCCGAGGGCTCGCATAACGATGAGTTGAGGCATAGTAATACCATAAGACTGGGCCAAAAAGCGCGACTGCATCGAAATTGCCCGCAGTATCTGCCTTAAGACCATCAACACCTGTTCACACGTCTCGCTTGCCATGACTTCCTCACGTAAAAAGTGGCCGCCACTATAACAACTTTGAAGTTAGGCCGCCAAGAGATTAGTGCGCCTGATAATTCAGCTTGCACAAAACTATCGTGCACGATATAATCGGGAGCACCAAAAGGCACCACTGAATAGTGGTAGTCTCTAGGAAAAGCAGCTTCTACAGAGAAAATTCCAGGTTTTTCGCTTCGAAATTCATGCATAGTACGCATCATATCTCGGATATATCAACGGAAGATTTTGATCAATAACACGGGCACACAAGAGGTTTATGAGTAGGCAAGGATTTCAAAGCTGGGGCGTACCTAACACGAATATGGCGACCATCATGGGAGCGATAGCACTCGTACTATGGTCTGTGGGTGCTTATTTGTTGTGTGTTTTGGCGGATCTCCCCCCTTTTGAAGTGATTGCTCTTTCCCAGTTAATGGGGGGCGTAACCTGTCTGTTGTGTCGTCGCGAAAAGCTCTCCCACATACGACGCAGTTTTGCACCGAAAAGTGCTTTATTAACTCTGTTTTTCGTCATCAATCAAGTCGCCTATCCGTTAGCTTTTCGTATGGCCCCTCCTGTCCAGGTTGATTTAATCAACTACATATGGCCCACGTTGATGGTCATTGGCTGTGCGATGGCTAGGGGACAACGCCTATCGCTCACGCAAGTACTGGGGATGGTGCTGAGTTTTTCTGCGATCGTAGCCCTTCTGGTGCCTCAGCTATTCTCCGAAAGCTTCTCGCCAGGCCATATTGGAGGCTACTTAATGGCCGGCACGGCCGCCTTAAGCTGGACAGCATACTGTGTAATCAAGAACAGTGACAGCGACGTTGTTGCCAGCAATGTGGCAGGTCTGCTCATTACAGCTTCGCTTTCAGCTGTGCTTAACACATTTTTTGGCGAATGGCGCGCACTAACGCTAAACCAATTTGCGCTCATCACGCTACTTGGGGCCTGCGTCTATGGTTCAGCCTATCCGATGTGGGTGAAGGGCATCGCTAGCGGCGATTATCGTCTTCTAGGTAGTCTGGCCAACGGACTGCCGGTACTCTCGATAGCGTGGCTTGTCGTCGGTGGCTTGGCTCCCCTATCGATGGCGCTTGTGATCGCTTCGATCCTCATCACAGCGGGCTGCAGTCTTGTCGGTGTCAAAAGCAACGAAAGTGCTCTCATTGATGAAGAAAAAGAGTGCGCGCTTGCTGCGTAGGCCTTCGCAAACACAACTATCAAATCTGTCGCGTATCTTACGAGCCGTATCGCATTTGCCTTGTTGAGGATACGCAAAATAAAACATCAACGATGGAAGGGGCCGTAAAAGGTGAAAGGGGTCGGGCGGGCATATGCGCATCATCTATTTGCATGCCTAAGGTGCATTCGACTTACACGAAAAGAAACGCAAAGACGCAAAGATTCTAAGACGCAAAGTCGGAATACTTTACACCTGTGAGTTTCTGTCGCGTATCTTACGAGCCGTATCGCATTTGCCTTGTTGAAGATACGCAAAATAAAACGTGATTTATGTGCCGCCCTAAGGTGCACTCGACGTTAAAAAAGTTCTCTTTGCGCCTCTGCGACTTGGCGTCTTTGCGTTTCTGTCGCGCATCTTACGAGCCGTATCGCATTTGCCTTGTTGAGGATACGCAAAATAAAACATCAACGATGGAAGGGGCCGTAAAAGGTGAAAGGGGTCGGGCGGGCATATGTGCATCATCTATTTGCATGCCTAAGGTGCATTCGACTTGCACGAAAAGAAACGCAAAGACGCAAAGATTCTAAGACGCAAAGTCGGAATACTTTACACCTGTGAGTTTCTGTCGCGTATCTTACGATGCCGTATCACATTTGCCTTGTTGAGGATACGCAATATAAAACGTGATTTATGTGCCGCCCTAAGGTGCACTCGACGTTAAAAAAAGTTCTCTTTGCGACTTGGCGTCTTTGCGTTTCTGTCGCGTATCTTACGAGCCGTATCGCATTTGCCTTGTTGAAGATACGCAAAATAAAACATCAACGATGGAAGGGGCCGTAAAAGGTGAAAGGGGTCGGGCGGGCATATGTGCATCACCAATTTGCATGCCTAAGGTGCATTCGACTTGCACGAAAAGAAACGCAAAGACGCAAAGATTCTAA
>JAJFMA010000306.1 GCA_021772415.1 Chlamydiota bacterium
AAAGGGTAGCTGGAATAGAGTGTCAACACGATCATCGACCGTGAGGTACTCATAGAGATCCGCTATACAGCTTAGCATCTCAGGATGGGGTGGAATTTTGGAGCCCATGGAGTAGTGGTGTGACTTGAGAACATCCAAAACAAAGTCCACTTCGTCGATGGTTACCCAAGAGTCCCGCTTTAAAAGAGTGAATAGCTCACGAAATAGGGTGATCGTAGCTTCTATCTCTGAGTCGAAGCTAAGCTCGACGTCAGGGCGTGAAGCTAAATCCACGGACAAGGCCCACGAGACCCACGCTTTTACGTTGTCCAACACAGCTACGGATTCGGTCTCAGGTTGACTGTCTGTCTGGATGTAGCGGAGTACTTTCGCTACGAAATTTAAATAGAGACTTTGAAGACTGCTATTGCTGATGAAGACAACACGACGCTCGCTCTTGGCCTCTTGGAGACGGTCGACTAGTAAGCGTAGCTCTTTGGTTGATAGCTCTGTTTCTCGAGAGATCTCTATTAGCTCCGCACCCTTTCTAAATGCACGTCCTACACGCTTTTGTAAGTCGATGCTCATCGTCGCAATAAGAGGCTCAGGCATGACTACTATTGATAAGTGATCGCCGTCGGCATGAAGAGATGCTATTAGGGGTAGCAGGAACTTGGTTTTACCTGAGCCCATGATCATCTCGATGACTTTTCCCATCGACGCAGGGTTGTTTACCCGCCCCTGGGCGATGTTGAGTTCGTCCAACATGCTCACTTGTTGCGGTCTTAGGAGAGCACTCATGTAATACTCAAAGACGAGGTACTCAGGGTGCTCTGATGGCGAGTAGAGCCGAGATTCCTGTCCCAAAGAATACAGTTGATCTAGTGCTACACCCTCTTCAACAGAGCCTGCCGACTGGTCATGAGCTTTAAGTGCAAAGTCAGTAGCCTCTTTCAATCGATTTACATGCTGTATCTGTGATGCGATTAGTAGATAGTCTTGTGTATATGTGGAGAGCTGATGAGCAAGATCTTCGGTCAAGTGTGGGTTAGCGAAATAATGCTCCTCAAGGTCCCGCCTGAAGTATAAATAGATCACATCGTCTAGAGACAGCGACGAGCGTAGCTGGCCCAGCCTCTTGAGGTTTGCCTCTGTATGTGCAACAGGATCCTTAGGTAAGTGGTTTGCTAGAGCGAGTATCTCGTGCTCTAGTTCCTTTAGCGATGCTCCCAGGGTGTGCTCCTGTTTCACCAACGCAGCGAGGTAAGCTTGGATGTCCTCCCAAGAGGTAACTGTCGGTGATTGGAGTTCATCGAGACGCCGACCTATTTCAACGCCCACGCGTTTTGATAGGGCTTGCATATTGAGATCGACATAGGTTTCTCCGGTCTCACTTTGGAGCACCTGAGACAGAGCAAATAACTGATCGTTGAGGCCTCCCCTGTCATCCCTTGAAACTGCTGATCGAATAAGGGGCCAGAGGGTACTTTTATT
This sequence comes from Chlamydiota bacterium, assembly GCA_021772415.1. GTDB lineage: Bacteria > Chlamydiota > Chlamydiia > Chlamydiales > JAJFMA01 > JAJFMA01. Next base: position 1,474 of record JAJFMA010000306.1, read on the forward strand.
GCTATAGGCTGATGAGAGGTCTTGATCTGGTAAATTTGGACATTGCTGCATCTCTATAGGCACAGGGTTAACAAACCCATATTTTGCCTTTCTTTGCTGCCGGCGCTGCAACCACTCTACACCCGTTAGGACGAGATTGCCTGTGACGATTCTGTCATCCTTAGGGACTGGAGCCATATTCCTGATGGGCTCCAACAGCCACCACTCCATATCTTGATTAGCATTTTCCCTAAGATTCCTATCTTTCCACTGCTCCAGAAGTTGAGCGATTTCATCGCTTTCAGGAAACGCGTTTGGGTCAGCGCATACCGTGTTGAGTATGTGAGCAACAACTCGTTGAATCCCATCGTACTCTACACTCATCAGATGTAGAATGTCAGTTAGAGTCGAGCGCAGTTCGGCCAGCGTGATGTCATCGGGAAGAGGAGCGGAAATCATGTCTGATAGCTGCTCTATTTGTTCCTGTAGAGATCCTTCACCCCTAGCTAGTTGATAAAACTTGACAAACTTGCAGGATAGGTCAGGAGAAAGAATATGAGATTCTCCTTCCCAATTGTAGACTATATTCCATATAAAGTCGTTGGCATCTGGGATCTTCGTCTTGTTGCGTTGAAGCGTGTTTGGGAAGGCTAGATGGGGTGACAGCGTTTTCCCATTCAATTCTTGATGACGTCTCTTTAGTTCAATCCCTGCTTCTAGCTTTGGTACATTCAAGCACCACTCCAGGACGCGCCTTTCCTCATCTTCCGATAGCCAGCGGTTTGAATTAAGCTGTTCAGGTTGAAACCAGAACGGATTAAGGTAGCGAGTGACGCGATACAGGCGCTCAAGGTTATAAGAGATGTCTTGGGCAAAAGAGAGCGAAATACTTGGCTCGAAGTTATAGAGATCGTTGTAATGTAGTATCCAATAAGCAGCCTGTATCCGTAACGCAATAGCGATGGGGTCGTAGTCTTGGTTTTTTTCATATAGGCAGGTTATCTCAGACAACAGAGACCGTTCACGCTCTGTTAAGGGACCGAGCGATCCGCCTTCTCCTCTCATTAGCTCGTTGGCGCGGGAATACTCTCCTAGGTACAAAAAGACGTGCGCTAGATAAAGACGACTGTAGCGGTCGGATGGAACTAGCTGTCCCTGAGAATTATTCTGATACCGTAAATACGTTTGCTTGTGATTCCCCCATGCACTTTGTTCCATGAGAGCTAACGTATCTAGACTGCTTTGGCTGAGGGTGGAACCAAAGTGCTGATCGGCCATTATGACAAAAGAGTGATCTTCGCCCGACTCTTCAGCGGTTTCAAAGATTAAGTAGTGCCTCAGGTGCTTGAGCTCAGGGTGAGTTTGCTTAGCCATCAGCTTTGCATCTCCAAGCGCAGGACATGTCCAGGAGGTCACTCCGTCTTCGACTACAGCTTCTAAACGCAGCTGAAATCTAGGGAACTCTATTAGAAACGGCCGCCCAGTCTCTTCGTTTTGCCATACAAGAACATAATCTGGGTGTTCGAAATCGCTAAGCCAGTGAAACGGGCTTTCTGTGTCTTTGATATGATGAAGGACCGTGCCGGAGCGAAAACCACTGCTGTTTAAGTGTCGGACGGCTTTGATGCAAATTGGAGGTGGCTCGCCCTCAACGCCAGTATCAGGGCCGAGCTCATATTCGACGACGTACTGGGGCTGTTGAGTGACTTTATCCGTTAAGACCACAGAGTTTCCCGTATGCCATGTGTGGTAGTTTGCCAAAAGTCCTCTCAAATTCGGTAAGAGGTAGGGGGCACCACGGAGATTTATGAAGCGACCACGTTCGATGTCAGCACTATAGGTTTCCGATAACTTAGGGAATAGCCGTGTAAGTTTTTCCACCTTGTTGCCATAGCGTGTGCCAGACAGCTCTTCCTCGCTATATAAAAACGTGTTGCCCAATGTATTGGTGAACTCTACGCTACTGGAGAAAGCATCACTATGACACATGCTGTCGGGAATGATCCCAATAGCCTCCATCATTTCCTCGCTGGCTCTCAGAGCTCTAGGAATAGGTACGTAAGCAGATTTTGCTGCAATTCGTCCGCCTAGTAGATCGATCGAAACATCGTCTGTCCAGTAGTAGGGAAACTTTCCCTGCCAGAGTGTGGACGTATAGGTGTCGGGGAGGAGTTCACTAGCTACATGGTCGAAGATGAGCTGCTCGTCGGAGGTCTCAAGGCTAGATTGAATGACGCTTCGAAGTCTGTAGAGTAGATTGCGTAGCTGGAACTCTTTTTCTATTCCTATCTCTGATGCACTTGAGCTATAGAGGTTATAACAGAAGATAGCGTACAACAGTTCAGTAAGATCTTCGCTGCTTAGGCTTTTCTCGAATTGATAGGAGAGTGCCTGTTCAACATAGGCGAGTATTTTAGTCGTACTCTCAAGCCCTTCTACAGACAGGATATCGCGTGTAGCTTGACGCGAATCAAAGAAGTGCGGTGACCAGCTTTCAGCTTCTAGAAACTGATTCGTTGTTAGCCAAAAGTACACTTGGTCAGCAAGGAGACGATTGAGTTTTACATAGAATAACGCCGAGGACACATCGCCAACTTCGGTTGCTGTTTCGTAGCTCTGGAGGCATAGTGACGCTAAGTTGTCGCATAGTGTCTGAGCGTCAGCAGGGTGTTCTCGAAGCTGGGTTAGAAACAGATGCTTGTCGAGTAGTAAGTGTTCCAACAGATTCTGATATTTTGCCTCACTAAGAAGCTGGGGACGAGCATGGAAAAACTCTAGCGTTTCATGGATCTGTAGGTCTGGATCAGAGCTAAGCTGAAGAATACTTCTGAAGAGCTCGAGAGGTAAAGAGGTATCACGGTCACGCTTAGGGTCTAGAAGCACCGCGGTATTGGTAGGCAAACGCTGGCGAATCAGGTAGTCAGGATAGTCGTCTAGACTAACTTCCTCCACGAAGAGCTTATCTAACTCTGCATCGGTCAATGACGAGGTCGTTTGATTAATGCGAAAAGAGGGATCTACTGTCTCGAAATCCTTTTTTCGATACTGCACGACACCATCTTCCCAGTGCGATTGGGTGCTAAGATCGTCAAAGGCATGCCATAGTTCCCAATACACTACATGACGTGCAACAGAAGCTATGTAGACGACTTTTTGGACAGCGTATACCTTAACGCGAGGATCGCGACTATTGCTTAGTGGAAACTTTCTACCTGTTAGCAGATGGTTAACGGAGAAAGATAGGTCTCTCAAAGAGAAGAACCAGCTGGGTAATATGGCAAGTCTCCCTTCTCGACGTGGCGTATCAGTGACGGATCGGTCGAAGCCAGGAGTCTCAGCTTCGAAAGATTGTGTGATGATAGGCTTTCCTAACTCGTCTTGAGGGACAAAATACACTTCGTCTGCCAGCGCTAGTACCGCCTGCGTGTCGAGGTCCCAGCTCGCTACTTCGGCATTCTCCTCAGCCAAGCGTTGTGCATTTTCCTCTTTCGATAACCAGTACTTGATCCAATCGACATCTTGCCAGAAGATTTCAAGGTCCCAAGTTCGATCTGGGTGCACTTCGTGATGACTTGTATAGTAGTCAACAAATCCCTGTTCTGTGACAAAGACCTTTCTTGGATGAGCTTTGCTTCCCGTGTTAGAGAACACTCCAGTGCCGGCTGGGTAGGCTTCGTAGCCAAAAAAGGAGACAGGTACCTTGTCAGATTCAGCTGTGGGCGTATCCGATAGATGATCCCATAGCTTGACTCCCCTGACTTTGCGGTAGGTGCTCGTGTTTCTTAGCCAGCTGTATTGGGAATCTGTGGCGTCCCAATACTCCATAAGTTTGATCCACTCCTGATGCCATGAGGGATCGAGAATTCTGAAGCGAGCTGGATCGTGAAGCATAGCTTCGAAGCTGCCAGGGTAAAGATCGGGGAGCCGCGCACTAGCCAGCTCGGGTACCTCATAGACGATCTGATGGGCAACCGTGAGCAGCTTGGCTAGAGCTAAAAATGCTTCGGGCGTTGCAACGCTGGATAGTAGGGGAGTGTCACCGACGCCGTTGAAGCAAGTCAGATACTTAGTTGCAAGTGAAGCTAAGAGCTCCAGCGCCTCTTCACCGTCTTTAGCTGATAGATCATCCCAAAGGGTTACCGAGATGTATAGCGGTAGAGCTTTAGCCAAGTCTGTGATGTGCATCACGACTTCTTGTCGGTTTTTACGCTCAAGAAGTTGCTCAACTAACGCATGTCGCTCTCGAAGAGTGTGCACTAGTGTTTCCGGTGTAATCGGGTCGTCCAATTGTATGGCTTCTATATAGGCTTCTGCTGGGACTGTCGATTTGCTCTCGTCTTTGTAGAAGGGGGCATAATAAGCTATATCCTCACCATGCACAGTGTAATCGAGGCCTATTGGTGGCTTGGCATTTAGGTCTATGTCGTGACGAGGACGGCGCTTTAAGGGAAGATCATCGGTTAGACGAACTTCGACTTCTTTAGCTACAGCGCTCAGTCTGCTGTTAATGTAAATCAGCTCTTCTTCAGAAAAGAGGTCTTGTTCTCGTGAACTAAGAAGATCGATGGAAAGATATTGCAGAGCCTTTGACAGCAGACGCCATGACAGCGCTTCGTTGTCTTGGGCCTTCGGATCAAAATCTAGAAGGGCCTTCAAGCGAAATTCCATGTCCAGACGCGATGCCAACGGGTCGAAGCGGACAATATTACGTATGGCGTAAAGAGAGGATATATAGCTGCAGGTGAGCGATATCTGAGGAGGGGTCATCTGGGAGTAGGAGTAGCGGTGAGGGCTGGGTTTACCACCTAACATAGGAAGAATCAGGTCATAGAGGTGTTCTGCCTTCGGGCTAAGGTACCACTTTTCAGTCCTGAACTCCTGTAGCGTTAGAAGAAAGGAGAGAGCTAGGATGTTTCCTTCTGGCACAGCGCAAATTTCAACGAAAGGAAATGCCTCCAATTCCGTCGTAGGTATGGCTTTCATATGAAAGCCTACGCCTTCACCCCCATTGTATACCCGTACAGCAAAGGTAGAGGGAGTTTCCCGGATGAACTCCAACACCGCGGCGTGTCCAGGCCATCCAAATGGTAAGAGGATGGAGTCGTCAATATCTAAAGGAAGGATCAACTCGTGCATCTTCTGCCGGAAGGTACCAATGTCATCACTGTAAGCCTCTCCCAGGTCGATAGCCTTGGCTAGCTGGTCTTGAAGATGCTTCCAAATAGGTATGGTACCAAAGGTCATGGGGTCTAGAGCAGAGTGATGGGACGAAAGAATTTCCAGCACTTCGATCTTGCGATCGAGAAATTCGTGGAAGCGTTGAAACGACTCGCCGTAACCGTCTAGCTTTGTTCCCTTTTCAAACATGTCCCCAACGGCGTTCGCAACAAGAGACGGGTCTACATGTAGAGCAGGCGCTTCGAGAAGAGCTTGCAGCGGCTGCGCCAAGTCTCCAGATGGCGATTCCGTAGCGTGTGCCATCAAGGGACCTGTGGCAAGTAGATAAAATGTAATCGCTATTGTTCGAAATATCATGTGTATTACTATATGTCAAAAATCAACAACCAAATTAATTTTATACTTAATTAAATTAAAAGTAAATATAAATATTTAAGCATCTTAAGTGTTTGTGTTATTTTTATATTGATTTTATTTAACTGTTTTAGTAAAACTCTTTACTTAGATGTTTATTGTAGGTTTGAAAAATGAATATTATGTTTGGTTCTGTCGTTTGTTTTTGTGTTCTTTTTGGTGTCGTTGACGCTCACGCTAGTGAGATGGATAAAAGTGATCGAATTCACTCGGAATTTGTCTCCAATGACGGAGACAAGTCCGACAGAGTACGTGATGAGATCGTGACCTTTATCGACGGTGAGAAGGTGTTGTATTCCGGAACGGAAACTGCACTAGAGGACTACTTCGATGAGTGTTCAAAAGGTGAGAATTCTATTCTAGCATTTGACGTGAGTATGGGAGGTGCGGCCTTCAAGACAACTGCTGATGTGATGGAAGTCGTTACTGTGCTCGCTCAGAACTCTATGAGTATGGAGCTCATGGAAGAGCTTAAACAACAGGTGGGTCGTGTTGGACTTGTCTCAGACATAGCGAGTGCTTTGCCGTGGGGATCCAGTCGGATGTCCTCCTTCCCGTTAATTGAAGTGAGTAGGGCTCTGAGTCGAGATCACAAAATCGGACACGTTCTGGCTCATTTGGTTTTTCTCAATAGGTGCCAGCTAGGGCATCATGATGTGGAGGGAGCCAGAGACCTGTTCCAGGAGATAGTGTCTTTTGGCATTGAAAATTGTGGGTGGAGTAAAGACGTTGATCTAGTGGCACTCGATCCTTCTATTCACGGTGACATATTCGGAAGACTAGCCGCAGCGACCCGCTGAGAGTGTCAACAAACCTCTGAATTAGTTACGACACCTCTATATTCTCATGAGGCCCGGAGGGCCGTCTTATGATAGCCCCACCCGTGAGGGTGGGGTAAAGCAAAAAAGCACCCTGAGCCCTATTAGGGGCGGCTTGTGTCCCCAAAAAACTTCCTGGCATATCTTAGGAAACCACAAGCCGACCTTTCAGGCCTCAGATAGTATATTTACTCCACCCCACCCTACCGGGTGGGGCTATCATAAGATGGTCCTTCGGACCTCATGATAGAGTATTGCTTTTGAGAGCATTCATGAGGTTTCCTGACACTCTCGTAGGGGCGACGTATGTATGCGCTTCATGTGCCGCCCTTGTGACACTTTCACGGGGCCTCAATCCATCACTAGACAATGGCAGTTTGGCATTTGTCACCGCGTTACTTTCTCTGTGGGCTCGGCGCTGAGTTTTTAATTGAGCTTAGCTTCAAATGAGGCACGCTGGGTATCTAGATGACGGTGGTCGGTGAGTTCGTGCAGCTGTAGGGGCACTGCCGTTGCATACCCTTGCTCAAGCCAATGGACATCACTGTCGGGGTGCTCATCGAAGCACTGCACTTGCGCTCCTAGCCAGTAGTAGGCGTGCCCTTCGCTGGGGTGTTCGCGCTCGTGGGGGTTTTCGGCCCAGTATTGCATCCCCTGTCGTGTCATCTTTACCCCTTTACAAGGGCCCTGTTCGGTTTTTGGGAAGTTGACGTTGAGGAGTGTACCTTTTGGTAATGGGTTTTCCAGCTGATGTCTGACAATTTTTCGTACTAGATCGTGTGTGACACTGTAATCAGGTTTTGGATAGTCTGTGTGGGAGAAGGCAATCGATGGAACATCTTTCATCACACCTTCGATAGCTCCCGCGACGGTTCCACTGTAGAGGACGTTGCGGCCGGCGTTGGAACCACGGTTGATTCCCGAGCAGATTAAGTCTACCGGATCGCTGAGGAGGACATGACGTGCAATTTTTACACTATCGGCGGGGGTGCCCGAGACGCTCCATACTTTCGTATGGTCTTCCCATTCCCATTGGTCAACCATAAGAGGTGTGCGTGTCGTAATTGATAGGCTGACACTGGACTGCTCATAAGTGGGAGCTACGACAGATACGTGAAAGTCATGGCGCAGCGCTTCCCAAAGGTGGCGAAGGCCTGGCGCGTGGATGCCGTCATCGTTAGTGAGAAGAATATGGGGCTTGCGGTCACTCATAGGGATTCCTGTTAAAAGATGTATTCATCGGCAGTGTCGCGCTTGTCGTGGCCATCGAGCACGTGGAAGCAGCGGATTTTTGCTAGCGTCACCGTAGACAGTTGTCCGATCGGGATGTAGACGATCTTCTTGCCGAAGCGCGTGGCAAAGCTCTTGAGGGCTGAACGTGGAGGCGACGCGGCCACATAGACAACAACCGGCTTTACAGCGTAGTCGACAGCAGCTGTTAGAAGCACTTCTGCCTTGCTTCGGCATTCGCTGTAGTCGGGGTCTGACCACACATCGTACATGCGACGAGGAGGGTACGACATTAGAAAGCCTCCGTACTCACAACGGCTGATGCCCGGTCCTACGACGTTATCTCCCATGCGTGTAGCATAGAAGGCCATGTCGGATTCCTGCATGTGCTCACCGAGCCACGTCGTACGCCATGGGTACTTCTCTCCATGAACTTCATCGTCCTCTTTGTCAGGATCAAAGATAACTACTACTGAGCCAACACCTCCGGGAGGTTTACCCCGAACTTTGACATAGAGTTTCTTCTCGTACCAATGGCGTATTGTTTCTTTGGTGTCGACGCCGTCCTCTAAGCTAGTTGTGAAGGGCATCGTACGTGCACTGTCTTCAGTTAAAATCTGTGTGCCTTTCTTTTGGAGGAAATCGCCAAAGCGTTCCACAACGACATCTTCCGGAGGAAATGAACAGATCGTAAAGGGGCCCGGAGGCTCAAAGCGGAATTTGCCTCGGTCTTTCTTGCGGCGACGGAACATGCCTCCTTTGCGGCGTGGTTCTTGCCGGTGGAAGCGGATGACTATGCTGTGTCCCCATACATCTTCGATAGACAGATCCTTAGCAGGTAGAGCGTCGACATTTTTTAAGTGAGGGTATTCGGTAGCGAGAAGCCACGTTTCGTACGCATAGTTGTGGTCGACACAGCCTTTGGCTGTCGTTAACGTCTGGAATAGGTCTGGCATCAATTTCTCGTGAACCAGCGAGTAGTTGCGGGCGAACTTCATCAGGTTGCGCATGTTGTAGCCCGCGAACTCACAGCCTGTCGCTTCCGTATATCTCGGTCCCACCTGCTTGTAAAGTCGGTAAAGCAGCTTCTGACGGTCCAAAGGAAACTCTATCGATAGCCAGTCGGTGCTGTGGCGTCCTTCAGCCAGGTAATCAATTAAATCCTGGCGCGCATGTTCGTATGCTGTAGAGATCCACCCGTATTCCGCCAAGACATCGCGGCACGAGTCTTCTGTTAGGGTGCTGATCTCGACGACATTGCGTGTGACGTGGGTAAGCTGTGGGAAGGAGCTGCGTTGTGTAAGCTTTAGGACGTCTTCGACGTGATACATGCCTCCAATAAATAGGATGCGGTCGTAGCGCAGCGATAGCTCCTTGAGGCGTTTAGCCATATAGAGCTCGCGCTTCTGATCAACTTCAGACTTGCTAGTACCCCTACTGAAGGTAGCGTGGCGGTACGCTTCATAGTAGTTCTTAAGGCCGATGCGTCCAATGGCGTAGGGATCGGGGACATGCTCGTGCATTTCAGGGTAGCCGTCGACGTCTAAGTCGATGCAGTAGGCGCCCCTACCGTTCTCGAGGGCGCTACGTAGTCCCTCTAGTGCACCGTCGCAAGGTTCGCACATATAGAAGACGGGTTCTTGGTTCTGGTCGTAGGAGCTCACAACACTAATGTCAGGAAGCCGCGACGCCGCATGCAGAAGTTGCAGCTGCATGGTCTCCGCCATCTCCACAGCAACGCAGTCCGGCTGCAGAGCTTCGAATGCGAGCTTAACTTGTGCTGCCATCTCCATATTGTAATGGATAATAGGTACAGCGAAGATATTGTCCTGTTCTAGATAGAAGGGGCCATCGTCACTCATAAGCCTCCCTTAGAGCACATGCTCGAGTGCTTCATCACCCAACGTCATCACGATAGCCTGGCGCAAGAGGTTTTCGATGTTTCTCTCGTCTACAGCATTTAGGCTTTTGATTCGCTTTGCGGCATAGCGGGCAATGTTGATGCCGTCGCGTACAGTATAGTTTTCGTTGCCAGCATGCGAGCGCTGCAAAAATGCGACGACGTAATCCATGATGTTGTCGTCGACAAAAGGCAGGTTCTCTCGTAGGATACGTCGCTCTTCGTCTGCTTCAGGGAAGTCTAGGTAGATTTGAGGTTGCAAGCGGCTGTGGATGTATTCCGGTATCTCGAAGGTCGATGCATCGTCATTCATTGTCACACAGATGCGGAAACCTGGATCTGCTTGGATTTTGAGACCCGCGACTATAGAGTCTATATAACGGCGAGTGTCTAGCAGCGGGGCGAGGGATGCCCAAGATTTCTCACTCATGCGGTTAGCTTCGTCCAAGATACATACGCCCCCGCGAATCATCGCTGTTACAAGCGGCGACGCAACATAGCGGATACCTCCGGTCTCGTCGACAACAGGAGTGATAAGTAAATCCTCAGGTCGCGTGTCCATCGTACACTGGAAAATGTACACGTCTTTTTCCAAGGACTTGGCACCGGCATACGCTAGTGTCGTCTTGCCAACCCCAGGCTTGCCAATAAGCCTTGGGTTCAGTGGGATGTCGTCGTCGTCGATGACGAGCCACGAAGCAAGTAACTGCTCCATTACATCCCGCTGCCCGATCCATTGGAAATTCAATACGTCGGGAAAGCCCAGAGCTATCTCTACCCCTTGGATGTTTACGCGACTTTCGTGCTCGTGGTGCTTATTTGCTTCGGTCATTGTCTCTGTCCTGTATTAATTCCGTATCTATATTGCCAGAAGTCGCTGTTTTCTTGGGGGGCTTCAGTAGCGCTTTCTTTGTTCCATGGCGCAACGCCGCCATCGAGATGTTGGCACGTATGTTAGGGTACATGCCCTCAGTGTCCGCAAGCAATGTCTCAGTCTGGTGTCTCAGCGAGTTCTGTCCAACAGGGCAACGACACATTGCGCGCGCATACCCACGCTGCTGTGCGAAGGTGCGAATGTCGTCTTCCGACACATATATTAACGGCCTAATAATACGCACTCCATAGGCATGCATAGTTATTGTAGGCTGTAGACCTTCGA
>JAJFMA010000307.1 GCA_021772415.1 Chlamydiota bacterium
ATCCGGAGGCTGCTAAAAGCACCATCTCTCTCTTTCTGCAAACAGTACGCCAGGGACGTATTGCCGAAGCTTATCAAAAATACTGTTCGATAGAGTTTCGCAAGTCAACCCCCCTCACAGAATTCGAAACTATGCTCAAGCGTCATTCGACGCTCTCGCGTAACAACGGGATGCAGATTCTAGACATCGAACACTTTGAGAATTTTGGCACGGTGTACACCCTCCTAGTTGGCATGGACCAGACTGACAACTTGGTGGAATTTGACATCGTCTACGAAGTGCGAGAGTGGCGTATTTTAGGAATTCAAGTGTACGTCACACCTAGGCAGTACAAGAAATTCCTCCCTAGGTAAAAACCCATCAATAGTTGTAATGAATAAAAACCTCATCAATAGTATTTTTTCCATAAAATTTAATGTGCTTTTAAAAAGCCATTTAAAAAATACTATATTTCTTGTATTTATATTAGTTATATACCAAATCGAAAATAAATCATTATTTAGTGCTGAAGCTACATCGATATTGAAATCATATCCCCACCCACATAACCAGGAAGAAGCATGGCTTCACGAACTGCGACTTAACGACGGAAGCAACTTTAAACGCAGTCTTATCAACAGCAGTCATTCAGAAGTAACCTATACCGGTTGTGTGTTTTCGGACATCCACAGAAGCACGAGAAGATGTGAGGTATTAAACACGCACACATGCCCATGTGTGTTCGAGTACAGCTACTTCGCAGGAAATTCTATTGGACAACCACTTAACAACACCACACATAGTGCTACATCACGCGCTGTGACATTGATAGCCTCAAGGCAAACCAACACGAGCACATACTCACTATTTTCCGATATAACGGGGATTTATACCGCAACTGATGAGTGGGGAGCTAACCTAGGGATAGGGCTACGCGTTTCACCCTTCACTTCTCCAAATACCTTGGGAGTGAACTTTTTCTATGACTCTCTCAAAACTGACTGGTTAGCTGAACAATTCGGTTTCGGTTTAGAGTCTCTTGGGCGCACATACGACATCAGAGCTAATTTCTACCTACCCATCGGATGCAGATTTAAAGAAGGATACCAACAAACCTATCACTATCCAGGTTCATATACCGTCAACGCGTTCCATCATGGTATCCTCGGGCGTGCGATGGAATTAGAAATCTCTCGTACACTAAAAGGCTCTTGTTTCGAAGTACTATTCGGAATTAGTGGGCACCACACCAATTTTCAGGGATTCGTAAAATCCACCGGAATTGAAGCTCGTATCTACACTCTAATTTGCAACTGTATAGGTTTAGAAACCATCTTCAATTCAGCCTCGCACGTTCAAACCGAGTGGGAAGCTCGCGTTTTTGTTCGATACCCAAATCACGATAAGCGTAGTCGCGCTTGCTGGTCTCGCACGTTTATCCATCGTACTTTTAAACCAAGCTGCCTAAGGTATGCACGCTATGAAACGAATTACTAGTACTAGTCAGATTTGCCTGTCGGCAAAAAACATTCTAACAATTCTACTAATGTCATCTGTAGGATTTTCACATCTTATCTATGGTGTCCAAGCATCTTCGGGAAATTACACTGCAGCCAAACACCTCCCCAAACCCCCTCAAGGTCCCCAGGGCCCCCAAGGTGAAACAGGTCTCCAAGGTGAAACAGGTCTCCAAGGAGAAACAGGCCCCCAAGGTGAAACAGGCCCCTCAGCTATAGATTTCCTATATAATTACCACACCGAGGGCGGCTTGGGGGAATCCTACTCTGAAGGTAGCGCCATCGATTTTAATCAATCGAGCATTACTAGCGGATCGAGTATTTCTCAAACAGACTCAAACACATTTTCCATCACGGAATCAGGCAAATACCTGATTACGGTCTATGTACAAACTTCCACCCTTTCTCCACTAGCAGGCATACAGGCCGAAGTAGATGGGGTTGGTGAAGGACCAAACGTACGATTGAAAGACTCTGGCTGTCCGTTGATGTTAAATTATGCTCTTACTGTAAGCACCTCAATCAGTCTAAAAATAGTAGTTACAGACACATCTTTAACAACCCCTTCAGGAGACACCTCGACCATTAGCATTTTAAAAATTTCTGAAACTTAACAACGTACATCATCGGAACAAAGTAAAAATTCACCAATGCTATGACATGTTTCTGAGTACGTCCTCAGGAGGTCAGAATGGTTGGTTAAATCATACCGAAAGTCGAGACAGAGCTGGAGAGTTCGAATGAGCAGGAGCATTTTTTTCCCATCCTTAGCTAGGCTCTATTTCATCGACAAATGCAACAATGCACGCCCGGCCCTTTCCCCGGCTCGCCCCCCTAGTCATACACGTCGGATAACTCTACTCCCACCCCTCTATCACATCAAAATTGTAATCGCTAGCTCAACGCTGTAGAATGTTGGGTTCAACTGTGAGGAGCTAAGACATGAGACGATCACACTGTCTGCTGGGGCTGATAGCCTTATTTGGGACCCTAGACGCAGCTATACCGCCGGTTTCGGAACCGGACCAGGTACTGCATGTGCGGCGCATTTCAGAACTTTGGCGTTCAGGTGAGCATGACGTGGCCAAAGCCCAAGTCAGGGACTTTCTCTATCAGCACCCAAAAAGCCCCTATGCCGACAGTTTGATGGTCCTCATCGGCACTCACGAATGGAAGGAAGGAGACTACGCCGAGGCACTGCGTGTTTTTGACCTAGTACGTACACCGTCACTTAGGGCAAAGGTCCTTGAGCAGCGTCTCGATTGCCTATATCATCTTAAGGAACATAAAAAGCTAGCTGCGGAGCTACACAGTCACGGGCTTGTGCCCTCAGGTGAAGTATTTTCTGCCGCCGATGCTCGCCACCTTTTTTATTGGGCCGAAGTCCAACGCGCCGACGGCATGAAGCAAAAGAGCCTTGGGCTACGACAACGTAAACTCAATGAAGCTGTAGCAAGCTATGAACGCCTATATGGCACTACCTTAGGCTCTCAGGCCAAACTTGGCGCCGCTGAAATCCTCCAGGCCACGGGCCACCCGGATCAAGCCGCTGACCTCTATGAAGAGCTAGCGGAAGCGCTTCCGGACAAACGCAGTAGCTTTCTACTAAAAGCAGCGCAGCTCGAAGCAGCATACGATCGCGACCGCGCTGCGAACACCCTTGCGAAGCTTCAGGGCACCGAAGTGTCTTGGCCCCTTTTCAGCCATGTTCTAACACTATTTGAAGCGGGCCAGCACCAGGAAGTTGTCGACCTTGTAGAAGCCAATCAAGACTCCCTCACTGACGAGCAACGCCCGCTTGTAGACTATCTCCTTGGCCGCAGCTACTATCAGCTAAAGCAGTACAACAGAGCGATTGCAACGCTAGAACCGCTACTCAACAACACCAGAACAAGCGGGGACGACAAACAACTGCTTATCATGTTGGCAACATCGGCGTACCACGCCGACATGCCTAGCGAGTTAGAGCAATGGACAGAACTGCTTGCAGCACGCTTTCCAGGTGACCCCGCAGCCCCCAACCTGCGCTACTTATTGGCTCAGCACCATTTAAAATCCGGCGATAACGATGCGGCCCTAGAACTGCTATTAGCGCTAGAAGAGACAGCGCCGGGCGCGCAACGCAATGCACAAATATCCTACGACATAGCCCGCATATACTACTCAGAGCAGCGATGGAGAGATGCCTATCACGCGCTAGAACACCTCAATACCCTTTCGCTGTCCGACGAACTACAGGAGCAAGTCTCCAAGTTGATAGTACTGACGACATCGCATGAACTCAAGAGTGCACCAAAGGGATCGGAAGAGCGCGAGCGCCTTCTGGCGCGACTCACCAATAACATCGAGTTTGTGTTAAAGACTAATAGATCGCCTCTCCAGGACGAGCAGCAGCGCTACCGCCTACAGCTTGCGAAGACTTACTACGAACTAGGAGACCTTTTGGCTTCGCGTCGTACTCTGGAAAAGCTCCTAGCAGAGGGCACTCTGTACGTACCCGAGGAGCAGGTGCTGACTCTCTTGGCGTATTGCGTCCTCAAACAAGACAACGATCGGAACGCTTTCATTACTACAGCTGAAAAAGCTCTAGGCATAAATCCTTCTATGCCCGAAGGCGACACGCTGCGCTTACACCTTGTTGGAGCCTACATGGCATTAGCGGCACCTTCAACATCTGAAGCCACCGAAGGTGCCGGCAACGCTGCGCGCGCGGCAGACCATCTCTATTCCGTGGCCACAAAAAACAGCATCTCGGTCCCCACAGACAAATTGACATGGTTAGGAAACTTCTTCTATCAGCAGGTCAACAAAAAAGTCCCCCCTTCGGGAACACCCGTTCTTGACCACGAAACTCGTGAACTTACCGAGAAGGCTCTAGCAATCTATGAACGCCTCAGAAGCGCCAACACTTTGGCAGCAGCACAGCAGCAGGAAAACTCACTGCGCCGCGCCAAACTTAACAGCTGGCTACAGCGCCCACAGAAAGTCCTTGAAGCAGCGCAAGAAGGTCTTGCGATCATCACTATGGAGTCTGCTCCAGACCTACGCCGTGGCATGCGTCTACGCCTTGCGCTTGCACAGTCGCAAGCAGCAATTGGTGATGAAAAAAATGCCAAGGCGGGGCTGTCTGCTCTGGCAAAAAATGACAACCACCGTATCGATCCCCTTTCCGGGGACATCGCAAGGCTACAGCTGGCTCGCATAGCGCTACAACGAACAGCGACCAACGCTATCACCACAGACGAGCAGCGCCACACCAGAACGCAGCTACTTGCGCTACAGAAAAATCGACAACTCAACCACGAACCTGTCCACCTAGAAGCGGCGTGGGACGGCGCTCATCTAGAAGCACGATTAGCTCCTTTAAGCCAGCAGACGGAAATCCTTCTTGAGGCGTTAAAGGAAGCAAAACGCGACTTTGACCGACAAGACGACATCGTTTCACGAGACTATCACGCCGCTCGCAAAATGCATCCGGACTTCGAGCGCCTCTATCAAGGGTACATGATGCTCTTCGACGCCCGCATCGCAGAGCTAGAGGCGCAAAATTTTGGATCTCAAGGCCGTCGCCATGACACCAATGGTAAGCAAATAGCGGCACGTGGCCTCTACCGTACACTGTCGGATCCCCAGTTTGCCCCTTCCCAATTTCTCGTTGATGAAGCAAAATTGGGTCTTTCTAGACTCGCACAACAAAGCGGACACTAACCCAAGACCACGATACGATGACGACAAAAGACAAAATTAATACTCGCCGACGTTATGCCCTAGGTATTGCCCTATCTGTCGCAGCATCCCTGCACCTGTTAGGTCTTTGGTGTATCCACGACATGCCACTCCCCTTCTCTGGAAAGAGCTCCCCCTGGAGCTACCAGGAAAGAGAAACTGCTATCGGGCAACTTCTAGAAAACCGTGAACTCACACGTAAGAATGTCCAGCTTGCCCAAACATTTAAACAGTTTCTTAAAGAGGTGGTAGGGGAAACGACATCTACTACTGACACTTTTGACGTGGAAAGCGTCGAAGCCCCGGAACTGGAATCTGTATTCGAACTGGCAGCTGAGGCGCCTCTCCCAACACTCGACGACTCCACACCTGAAGGGGTTTTAGAGACGTTTTGGAACGACGATCTTGACGCCTCTACCGCAGAAGCTCTCAAAGCAGATATGATCGTAGTTTCAGACCAAGAGTGGGCCGAGGAACTTCTACGTGCCACCGAAGCGCTCGCCGGCGAAGTCGATGTCAATGCCTTCGATCCTCTCGACAACTTAGAATCTCTAGCGATCGGAGTGCACGACAACAGCAGCAACGATGGGGAAGGTTTAGTGAGTAGCAGTGGACTGCGTCAGCACGAACGCAGTGCGGATGCTTCGCCACAAGCAAGTCTTCTCGGAGCACAAGAAGAGGGCAGCTACCGCCAACGCCTTGAAGAAACACGTCAAAGAGAACAAGAAAACCTTAGTCCCCAACTTGCTCCGGTGCTCACACAAGGCGGTCCGCAAGTGCTACTACCTGGTCAGCAGCAGAGCCCCTCAAACTCACAGGCTCACGTCGCCAGCAGCAACGACTTCGATGTGTATATAGAATATGCCGCCCGCCGCGATGCTCCGGGCTATCTATTCCGTCTGACCTTGCAGCCGCGTCCTGAAGTCATCTTCAAATCTATTAGGCACAATATCGCTTTCTTAATAGACCGCTCCCACTCGATTAGCAAAGAGCGTTATTACGCTACCAAAGCCGCTGTTGCAAGTGCTTTGGACATGTTACGTGAGGGCGACAGTTTCAACATTTTGGTCTTCGACGACACTGTCAGCAAGCTAGCACCCGAATACCTTCGGGTGAGTGCTAGCACTGTAGCACAGGCACGGCAATTTCTTGCTGCACAGCCTCATGGTGGGCTGTTTGCCTCTACGGACCTCTACGCCTCATTGGGAAACATTATCCCAGATATCGTAGGTGAGCACGAACTGAACACCGTGATCCTGCTATCTGATGGCGACACCTACCTAAGTAAGGATAAGCAGCGCCAAAATATTGGACAGTGGTCTCGGATCAATGGTGGCAAGGTGGCCCTCTACAGCCTTGCTGTTGGTCCCAAAGACAATCTGGCGCTTCTCGATCTCATTAGCTCCATCAACAAAGGTAAACTCAACTACTGCGCACATCCTTCTCAGGTGTGTGATGCCATCTCTGGTCTCTTAAGGAGTCTTCGTAACCCCATCGGCAAGAACCTCACGGCCTCGGTCGTCACACGCCACGATGACACTGTGGTGAATCTACTGCATACATCGCACCGGCGCCCTGACCTCTATCGTGATGCCCCCTACAGCATATACGGCACGGCAAACAACCTCGATGACTTCTTCCTTTTTGTTCAGGGCCATTACTACAACAGCTTCTTGGATATTAAACAGCACATTGCATTCAAAGGCGCGACTCCTGCACGTATCGAAGAGCTGGAGCGTCAGTATGCGATATCACAGGCACATGAACTGTACACGGCATATCTCGCCGAAGGGAACAATAGCTACCTCAATCAAGCCAGGCACCTCCTTAAACCGTACAAAATCCCCGTCGCCTTCCAATAAACTTATGCGTATCATAGCCGGAACCTTCCGCAATCGAAAGCTCACGACTCCAAAAGGCGAGGCAACGCGACCCACGTCTTCACGCCTGCGTGAAGCTCTTTTTAACATCTGCCAAAACAGCGCCGTAGATGCAAACTTCCTTGACCTCTTTGCCGGAAGTGGCGCAATGGGACTAGAGGCGCTCAGCCGCGGCGCAAAGTCCGCAACATTCGTCGAACAGCACATCCCCGCAGAAAGAGCTATTGAACAAAATATCAAGTCCCTAGATGTCGCAGACCGCGCAAGGCTCCTACGGGGTGACGTCTATCGACTCATTCCCAAACTTCACTCACAGGGGCAAAAGTGGTCTATCATCTACGCCGACCCTCCCTACTCTAAAGGCGTAAACGACGACAAACAGCCTATAGAGACCGATAAATTACTCTCGCTACTCGACACCTATCCCCTTCTTATCCCAGGCGGACACCTGTTCATCGAGGACACCGCCCAGTTTCCAGTGAAAGAACAAGACGGAAAAACGCTAGCGTTTGAAGGCTGCCGAAGCTATGGTAAGACACAACTGATTCATTACACCAGTACAGTAAAGGAGTAGGAAGGCTATGAAAACCGCTCTATTCGCCGGCACCTTCGACCCTCCAACTTTGGGGCACCTAGACATCATCGAACGCGCAGCAGCGCTCTGCGACAAACTCTATGTCGCTGTCGCGGAAAATAGCGACAAGCACCTGGGGCTTTTTTCCGTCGAAGAGCGCCTACAGATGCTTGAAGGAATGGCACGCAATGTATCCAATGTCGAAGTCATCAGCTTCTCTGGCCTAGTCGCCGATTTCGTTCAAGAAAACGGTATCGACTGCCTCATCCGCGGCCTGCGCGCCTTCTCCGACTTCGAGTACGAGTTTCGCATGGCGCTAGCAAACCGTAAGATGGCCAATGTCGAAACGCTGTTTTTGGTCGCAAACGAAAAAGTCGCCCACATCAGTTCTACACTCATCCGCGAAATAGCACGGTCGGGTAAGCACCTCGAGGAGTTTGTCCCCAAGGGGCTCATCCCGATGATCTACGCACGTGTCCGTGCCCAAGTCACCACATGAGACGGTGTTTTTAGGCATTAGGCGCGTGTAACGCTCGACTGAATTTACCGCAGACCACGCAGACGAAGACGCAGACAAACGCCGACGGGTGATGTACTGATTTAGGCTTGATGGGTTGAAATCTTAGGTAACTCAAGTGCGAGCAAGCAAAGTATTTTTTCATATTGCTGAAGCGATGATGAGGAAATCATCTCGCTATGTTTAACACAACCCAACACACTGAATGTTAAACCCATCCAAAGTTCCACAGGGCCCGTCTGCGTTTGTCTGCGTCTTCGTCTGCGTGGTCTGCGGTAAATTCTGATATTAATTAAGTTCACCCTGTACCCACATTCAACATCATCCCCCCACTACCATCTGTGGAGATCTGTGGCTAAAAAAATTGGAATCGTCGCATGCAAAATGAAATACAATCCCCGTGAATCCGCGGCTACCCTTTAGTCGCCGAAGAGGTCATTGAATTTGTCTTTTGGTGATGACGCGCTATCGTCAACGGAGCTCCCTCCAAAGAGGCGCACTTCTGCATCGGAGGCACTGCCTGTCTTAGTCGGGCCTTTGCCCATAGGGGTAAATTCTTCGCATAGGTTGAAGGCTTCGCGGTCGGCTATTGGCTCGGTACCTGGAACCAGGCAGTCGTTGGGTTTGCCCGGGCTATAGTATTTACAGTTTTTACACACATGTAACCAGGCGTTGCAGTGATCACACGTCTCCTTGAAAGGGATGCGACGCGGCAGCTCTTGTAGGGCATCTCCGCACTTCCAGCATTGCATGGTCTAGACCTCACTCAACATCGGTTTCCCTTGGGGGGTGAAGCTACGCTTGCCCGACTGCAGCTGGTCGTCGACATAGTGTTGAAGGACCTTGGGGCTCCCATCTTCGTAGTACTTGTTGAAGGCACCATTACGCTTACCATGGTCGTAATGCCCCTCAAAAATTAAAGTCCCATGAGGATTCCATGAGCGGCAGGTGCCGTGTAGGCGCCCATGTTTGAAGCAATACACTGCTTCTTTGCCTCCGTCGGGGTAAAAGGAGATCTCTTCGCCCTCCTTTTTACTGTGCCTGTACTTCACTTCTCGGCGCAAAGCTCCTGTGGGGTAATATTCGTACTCACCACCCTCTTTCTCACCTTTAACAAAGGTCGCTGCAAGTATCGTCTCGCCGTTGGGATTAAACACAACCGCAGCACCATCTCTAGAACCCTCTCGATATTGTGTGCTAGAAACTTTTTGTCCCTCAGGGTTGTATCCGCGTACCTCGCCGTGGTACCGACCTCGGCGGTACATAGCCTCGACCGCCTTGACTTGGTCTCCACTCTCGTTGAGGGGATAGTAACTTTGATAGACGCCATCGAGTCTGTTGTCAACGTAGTGAGCGAGAACTTTCTCTCCTGTTAGCCGCCTCTCAAGGTGCTCTCCAACAACCTTACCGTGGTTGTAGGTAGTTTTTTGAACTAATATGCCCTCGCGATTCCACAGGCGCTTTTCATCATGGGGGAGACCGTGAACGTAATGAATCAATGACTGCCTTGATCCATCTAAATAGAAGGTCTCGACATCACCGTGAAGTACGCCATTGCGAAATGGAAGAATCTTGGCGACCTGCGATTCCTGGCGACCTGGAAGGCGAGGGTAGTACTCGCGGTGCTCGCCGACAGGCACCCCGCTTTCATAGCTGCATATGCGTGCGAGACTCCCATCTTGGTACCAATCTAATTCTTCCCCTTGGAGCAAACCATTTTGGTGTGTGGCTTTGCGACGCTTGTTACCGTTAGAATAGTAGAGCTCTTCGGTGCCATGCTCAAGGCCATTGCGATACTCCTGCCTGCGCTTAAGCTCGCCGTCAGCAAACCACTCTTGGCTGCTGCCATTTTCTTTGTCGTCGACGAAATGTGCTTCAAAAACCAAGGCTCCATTCTCTGCCCAACGGCGTAGCGGCCCGTGACGCTTTCCATGTCTGTATGAGCTCTCTTCCTGTTTCTGCCCGTTGGGATGCCATTCGATATACAGACCAAGCAATTGGCCATTTTCAAAGCTAGATTTACGCTTTTGATGACCATCGGAGTACCACTCTAAGTGATTGCCATGGGGCTCGCCGCCAGCATAATGACACTCGAGAAGACACTGTCCATCAATTGTCCACTCCTTAAACACCCCCGAAAGCAGACCGTTGCTATATTCAGCATAGCGCTTAGGTTGCGCCGTAGAATAGAAATCCTCCTGAACACCATCGAACTCGCCATTAACATAGTGATGACGAAATCGGAGCTGTCCGTTTTCGTCCCACTCGCGATACTGCCCATGAAGAGCGCCATTTACTTCCTGGTATTCTTGATGCTTTCTGTCTCCAGGCCAATAGCTTGTAATTTGAGCGCGCTGCTGTGTATTTCCGTCATGCTGAACACGTTTCTCTAGTGTTCCATCGGGGTACTTTAACCAGTGCTCACCCACAGGCTTGCCTTGCTTAAACTCTCCACGACCAATTAAGACACCACTCTCAGAGTAGTAGCGCTCTAACCCATGCTGCCGCCCCAACACAAACTGCGTACGATAGCTTTCTTGTCCGGAAGAGTAGGAGAGAATATGTGATCCATGCGGCTGTCCACCCTTAAACGACTGTGACTCGATAACATGATGCTCTTCATCATAAGCCGTGTAAGCAGGTACGACGCCATGGTCATGTAATACACCGTTTGTGTAGAAACTACGGCTTTTGACGCCGCCGGTGGTATACCATTCAAGTACCTCCCCTTCGACAACACCACCACGGTAGTTACGTTGAGCTGCCTTTTGCCCTCCCTTATGAAAGATGAGCTCTTCACCTTGAAGGCTTCCCTCGACATACTGCGCAGTGCGCGCTGGGACCCCATTAGGATGATACTCTTGCAACTCTCCATCGAGCACACCGCGCTCGAAAACCATCACACTTTTTCTAGGCCCGTGCTCATAGAAGGTTTCACGGGTGCCATGCAGCTGCCCTTGGTCGAATCCCGTTATCTCCGCAACAGTACCATCAGGGTAGTAGGTGACGGCATTACCCTGTGGGACCACAGTAGTTCCTAAGCTCTGAGCACTCTCGTGATCTTTTGGAACAACGGTGAGGTCCACCTCACGAAAAACGACTCCACTGTCATAAAATGTAACTTCCTGCACAGGACGGTCATGGTCTCCGCCAGCCTCGGGAGCATAGAAAAGTATGTGCCTCGGCGTCCCGTCAGCATGGACAGTGACACTTTTGGCAATCCAATTGGGCTCACGTTTCTTGATAATTCCGGGGGGCAGCCAATTAATGGAAAGGCCATGCTCAAAAGCTACCGAAGGAGAAGGTCCCAGAAGGAGAACTGCTAAACAACTGAAAACCAAGCGGGATAACGTCATAGAAGCCTCATAATAAGCTATCTGAAGGCGCTACTATGACGAAAATTCACCTTTTCCACAAGCCAGCCAAGGTAACCTACCAGGCAAACAAAAAATCACCACCAAGACACAGAC
>JAJFMA010000032.1 GCA_021772415.1 Chlamydiota bacterium
CAGCTTTTTGCTGCGCTTGCTTGAGGTAGGGTTTGCACCTCCAGCGCTCACTCATGTAGCTGCTTTTGCTGGATCCTGGAAGATTGGCGATTTTGTCGAGCATCTGCGAGAGCGCTTTGTCGTCGCTAGCCCACCAGCTGCCGCTCTTTTGCATGGCACTCTTCAATGAGGCGATGTTCTCGGGTGTAGCACCAGAATGCAGCCAGCGAGACATGGTTGTGCAGTCAGTGATTTGTGAGACCTGTTTAAAGGTGTTGCGTTCCCATCGCGTAAGGTTTTTGGCTTCCTTGTCCCAGAAGAGACACTCGTTTTTGCCAAAGGCTTGCTTGAACAGCGAGAGCTTTCCACTATTAACGGCGGCGCTAGTAGGGTTGGGGATTTGTGTTGTAAACCAAGTTGTGTTGTAGACACTCACAGCCAGGTTCTTTGTCGTGCTATAGAGCTGTAGCGGCATGAAGAACAGGCGCGGCGCATAGAGGTAGTCGCATGCAATATTAGAGACAACTGTCAGTAGCCCCCACCCTACACTGGTATTGGGATCCTTCAAAGACTGGCTTGTTGCAGATAGGGTGCGCTGGCCAATCTTGAATTTCTCTCCCCAACTCAAGCTCGGCATAGTGGGTGTCAGAAGCGTTGTGGCGATGTCCCAATAGTCTGACATGAAGTCCTCCCCAGGATATGTCGAGCGTTAAAGGGTACCAGTATACCTCATATGGCCCTGGAGGAGTGTAAATCTTAAAGCGCTCTTAACGGATCTTGGGCCAGATCCAAGCTCCTTTTTGCAGGAATGGGGGTAAGCGGAGTCGCGATGTTAGGGCAGGAAGAAGATATAAGAGTTTGTGGGTGGGTTTTCTCTTAGCTGCCTATGAGAGCTGCCACGAGTTTATCCAGTATAGGGAATTACTGCGTGACGATTATAGTGGTCTCTCCAAGCACTGTGGAGGTACTTGATAGGAGGGATTTTAGAGAGGCAAACCCCATCACTCCAAGGTAAGTCGAGGACTGTGCATGCAGGGCCCTGGTTGAAGATACTCTGGTTGAAACTGAAGCCTGCACGCAGAAAAGTGGCCTGGTGGCTGGCACCAGCAAGCATCAAGGTAGCTGGGAGGTTACTATGAAGACTCTGCTTCACTTCGCCCTCTTTCTTTTTGTTACCGAAGAACGCTTGAGTGGCTTTGTAGGCGTTGATGGCGATCCATGGAACCATCAGCATTGTCAGGCCTGCAGTTGCAGCGTCGCTGCCGGTGAAAAGCCCAAAATTGTGTGACGCCTCCCCGAGCCACGACGTAGCTGCTTTCGGGATAATCTGATTTTGTGTGTAGGCATAGCGGTCATGGAAAGCCGCGCGGAACATGTAGTCGTGGACGCTAGTCGCCATCCACTGCCAGCCGCCTTGGTTGAGCTCGCCAAGAAGCTGCTGCCCAAACATGATAGGAGTAAAATATTTGAGACCCTTTTCGATACCCCACACGCCCCAGCCACCGACTTGCCCAAAAATTCCGGTGTCGTGTGCCACAGCATTTGCGGATTGGGCACTGCACATTTCAAGTGCATCCAGCGCTGTTGCCTTAAAGACCATTTGGGAGTAATTCTCTTGAGAATCAAATTTCCTCATTACCAAGGTTCGCAGAGAGTAGAGTAAGGTGAGCGCCGTCAGCGTAGCAGAGTACGTGGTCCCCAAAAGTCCTGTAGTAGCGCTCCACTTGTGTTGCCCGATGTCTTTAGTGGTGGGGTCGCTGGAATGGAGTCCATCGTAGATTGCATCGGTCTGCTGTGCCCGCTCTAGATAGGGCGCACAGTTCCAGCGCTCACCTATGTAGCGCTGTTTGGCGGTAGTGTTGATATTGGAAATTTTAGTGAGCATCTGACCAATTAGGTCCTGGTCATCGGCCCACGAATTACCCATAGTGTGCATGGCGTGTTGTAGTGATGCGATGTTCTCAAAAGTAGCACCGTAGTGTAGCCACCGTGACATAGTTGTGGTGTCGATACCCCTAGAAAGTTGCTTGAATATCGAGCGTTCCCACCCCGTAAGATCTGTGGCTGCTTTGTCCCAAAACAGTCTCTCATTGCCGCTGAAGGTTTTCTCCTGCAGAGCGAGCTTGCCTTTGTTATAGGCAGCTCCCGTGGCGTTAGGAGTCTGTGTCAGCAGCCATCTGGTGTCCCACACGCTGGCAGCAATATTTTTTCCTGTGTAATAGAGCCGCTGTGGGATCAAATCCAAAAACGGCGCATAGAGGATGCCGCAAGCAAAATTTGTCAGGATTCTTAGCGGGGAGGCCTGCGGCATCCCGCTTGTGGAGATAAAGGTGAAAAAGCTTTGATTCCCTATCGCCTTCGCGCAGTCCCAGACGTCAGAGCATGGAATGTTCGGTGTAAGGACGGTTTTGGCGATATCCCAATAATTTGACATGACTCTCCTCCCCCAGGACTTGTCGTATCGAAAAGGAAGCCATTGTACAGGAGCTGTTTGCGAAAATCAAGAGATCTGTTGACCGCCAGCTATCCTCCATCCCTATCCCTTGCCCGTAGACCTGCTGCACAGTCGAAGGACTAACCACAGAGACCACAGAGATCGCAGAGAAGATAAAACAAGGGGTTCTTTCGCCTCTGTGGTCTCTGTGATCTCTGTGGTAGTTTTTCCGATTTAAACCAAATCTCTATCTCTAGGATAAAAGGCGAGGCGTTGTGTTCTGAAGTGAGTGTATGGCTTAGTCATGTCTATTCGGATAAGCATGTAGAGCATGTTTTTTTCGGATTCAACAGGTATGGACCTCTATAATATGTGGCGATCTCCCATTCTCACAGGGCCCTGAGCTATTTTATGTGATATTAATGCCTCCTTAACCGTGGCTAAACAGGGCTTTGCTACATTATTAGGTAACGAAGTTAATCGAGTGATCACAAAGACACTTGATGATTTCCATACAAACACCACACTTAGGGGGTCTTAAAATGAAACTTGCAGGATTTAAAGTACCTTTCACAGGAACCGAATCTAAACCAGCTCTAGGGCGTTTGGATTTCGATCAAAAGAATAGTAACAAATGCGGTACATGGGCTACCAACAGCGTGTCCAACATCAACAACAAGGGCGGCTTTCAAGGCGTCGTAGGTGGTCGCCTAGCGTCTGGTATCAGCGCAGTGCCATTGTTTGGTGATTCTGTTCTTCACCTTGGTTCAGCTGCACTTAAGACATGTGTTGCGATTATCTTCGGAACAGGTGATCTTTTAGCGGCAGCATGCGGTAAAGAGCTTAATCTTGCCAACCGCACTGGGCTTAAGCACTACACACTAAACCAAGCTGCTGGTCACCTTGGTAAAGTTGTTGGAGGACTTGTTGGAACCGTTTCTAGCTTCACTCTAGGCGTTATCCACCCAGCTTCTTCTGTTGCTCTTTGCCGCGCTCTTGGATTGGCTAAGACACCTGAGAAGCCTGGTAAACTACGTCAGATTGCTACTGATACAGCAAGCTTTGTTAAGAACCACAAAGTGGCTCTAGGTGCTAGCGCTGCTGTTGTTGCTGGTCTTGCTATCGACGATCAGTACGGCTACGGAGTAGCACGTCAGGGTGCTGGCTACGTTGCTGATGCTGCTGACTGGGCTGCTGATAAGTCGTACCTAAAAGTTGGTGCTGACAAAGCCTACACCAACGACTGGACCTGTGCTGCCAGAAATTGGCTTCCAGACATGCTATTTAGCGATTGCGAAGGCGCTGTGACTCAGAAGGACGCAGTAGTTACTGAAGGCGAATCTTCTGCTTCATCTGCAGCGTAGTCTAGGAAGTAGCCATGTGCTGCATTGAGGCTGGCCTAGTGCCCAGCCACTGCCACCGGCATAAAGAATTGTGAGTGTGGAAATCGGAAAGCCAGATCCTTAAGGGTCTGGCTTTCATTTATTTATAGCTTGGACATAAATCGTGCGATAAAGTATAACTTCCAGCCCTAAGGTGTTTGGATACTATTCATTTAGGTGTTTGAATAGTACCGGTAGGTATTTGTTTGGGAGAACAATATGGGAAGCTCAGCAGTAGGTGAGCGGCATTTTTTTCCTGCCGCGGATGCGAAGGAAGCCGCTAGCAATAAAATTGTGAATTACCTGGGATGGTATCAGGGGCTCGAAGGGACACGCTTCGCAGCCCTGGAGCCAGCGCTGGGACGCATCACGTGTGTTGCAGTGTTGCCGGTCTGTGCTGGGCTCGATATGGCATATAATGCTGTCTGGTTGGTAGTTAAAACGGGATTCGTTGCGGGACGCAAGGTCGTGCAGGTGGCGAGTAAAGATAAGTATGGCAAGTGGTGCGACCACGTCACTGTCGAAGACCTGCGCACGCACGCAGTAAAGACCGTGTCTTTTGGCATCTGTATCGTCGCTGGACCGGCAGTAGGTGTCGTGTCCCCAGATTATATCGTTAAGAGGTACCGCCAGCGAGATCTCATCATCGGTAAAGAGGAAGATAGCCGATGGAAGGCTCTCCTCAAGAAGATTCCTGGTGGTGAATTTGTTCTTGATAAAGTGGAGCCTGCTGCTGAATTTGTCCTTAATAAGATCGAAGGCGGCGCCGAGTACACACTTGAGAAAGTTAAGGATGTGTACGAGGTCGCTGTTGAGCATAAGGGTAAGACGTTGACTGTAGCCCTTACAGCCGTCGGAGCCGCAGCCTTTACCCTGACACGTATTGATAAACACGGCGATGGCGACGTTGGAGATATCCACAGCGATGGAGAATCCTCCGATATTTAGCCCAGTTAAATTCCTGTAAAATTTTTAGTCCACATTCATAGTATCCCTCTAGCACAAGTCCTCGAGTGCCGTGGAGAGCGGCGTTTCGAGAGTGTAAAGAAATCGTCGCGACCTTGTGTTTAAGTCATAAGCTTCAAGCAACCAATGATATACACCGATAGCGCGAGCGCAGCGAGGGCCATGGAGTGCGGCGCTCCGCGCCGCCTTTTTGAAGTTCGTAGACATGA
>JAJFMA010000033.1 GCA_021772415.1 Chlamydiota bacterium
GGCTTCGACGTCAGGGTGTGCCAGAAGTGCTTCTCTGCTGTCCACAGCCGAAGCTACGCCAAAGCGTTTAGCGACCGCTTGCGCTTCTGTTAGCTTTCGTTTGTGGAGAGCGACAACCTTAATGGTATCGACTTCCGATACTGCTGGTAAAATGCGCCGCTGCATGAAGCTGCCACAACCTAAAACTCCAATACGTAAGGGCTCCTTTCGCAGATCGCGACCCATCTTCTCACCTCCCAGGCTCTAGGTACATAGTAGCGTATTGTGTGTTTTTCTACCGTTCCTTCCTTCCTTGATGGAAGAAGAGAAAACGGGCCCGCACACGGGCAGGGGAAGAATGCACGGGAACAAGCATCCAGTGTTCTACTCATCCGGCCTCCAAATCGCTATGCCTCGGTGGTGAATTTTCGAACCGCGTGGACGAAATCACTTGGCCCTGATACACTTGCTATTAAACGCTTTGCGGAGAACACGAAATGGTTGATGTGCTGTGTATCGGAGTCGGCGAGGCCTTTCAGCCGCGCTATGGAAGCGCCTCATACCTCGTTGAGTCACAGACTAAGCTCTTGATAGACTGTGGTTTTGGAGCACCTCCTTACATCTTCGAGAGACTTCGTGACCCCGATGAGCTAGATCTCATCTACCTTACGCATTTTCACGCAGACCACTTCTTTGGACTGCCACCAGTGCTACACCGCTGGTCTCAGGAAGGGCGCAGCAAGCCTTTGCATATTATTGGACAACCTGGCGCCGAGGAGCGTGTCAAAAAGACCTTAGAACTTGGATACCCAGGTATGCTTGGTAAGCTAGCCTATGAGCTGCGCTTTACCGAAACGACCGACTCCTTCCAGCATCAAGAGCTTACCCTTACCTTTGCCCCCACGCAGCATCCCATGCTCAACTACGCTGTGAAGGTATCCGGGCCGGATTTTGTTGTGGGTTTTAGCGGTGATGGTGCACTCACCGACGCATCCGAAGCACTGTTCTCCGACTGTGAGCTGCTGTTTCTCGAGGCTTTCCGCTTCGATACACAAGTGATGGGACACACAAGTGCCACGGAAGCTGTGGCGTACTCAAAAAAAGTTCCTACATTACGTACGCTTGCTTTAGTACACATTCACCGTGAAGATAGAGACGGGCGCCTTCGAGAGTACCAAAGTCTAGGGGATGCTGTGGACTTCACTCTAATTATTCCTGAACCCGGTGACGTAGTCAGCACCGATAGCGAGCTAATATGAAACGACAGAGCTTTATGACCCTTTCTGACGAGCATGGGGTGCAGAAAATCATCGATGTACTCGAGCCTCACCTCACAGATAAGCGGAAAGCAGCCATTCACCGGGTGTTGAGCAAGCGTCTGGACTCCATACATGTCGCCGTCGAAGCTCCCTCCGACATTCACAATGCTCTTGCCGCCATACGCTCGTGTGAAGCATTTGGAGTGCCCCATGTTCATATCGTCGCGTGGGAAGGCAAGCGCAATAAAGGAAGGCAGACGTCACAGGGAAGCTACCGATGGACCGATGTGCAGTATCATGCGACTTTTGAAGATTTTATCGGTCTTTCTGCAGTGCAACCTCTCGTTCTTATAGGGGCCGGTCCCGGTGAGGGAGTGTCTCTCGATGAAGTCCCTGTCGACAAGCCCCTGTGCCTGCTCTTTGGTAACGAAGAACGTGGCCTCTCCCAACAAGCGATAGATCAGTGTGGCCTCACCTACTCCATTCCTATGTTTGGGATGGTCGAGAGCCTTAATCTCTCGGTTTCTGTAGGTATTAGCCTCTACGATATCGCCCACCGGCGGCGTGAGTATCTAAAGAAAGATGGAGAGCTGGAGGGCGAAACCCTCCAGCGTGAACGCGCGCGCTACTATATTAGGTCTCTGGGCCTTAGGCGCTCGCAAGCGATCCTTCAAGGCTCTTTCGACCTGCCTAATTTAGAGTTTTAGACCAGCAGCGCTCGTGTCTCTTTGTACAGGAAGACCGGAACAACCATTAATAGCGACGCTAGCGCCGATGTTAAGATGAGTGTCGCCGAAGGAAGAAAGGTTCCATCAGACCACGCTCCTACTGCCCAAATAGTCGCTGCAATGAAAACTAGGCGCAACGCCATGTTCATCGACGAGGCTGCTCCCCGAATGTCGGGGTGGATCTCCATTGAAGCCGCGAATGTCGCGCCAAAACAAAGGGCCACTCCGATAGCAAACAGGGACATCACAGACGTGAATGCCACAGCTAGGCGCACATCAGCCAACGCTAAAACAAGAAGTCCAGCTCCACCTAGTAGAGTGAACGCTGTTCCACCTAAAACAGCATTGCTTGCACCTACGGCTTGATTGATACGCCCGGATACAAAACTCACAATACTGAACATGGCGATGACAGTGCCTTGATGAAATGTGAATTCCCTCAACGGAACTTCGAGGTAATTCACATAAAAGAACACTGCTCCAGCGACATAAGCAAAATAGCCTGCACACAGCAGTACAGGTACCATTGTCAAGGCCATAAAGCTTCTCGATGTCAACAGCCGCCAGTAATCTTTGGCGATAAGACGCACGTCAAAAGGTTCGCGTTCTTCCACAGCGCGCGTTTCAGGGAGAAAGGCGATTAACAGAACCGTGCAAATGGAGCAAAGGACTGCAACGAAGGTATAAGCACTTCGCCAACCATAGCTGTCAGCAAGGTACCCCCCGAGCATTGGCGCCGCCGCCATCGCCGCGGTAAGGCTAGCATTCAACATGCTGATTAACCGCGATGCCTTCTCGCCACTATATACATCGGCAACCATAGCAAAGACGACAACGCACGCCGCCGCCGCTCCAGTTCCCTGAAAAAAGCGCCAGGCGATAAGAGTATTGATACTTCCAGCTGTCGCAGAGCCGATGGCCCCCACAAGGAAGATGAAGCTGCCAACAAGCATCACGCGTCGCCGGCCAAAGCTTTCGGATAGTGGTCCGTGGATGAGTCCAGCCAGGCAAAAGCCTAAGAAATTAAGACTCATAGTTAACTGAACTTGCGCTTCCGTCGCTCCAAAAAAAGCTACCATGCCCGGGAACGAAGGGACCGCAATGTCAGTTTCTACACATGCAGCCAGGATTGCCAAACCCAGCAAAAAGGGCAGAAAACGTAGATTCATCACATGCCTAAATCTTTTAAAAGTTACGTGAACGCAAACAAATTATATTATATTTTGTGTATTACGTCCATGTGTTTTAATTATATAATATAGCCATTTCCGTTTGTTTCCCGTGCCCGTGCCCGTGCCCGTGTGCGTGCCCGTGTGCGTGCCCGTGTGCGTGCCCGAATCTTCTTCCATTCCCATCCTGCCCATCAGTTATTTTTTCTTCAGGCGTGCCCGATTCCCAAATTCGAAAAACCATGGAGGCCATGGAGATCAACATGGAGGCCATGGAGGGGCTAATCCTTCACAAAGCGACTTTCATTAAACCCCATCGCTAAGGGGTCACTTCCAAAACTCTTGTCATGCATTCACTTCTATAATTGAGCCTAAAGGCAGGACACTGTGCTTTTGAAGGAAAACCATAAGTTCCCCACATGATCCTCCATGTCCTCCATGCAGACCTCCATGTCCTCCATGGTTTTCCGAGGTTCAGTCCACGAAGGCCTAAAGATCTTAGAATCGCACGAATCGCAGGGTCCGACCCCTTTACATAGCCTAAGCCTAAGCCGTGTTCTGGTGCGTGTACGTCTTCTTCCCCGTGCCCGTGTGCGTGCCCGTGTGCGTGCCCGAATTTTCTTCCATTCCCATCCTGCCCATCAGTTATTTTTTCTTCTCCCGTGGCCGATTCCCAAAT
>JAJFMA010000034.1 GCA_021772415.1 Chlamydiota bacterium
CGCCCATATGCGCCATGATCCGCAGTTCTTTGTTCCGTTTAGTGGCCTATTCCTTGGATGGGGTGCTGGATGTGCTCTGGCCGAAGGCGCGTGGAAGCTCTCGCAAAAAGTCGTCACGCAGCAGCAAACGGTATAAGAGAATTATTGGGGGCTCTTGGTCCGGTAAGAGTGCAGGAAAATGGATGCGACCTTGCATCTAATACATAAGCTCCAAGTAACCAAAGATATACATCAATAGCGCGAGTCCTCGAGTGCCATGGAGTGCGTGCGCTCCGCGCCGCCTTTTTGGGGTTCGTAGACATGAAAAATGCCTTTGAGGAGTATCTGTAGATGATAACTTTGACGACGTGGCACGGCAGAAAGCCCTTTGGGTTCGTTCGCATCTCCAAACAAGGAGTCACGAACACTTAAATAAGCTTGAGAGTTATACGTGAACGCTAAAAGGCGGCGCGGAGCGCACGCACTCCATGGCCCTCGCTACGCTCGCGCTACAGGGAATCTACGTAGTTAAACATTAGTGAATTAAGAAGTGTTTCGAGTTTGCTCCTCTATTTCTTTACACTCTCGAAGGAGCGACAGAAAGCAACTCAAACAACTAATCTGTGCACTCAAACTCGAACAAGAATTTCTGTCGCTCCTTCAGAGCTTCATAATCACTGCACATTACCTAGCCCTCACGGGCTAGGCTGTAAAGCTGTCGGGGCTTCGCCCCTTAAAACACCTCTACAGTTATGCAGAACAGAGTGAACAGCACCAAACCCACATCGTTAAAAAACAAGGAATCACAAAACCATAGTTAAACTTTTGGGTAATGACAAGGAGGCAGTCCTAGATTGAGTCGTGAATCGGACTCACGACGACTTGCTGAGCGTTTCGATGAAACGTGCGACTTCTTCGCGACTCTGCAAATGTACATAAAGCTTGTCATCGCCCTCGTGAGCAAACAGCTTGCTATAGCGGCGTCTGCGACGCTCATAGGTATTCCAGATCCATAGAAGAATCGAATTACGGCTTAGGAGTCTGTTCAGTGATTCATAGTTTCCGTTGCAACATGCTTCACCCGTCCATATACGTCGTATCGATCGCTTAAGGGCCCGCCAGAGCAATACTCTGCGTGGAAGATCAATCCATACGACGACATCGGCATGCTGCCAAATCAGCGGACGCACGCGAGATTGATTCCCCGAGATAATCCATGACTCCTCGGAAACAATCTCTTCAACCAATGAGACGAACTCTGACCCCGACCTCTCCTTCCACTCAGGGAGCCAATGCACGTCATCGAGATCTATAGCCGGACTTCCTGTGAGCTCAGAAAGTTGTTTCGCCAGCGTCGTCTTTCCACATCCGCTTGTTCCTACGACCACGATCCTGTGAATGTCCTCTCGACTCATTTTTTTGGTGCCGAGTGCTTGAGGACTTGGACAAACATCTCCTTAAGTCCATCGACTCCGTTGATGCTATATGCTTCGCTTTTGTCCTCATGTTGCATGACCTTGGCTACACACTGCATGGCCTCTTTAAGCGAGAGAGCGTCTTTCTGCTTAAGCGCTAGTTTTGCCTCGTCATAATCAACGCGAACATAGGGACGGTAGGCCACGAAAGATCTGCCCTTTAAGGTTCCGTCAGCGGCTATCTCTGCCTTCCAAACGAAAGACCCACATGTGTCTCGATCGTCTACACCCGTCATATCTCGTTCCCCCGCAGTATCCGCATATTCGGGATACATTTCCATCAAGGCGGTCCATAGTGCCCTCGGTGTTATATCGTGCTGATAGTCCACTGAAGACGTATCTGTAGAAAAGCTGTTGCAGCCGTAATAGTGACCAGTTGTAATCTCACAATTTCTGCCAACTTGGCGCGCTATCCTCCCCACCTTGCGTAGCTGGTTGCCTTCTTTCTTAACAGTATAGATCCCAGAAAAGTAATCCGCATCCCAAGACAAATCATGCATCGATATATAGACCAAATGATAGTCACCGATTTTTGCTATGTGTCCCCAATTATATGAAGAGAAATAGTAGGCATAAGGGACATCTTTAAACTCAGAGATATCGACTACCTTTGGACGATGGTCATCACCTTTAAGATCGGCTTCAAGTAGCTTCTTGAACAATTCCGGAGAATACGCAATGCCATTCTCTTTGAACTCATCAGGCTTATCTCTATCTATATCTCGCAGCATCTCAAGCGCGTAGGCCTTGATGCCCGCCGGTTTGACTGGTGTTGTATCTGAGCCCTCACCACCCTCTGCAGGGTAGAACATCAGCACCTCATCGGAAAGCACTTCACCTTTATCCGAGATAGTCGCCGCCATTTCATATACACCCATAAACCCTGCTTCCCCATAACAGAGACCGGTCTTGGAACTGCGATCATACAGCGGCTGCAGCTCCGGGAACATAGTCAAAGCGCGCTCGACAAAACCTGCCATGCTCGCACCTCTTCTGTATACGACCTTGTTCCCTTCGACTTTTAAACCGTAAATACTGCTAGAGTGACGGTCTCCGCCTTCGATTATATCGCTGATCACAAGACGATCGCCATCGCGATGAACAATGAAGAAGGCAGTAAACTTGCCCATTGCCCCTCTAGGCCAGCAGTAGGCTCGGAGAATGTGATGCCCCCCAGGAACGGCTCCTAGATAGTTCCATTCGAATATCTCTTCGTTATTGGACCACAGAAAGTCCTCTTCATCGATGTCAGACTGTTCAACGGAATCAGGCTCTTTGACTGCTTCCGACAATGAGATCATCATTTCGTCTTCACTCAAATAGCGAAAGAGTCCAGGACTCAGCCACTCTTCGAGATATGTCTCATGGATAGGCTTACCTTCGTAGTAGAAATCCGCGGGAAGCGTCGCTGTAGAACGATCTTCCTCGTCCGCACAAGCGAAGCAGGTTACTAGACAGGCGCATGGAATCAAATACTGAATAAGGGAACGCAGGGTATCTAACATGGCTAACTATCTCTTGTGGTGTGTCTTTTAATGCCCTGGACAGGCTGGAAAAGTGCGATCCAAAATATCCATCAGCATGTGCTTCAGATTCTCGCTAGAGTCGATAACACCGTTTTTGCCGTGGTCTCGGGCATACACGAGGCTCACACATGCCACAGCCTGGTCGATAGGAAGAAGAATCCCTTCATCGAAATAGCGACGCGCTTTTTCATAGTCGATCCCAAACGAGGAGTAGGGCTTATAGCTATCAAGGGTGCGACTTTTAACGCTTCCATCAACGGCAATCTCTGTCTTCCAAGTGAGAGTACCCTTCTGTGCGAGTGTAGTTTTCTGGCCGTCGTAGCTAAGACCTGAGAGATCTTTACTTTGTGCATACTCCCTCAATTCCGGAAACATCTCCAACAAAGCCTGAAGCAAGGATTTTGTAGAGCAGTAGTGATCGTAGGTGAGCTCTGAAGCATCTACAAAAAGAGTCTTAACATGGCCGTCTCTATTCGATTGTATCTCGTCGTCGTATCCGACCTGACGTGCAATGCGTTCCACCTTCTCCAGAACGTCACCATCCTTGCGCACAGTATAAAGCCCAGAAAACGGCCCGAGGCCGGTTTCGTATAGCTTGAAATACACGATATGGTTGTCACCAACACGGCCGACATACGCCCATTCATGACCGCTACAACGTTTGTATGGCTCATCTTTGTACTTAGAAATTTCAACTGACTTAGAGCTCGTGTCATCGTCCTTGAGATCCGCCCCCAATAGCTCTTTAAATACTACAGGTGAGAAAGCAATACCATTTTCCTTAAACTCCTCAGGTTTGTCATCGTCGATTTTCCGAAGCATCTGTAGAGCGACTTCAGCGAGACCTGCTGGTTCAATCGGCTTCACATCCCATCCCTCCGTAGGATGAAACATCAAAATCTCCGTATTGCTAATCTCCCCCTTTTCCGAAATGTCAGCAGCGTAGTCGAACCAACCATTGAACGAGGCAGTCCCATAGCACAGACCGCGCTTTGTACTACGGTCGTACCACGTTTGAAGTTCAGGAAACATTTCAACGACTTGATCAACAAAGCTGCCTTCCGACGAAACCTGGCTGTAGAAGATCTTGTCATCACCAACTTTCGCATGGAAGACATCGCTCACATGGCGACCACCTCCACTCATGTCGCCCGTTAAGACAAAGCGGTCGCCTTCTCGGTGCAGCACCATGACTGAAGTGAACCTCCAATAGCATTCTTTGATTTGGCCACTAGCGCGAATAACACGATGATTTCCATGCACCGACCCAATGTACTCCCAATCAAAGTGGTCGCCGCCTTCTTTCAAAGTCACTTTTTCTTCCAAGAAGAAATTCCGAATATCTGCTTCTTCATCTCCTGACGTGTACATTTGGAACAAAGCAAACGTGATGGGATCCACTCCTAGGCCTTCAGGGACGCATTCCGACTCCCACTTAAGGTCATCGGGAAGCGAAATACTACTATCTTCTGTCTGGGCGCCCGCATAGCAAGTCACTAGACAGGCGAATGAAATCAAATACTGGATAGAGGAACGGAAGGTATCTAACATGGCTAAAATTTCTCTTGTGGTATGTCTCTTAATGCCCTGGACCGGCTGGGAAAGTGCGCTCCAAAATATCTATCAGCATGTGCTCAAGATGCTCGTTCATATCGATGACGTCGTTGTTGCCGTACTCGCGGGCATAGAGGGCGCTGACACACGCCACCGCCACATCGATTGGTAAAAGCAGATCCTCATCGCAATAGCGACGTGCCCGTTCATATTCCATCCCACTCCAAATGCAGGGCTTGTAGCTTTCAAGAGAACGGCTTTTAACACTTCCATCGGCTGCAATTTCAACCTTCCAGGTGAGTGTACCCTTGTCTCCGTTGTCACGAAGACCTGACAGGTCTTTGCTTTGTGCATATGCCCTCAACTCCGGACACGCATCCAACCAGGCATTGAATAGGTTCTTTGCAGTACAACCGTGACTGTACGTAAGCTCTGAACCATCTACGATAAGTTCCTTAACCCAGCAATCATTCGGTTTGATTTCATTCTCATAGCCAACTTGGCGTGCGATACGTGCGACCTTCTCCAGGGCATCGCCATCTTTTCGCACGGCATATATTCCGGTATATTGCCCCTCGTCCTGATCACGAAAACCAAAATAGACAATATGATGGTCGCCTATGCGCCCAGCGTAGTCCCACTCGAAGCCATCTTTTCCGCTATATTTTTCATCTTTAAATTTCGCGATTTCTACCGACTTAGGGCGCCTATCATCGTCCGCGAGGTCTGCCTTTAGAAGCTCCTTGAATACATGGGGCGAGAAAGCGATACCATTGTCCTTAAACTCTTCGGGCTTGTCATTATCGATTTCCTGAAGGACACCTAATGCGATAGAGACAAGTCCACTAGGCTGAGCCAATAGCGGACTCTCACTTCCTTGCGCTGGGTGAAACCTGAGAATATCCGTGTTAACGATCTCGCCTTTACTCGAAATGTTAGCCGCGTAGTCACACCATCCTATGTAGCATGATCTCCTGTAGCACAGCCCTCTCTTTGAGCTACGGTCATACCACGGCTGTAGTTCAGGAAACATGTCAACTACCTCGTCAACAAAGTAACCATCCGACAGAAAGCGGGTGTACAAGATCTGATCGTTCTTAACCTCTACACCGTAAATAACATTCTCAAGGATTCCTCCTCCACCCATGCTGTCGGTTAAAATAAATCGATTGCCTTCTCTATGCAGCACCTTGATAGATGTATGCATCCATCCGCTGCTATAGTAGTTATAAGAAAGAACAGCTCGATGATTTCCATGTACTGATCCTAGATACTCCCACTCAAAGTTATCGCCGCCTTCGCCAAAAGCTACCTCTTTCTCCAAGAAGGCCTGGTGAATTTCTACGGATTTGTTATCCCAATCTAGCTGGTATAGAGCAAACGTGATGGGATCCACTCCCAGACCTTCAGGGACACACTCCGACTCCCACTTAAGGTCGTCGGGAAGCGGAATACTACTATCTTCTGCCTGGGCACCCGAAGGGCAAGTCACTAGACAGGCGAATGAAATCAAATACTGGATAGAGGAACGAAAGGTATCTAACATGGCAAAACATCTCTTGTGGCGTGTCTCTTAGTTCCCTGGGCCTGCTGGGAAAGTGCGCTCCAAAATATCCATCAGCATATCTTTCAGGTGCTCGTTCATGTCAATGATCCCGGTTCCAGTGCTACTGTGGTCATGGGCGTAGATGGTGCTCACACATGC
This sequence comes from Chlamydiota bacterium, assembly GCA_021772415.1. Taxonomy (GTDB): domain Bacteria; phylum Chlamydiota; class Chlamydiia; order Chlamydiales; family JAJFMA01; genus JAJFMA01. The sequence continues at coordinate 6,240 of JAJFMA010000034.1, forward strand.
CACGGCCGTATCGATAGGCAGTAGAATTCCCTCGTCGAAGTAGCGGCGTGCTCTGTCATATTGCATATCATAAGACGGATAGTAGCTAACTAAAGAGCGCTGTTTGACAGTTGCATCGGCAGCGATCTCAACTTTCCATGTAAGCTTACCCTTGCACTCATCCTCACTGAGACCTGAAAGATCTTTACTTCGAGCATAGGCCGCTAACTCGGGAACGCATTCTAAAAGCGTCTTAAACAAATTTTCTGTCGAAGCATGGTGAGTATATGTTAGCTCTGAGTTCTCCACGAATAGACTTTTGGCATACCAAGCGTTCGTTTCAATTTCATTTTTGTAGCCGATCTGACGTGCAATGCGCGCCACCTTCTCTAAAACGTCGCCATCCTGTCGCACCGTATAGAGCCCTGAAAACGCCCCCCCATCAGATCCAGCCACCTTAAGGTACACGACATGATGGTCACCGACACGTCCAATATAGTCCCAGTAGTAGCCACGATAACGGCTGTATTCCGCATCCTTGTACTCGGTAATTTCAACTGACTTTGGTCTTGTATCATCATCTCTGAGGTCCGCTTCTAGAAGCTCTTTAATTACGGCTGGTGAGAAGGCGATGCCATTTTCTTTAAATTCTTCGGGCTTGTCAGCGTCGATTTGTCGAAGCACACTCAACACCGCCGCCACAAGTCCGTCAGCTTTGATCGATCTCATGTCCTCGCTCCCTTCAGCTGGATGCCACATAAGTATTTCCGTGCTGGCAATCTCGCCCTTGTCCGAGATGTTAGCAGCAACATCGAACCATCCGTTAAAAGATGCGCTGCCGTAGCTCAAGCCTCGCTTTGAGCTACGGTCGTACCACGGTTGTAGTTCGGGGTAGGCATCAACAACCCAGTCGACGAAGCTGCCATACGTCGAGAGCCGAGTATATAGAATTTGGTCACCCTTCACTTTGACATCACAGATATCATTTACACAGCGGCCCCCGCCACTCGCATTGCCAGTTAAGACAAATCGATCGCCTTCTCTGTGTAATATCATGATACTACCGAAGGGCCAGTCGAAGTCGCAGTACTCTAAGCGAGACCGGACAATGCGGTGATTTCCGTGCACCGATCCGAGGTAATCCCATTCAAAATTATCGCTTCCCTCGCCACGGTTGATATCGTTATTCAAAAAGGTATTCCGAATGTCGACGGTTTCCTGTCCCCTGGCATCGAGCTGATATAGAGCAAACGTGATGGGATCCACTCCCAGACCTTCAGGGACACACTCCGACTCCCACTTAAGGTCATCGGGAAGCGGAATACTACTATCTTCTGCCTGGGCACCGTTCGCAGATACAGAGAACAACGCTAGTGCGACATAGAGAATCATGTTAATGGGCTGTCGAGTCATGAGGATTTCCCTCTTATAAAGAATCAGAAGATCTAGTTAACGTTTCCATGGACAAGCGCATGAGTACATGAAGTCCTGGATCCCAGGGAGGAATGAAGGTCGTCAGCGTTTCGAAGCCCACCTTCTCATACACACGGATCGCCCGCTTGTTGCCGGCACTGGGATCAATGAATACATCGTCCACGTGAGCTAGGGATGTGATGAGAAACTCGCGAATCATACGCGTGCCCAGTCCCTGACCAAGCAGCTGTTCCTTGCCGATGAGCACATCGAGAGAACTAACATCCTTACCCTCTTCAATCCACTCGTTGTAGGGGTCTTTAGGGTCGTCTGTTTTTTCCATCACCGACGTCATCATGTAAGCAAAGGGCTCGTCATCAAGCAGGGCTACCCAATGCTTGAATACGGAAGGCTCTCCGTTAACCCACTTGTCGAGATCATCATAGGTATTTTGTAGCCCCTGACCATGAAAATAGGGTTGGATGTGTGGACGTACAAGCCATCCGCGGACGAGGACAACATCGCTGCGGCTCGCTAGCCGAAAGCTCAATTTTCCTTGTAAATCGTCCATCCCAAACCTCGTAAAACGCAGCCAAACCAGCATTCATGCGCAACCAAGATATAGATCGTACCCTATCCACGTCAACACTCATGTAATGCCCGAGGGAACTAAGCCACTACTATGATTTGATTGAAGTAAAGGCGTCGAGTGCACGCTTGCGTGCACTCTTGTGATCGACAATTGGGTGGGGATAGTCTTTGCCGAGTAGGACACCAGCATCGGCAAGCTCGAGGCC
>JAJFMA010000035.1 GCA_021772415.1 Chlamydiota bacterium
GCACTGAGCGTTTCATCCAATGCCATGGGAGAAGGAAACCGTCTTCTTCTCGGGGTCCATGAGTCGGGGCCACAAGCCGCCCCAAGAGGGGCTCAGATTCATTATATACCGCACCCCACCCTCACGGGTGGGGCTAACATAAAATGACCCTTCGGGCCTCATGAGGGAAATCGTAGCATCTTAGATAATCACGTGTTGATTGGGTGACCTAAGATGTTAACCTACTTTTTCTTATGATCAGAATGTCGAAAGTTGCCTCTGCGTCTCTGTTCCTCTGTTGCTCTGTGTTGAGATTTTGGGCAACGCGCAACCTACAACAGCTTGGTGATTACCGTCGTCACAAGGTTGAGCAGAGGGCCCAAGCTTTGTTTGGCCCACGCATCCAGGCACAAGAACGCCACCCCTCCAAATGTCATCGTAGGAATGATGTGAGGCGACAACAGCAACGCAGCTTTTGCCGTCACACTCAACGAACCCGTGAAGATCGCCCAAAGAACGCTCTTGCCATTACTATCGAGTTGCTTTAGTTCAGTTTCACTCTGTCCGGTAATCTTCGAGACCTCGGCAGCAAGGGTGTCGAGGTTTAAGTCCGCGTCCGTTTGTTCCATGACTTTTGATAGTGCCATCAACTTTTTCAGGGTCTTGGTGGCTTCGTCGACTTTGTGAAGGTCTAGCTCGATCCACACCCAGCCGTGCTCTGCGTCCGTGAGATCGATTCCACCACTTTTGGACATCGCCGCTAGCTCAGCAGGTTTAAAAATCATCGAGGCGTCCAACGGAGTGCTGTTGGCTTTAAGACGCTCTTCAAGCTTAGAAATCAGCGTGTGTGGCGTGATTTCGCCATCAAGAGCAAGCTCCTTTTGGACGCGCTTAAGCATTTCAGGGTACGTCGACAGCTCATGGAAGATCGTCTGGATGACCGTTTGCATCTGTGAAGTAAACAGCGCGGAAATCATCTTTTGCTGCGCCTCGATCAGCGCAGCTTGCTCTGCAACCTTGCCTTTAAGCTCGGTATTTTCTAGCCGCAGATGTGTGTTTTCTAGCCCCATTCTGCCAAGCTGCTCTTTAAAAAGGCGCAGCTCCTCGTCTGGACATAGCTTGTCCTTAGGCGGTTGCAGAAGCGTTGCGGTGGTAAGCTCCCCCACTCGTAGCACGATCTCGCCGCACGACTGCTGTGCTCCTCGCGTCTTTAGGTGTCCGGAACTGTCTGGGGGCTGTACATAAGCAGATTTGGTAACACCGAACGGGATTCCGAGTTCCCTCATTTCTTGGTAATTCATCAGACACAACCTCCCAGATGTGATCAACGAATGTGCGATCTGTCCTTGTATAGCAAATGCCAAGTTTATTAAAAACAATAGGGGAGGAGGCGCTTGCCTCGGAGGTGTACTGAAATATAATGCTCTGGAGGTAAGTATGCTCGCTACGTTTAGTGCTTTGGCAGATTTTGCTAGTATTGCATCTTGGTTTTCTTCCAGCTCTTCGTCCTCGGGGCGTCCTCGGCAGGCGCCATGGCCGCGAGCTATTTTCGAAGCGATGAAGGCTAACTGTAGACCTGATTCATGTCCTTTTGTCGATGAGTTTCGCGTAGGTTTCTTTCATGAGCGCTCGATTCTGGGAACGCAAAGCGTACTCCAAAAGTTCTGGCACTACACCGACGAGAGTTTGGTTCAATGGAGTAATGGCCTTTTCCACAGTGTAGTAGCTCTAAATCCTGCTGAAAACAAGCTGTCGCGCTTGATGATGATTGTGGCATGGAGGGGGCTGGAGACCCTGCATTCAGGATCCTGGTTTGCCGGAAATGCTGCGGCAAAGAAAGTGATACAGCAGACGATGCAACGGATGTTAATTGAGTCGCTATCAGGGAAGGTGCTTGATCGCGAAGCTTATGGAGTTCTCGACCAAACTGAGGATCGCTGTTTCCTAGCTGCGCAGCAATATTGGGCTGGCGTAAACAGTCCTTTTGAAGAGATCTATGGCACCTACATGGACGCCATTTGTGAGCATATGAAAGGTAGAGATGTATACAAGGTGGTAAATCCCATCTTCGATACCGCAAAGTCACGCTTTGTCGAGTCCGAAGAGGGCTTGAAAGTTATGGATCGTGAGATAGAAGCGAACACGTCGCCACTGACACCTCTTCCAGCAAGGGGTGACGCGCGGGTGGGTTGGGATTCTTTACAGCCAAGGCACACTGAAGACCTGATTGTGAAGCTCCATGGGCATCTCTGGCGCTATCTCAATGACGTCATTCCGGCACCCCGAGGGGAAGCTCAAGGATTTTGGGATCCAATTTTAAGCGTACACGTTCCTGCCGCTTGGTACAAAAGCCCTATAGCTCCCCAAGAATTTTGGGATTGGCTAGGCCTACCGGCTCCCATGGGCACACAACCTGCCGTTCCGGTAGTTGTGGAAGGTGCGGGCTCAGGAGAAGCTCAGCAGGGTCCTCAACCTGGTCAGGCGGGCGATGTTTGCCCTGATCTTCTGCTACTAGATTTCGGCGAAGGTGGAGATAGTGCTAGTGTTGCGGTCTTGGCGCCTACTAGCCCTCATTTGCTCCCATCTGCTGCTGGAAATGGAGCTTCTTCATCGGACGGGAAGACAGGAGACGATGTAAGCGTACTTCCGGTGTTGGCAGATGATGCCGCCCCGGTTCATGATGACCGATAGTGTTCAAGAGCTGATCAGCAAATGTTAGTGGCGTGGATATTAGGAGCGACAGCACTCGCTGCCGCATCTTTGGTGCTGTGGAGTTTGCGTTGGGGGATAGGTCCCGTGCCAACTTCTACGCGGGTGCGTAAACACCTGCTCACGCTGTTGCCAGACGTTTTTGAAGGCACTATCTACGAGCTAGGAGCTGGATGGGGAGCGCTTGCTCTTCCTTTAGCCAAGCGCTATCCAAAGCATACTGTCGTCGCCTATGAGATCTCTCCGTTGCCCTACCTAGTGCTTAGCGCCCGATCCAAATGTGCCGCGCTACCCAACATGCGTGTGTACCGCAAAAACTTCTACAAAGCTCCACTTGCCGATGCCGGACTTGTCGTGTGCTATCTGTATCCAGGAGCTATGGAGCGGCTTAAAACTAAGTTCGAACAGGAACTCAAACCCGGTACATGGGTGCTGACGCACACCTTCGGCGTTCCAGGATGGGAACCCCTCGCGCAAGCTGTCGCTGACGACATCTACCACACGCCCGTCTACCTCTACCGTGTCTAAACATTGGGTTTGTGCTATTTTGGTTCCTTTTTTATCCGTCGTATGTCACACGCCCTTTTTCCGTGATCAGTGATTTTGGCGTTGCGTACAAAAACCTTTTGTTTGATAGTCGACGTCAACAAATAGGAAGGAATGAGCACGTGTTGCACAGGACTCTTACAAACTGATCGATTGACGCCACCCCAGCAGGGGTGGCTTTTTTTTGGTGGAAGCGATGACGTTGGCATATCTGCACTTACAAGACGGAAGTACATTCACTGGGGATATCTCAGGTGAGATCGATGCTGAGCACAGCGGTGAGGTGGTCTTCACCACAGGCATGACAGGATATGTCGAGTCATTGACAGATCCTTCGTATGCGGGACAGATCTTGGTATTTACGTTTCCTCTGATGGGAAACTACGGTGTCCCTGACTCGTCTACCTGGGAGTCCGACCGCATTCAGGTAGCCGGAGTAATCGTCAGCGATTTGTGTCAGCAATGGAGTCATAGCACTGGAGAGCGCTCTTTAGGGGAGTGGCTTGCATCAGAGAACATTCCACTTTTATCGGGCGTCGACACACGCGCGCTAACAAAGCGCTTGCGTGATGCAGGCGTGATGTTGGGGGCTATTAGCCCTCATAAGAGTCTTCGTGGCGCCCTTGACGATCCCAACAGTCGCTGTCTAGCATCTGAAGTGACGGTCAAAGAAGTTCGAGAGGCAGGTCAAGGCCCTAAGAATGTTGTTCTTGTGGACTGTGGGTGCAAGGAAAATATCGCGCGTTCTTTGGGGCACTATCCTATTAACGTGCGTCGCGTGCCTTTTGACTACGACTATTCAGACGAGCCTTTTGACGGAGTGATGGTCTCTAACGGTCCGGGAGACCCGAGTCGTGTCGAAGCGGCGGTAGCAGTGTTACGGCAGGCGATGAAAAGGCAGAAACCGATTTTCGGTATCTGCTTGGGAGCACAGCTCATGGCTTTGGCTGCTGGGGCATCGACATACAAGCTACGCTATGGGCACCGCGGTCACAACCAGCCCTGCCAGGAGCTGGCAACGGGCCGCTGCTATATCACCAGCCAGAATCATGGCTATGCGATCGCGGAAGAATCGCTCCCAGAAGAGTGGAGTGTCAGCTTCCGCAATCTCAACGACGGAAGTGTCGAAGGGATTAGCCACAACACGATGCCGTGGCATGCCATGCAGTTTCATCCTGAGGCCGCCCCAGGCCCGACGGATACGACGTGGTTTTTTGAACGATTTAACGCGAGTTTGTAATCACTGATGGATGATGGGATACGCAAAGTACTGATATTAGGCTCTGGTGGCTTGCGCATTGGGCAGGCAGGAGAATTTGATTACTCGGGATCACAGGCCATCAAAGCCTTGAAACAAGAAGGCATCGAGACCGTTCTTGTGAATCCCAACATTGCCACAGTGCAGACGGACAGCGGGCTTGCCGACAGGGTGTACCTGCAACCCCTTGATGTCGCTACTGTCACACGTATCATTGAACAAGAGAAGCCTGACGGGATACTGCTGGGCTTCGGAGGGCAGACGGCTCTGAATCTAGGTCTAGAACTAGATAAGTGCGGTGTCCTCGAAAAATGTGGTGTGCGTGTCCTAGGGACCCCTGTTGATGTGATTGAGACCACCGAAGATCGCGCTCTTTTCAAGGACGCGCTTGCTGAAATCGATGTCCACACCTGCCGAAGCAAGATTGTTGAGACCGTCGAAGACGCCGTCGAAGCCGCATCTGAAATCGGCTATCCCATCATGATGCGTTCAGGTTTCTCTCTCGGAGGGCTGGGATCAGGGCGCGTTGATGACGAAGTGGAGCTCCGACAGCGCGTTCGAGAAGCGTTAGCTAATGTACCCCATGTGCTGGTGGAAGAGTACTTGCATGGGTGGAAGGAGGTGGAGTACGAGGTTGTCCGCGATTGTGACGGTAATATCATCACTGTCTGCAACATGGAGAACCTCGATCCCATGGGCATCCACACGGGAGAAAGTATCGTTGTGGCACCGTCACAGACACTTTCGAATCGTGACTACCACTACCTTCGTGAGGTCGCCCTCAAGACTGTGTCTCACCTTGGAATTGTCGGTGAGTGCAATATCCAGTACGCCCTAGATCCCATGAGCGGGGATTACCGCGTTATCGAAGTCAATGCGCGCCTATCACGTTCGTCAGCGCTAGCGTCAAAGGCAACGGGGTACCCGCTGGCTTATGTTGCCGCGAAGCTATCTTTGGGTCTGAGGCTCCATGAGCTGCGCAATAGTGTCACCGGAGAGACCTCAGCGTTCTTTGAACCTGCCCTTGATTACATCGTCGTGAAGATGCCACGCTGGGATATCCAAAAATTCCGCACTGCAGACCGGAGAATTGGCTCCGAAATGAAAAGTGTCGGCGAGGTAATGGCCATAGGTCGAAGCCTTCCCGAAGCCCTTCAGAAAGCTGTGAGGATGCTCAATATCGGTGCTGACGGCCTAGGTGGTTATACCAACGTTATCGATGACATCGAGGAAGAGATCACGCGTGCTACGGATAGACGCGTCTTTGCTCTCTATCAGTTCTTCTTGAAAGGAGGCACTACACTGCGAGCCCATGAGTTGTCTCAGATAGATATGTGGTTTTTGGAACAGATAGCTTCCATTGCAAAACTAGAGAATGAAATCTCCGGTTCCACGATGGAGCCCAAAGCTCTCCACCATGCCAAGCGCATGGGCTTCTCCGATGTCGCTCTTGCACGCCTAACAGGTGTGGACGAGGAGGAGGTGCGTTCTCAGCGTCTCCAGGAAGGTATCACACCATGGATCAAACAAATCGATACCTTGGCGGGGGAGTTTGCTGCTCAGACCAACTACCTCTATACGACATATCACGGCTGTGAACATGACGTAACCACCCGTGATACCTCACCCGTGGTAGTGTTGGGATCAGGCCCCTACAGTATTGGGTCCTCAGTAGAGTTCGATTGGTGTGCTGTCAACGCCCTAAAAAGCCTACGTCATCGCGGTGAAAGCACAGTCATGATTAATTCGAATCCCGAGACAGTCTCGACGGATTTCGACGAGTCCGAACGTCTGTACTTCGAAGAACTTACAGCAGAACGTGTCCGCGACATATTGGACTTCGAGAGCCCTAAAGGGGTGATTGCATGCGTAGGGGGACAGGTCGCCAATAACCTCATTATAGATTTAGATAAGGCTGGATATCCACTACTAGGGACCTCGGCACGTGACGTCGACAGAGCAGAAAATCGACGCACCTTCTCGTCGCTACTCGGAGAGCTTGGCATCGACCAACCCGAATGGCAGGAAGCGCGCAGCCTCGAACAGGTCCGGGCTTTCGCTCACAAAGTTGGCTACCCCGTACTTGTGCGTCCCTCCTACGTGTTGTCTGGAGCAGCGATGAGTGTCGTCTACAGCGACTCCGAACTCGAGCAGTATCTTGGCGATGCCGTTCGGGTCTCTCGTGGGCAGCCTGTCGTTGTGTCGGCATTCATTCAAGATGGCAAAGAGCTCGAAATCGATGGTGTCGCCCAAAATGGTGAAGTTGTCATCGAAGCCATCACTGAGCACGTGGAGAATGCCGGCGTCCACTCGGGAGACGCTACTGTGGTGCTCCCGCCACAGCGTCTGTACCTTGAGACGATACGCCGCACCAAACGCATTACACGGCAGATTGTGGGGGCGTTGAAGATTTCTGGACCCTTTAACATCCAATTTATCGCTAAAAACAACAGCATCAAAGTCATTGAGTGTAATGTCCGCTCTTCGCGATCCTTCCCTTTTGTCTCGAAGGTCACACGCCATAACTTCATCGACCTCGCCGTCAGCGCCCTCTTTGGACAAGCGTCCGATGTTGCCTATGAAACCCTTGAGCTGGACTGGGTAGGGGTTAAGACGCCTCAATTCTCCTATCAACGCCTCAAAGGTGCCAACCCCGTAGCACAGGTCGAGATGGCATCGACAGGGGAGGTCGCCTGCATCGGCGAAGACCTCCATACAGCCTTCTTGCGCTCGTGGCTAGCGTCCGGGCTATCACTTACCGGCAAAAGAATGTTAGTGAGTATTGGAGGAAACAAAAAAGCTAAACTGCTGCCCTGTTTGAAAGCTCTAGAAGCCGCAGGATGGCAGCTATTTGCCACCGAAGGCACTCAGGACTTCCTCGCTCAGCACGGTGTGGGAGCGCGCTTCCGCTACAAGGCGAGTGAGCACCTTGAACCGAACACTACATCATTAATCGAAAACCAGGGCGTTGATGTGATCATTAACATCCCCCGCAACGGCAGCAGCCGCGTGCGCACCGACGGATATGTGATCCGTCGTCTGGCTATTGATCACAACATCCCCCTTATCACTAACCTTCAAATTGCTCAGACCTTCCTTCAGTGCTTGGCAGGAGTAGACCTGCCACACAGCGAAATTAAGGCCTGGCAAGATTACGGGAGACGAGAAAACTATGCCTACCACCATTGATACACGTGCAGCCTTTCGTGGTCGCAATATCGTGAGTATGCGTGACCTCAGTGTCGAAGACATAATGACGATCCTTGACTATGCCGCCGAACTCAAAAGCAAGCCTCAAACGCAACTACTTGCCGGTAAGCTGATGGCTAGCTGCTTTTTTGAGCCGTCGACGCGTACACGTCTCAGCTTCGAGTCCGCTATGCATCGCCTTGGTGGCCAAGTGATAGGCTTCTCCGAAGCCGCCAGCACCTCAGCGAGCAAGGGGGAAACCCTTAGTGATGGTATGCGCGTCATCGGAGAGTATGCCGACGCTATCGTTCTTAGGCATCCACTGGAGGGCGCGGCTCGAGAAGCCGCAGAGGCAACAAACACGCCCGTTATCAATGGTGGCGACGGCGCCAACCAGCACCCGACCCAAACGCTGCTGGATCTCTTCACCATCAGAGAGCATCACGGGCGCCTAGAGAATCTAAGTATCGCCTTTGTTGGAGACCTCAAATACGGAAGAACTGTCCACTCTCTCGTTCAAGCCAGTGCCCACTTCGGTGTGCGCATGTTCTTTGTAGGGCCAAAAAGCCTAACTTTGCCCCAGGAGCTCATCGACGATTTGAAGATGCGCAGCATCCTCTTTTCCTTCCACAATACCCTTGATGAGGTTGTTGGCAAAGCCGATGTGCTCTACATGACACGTCTGCAACGTGAGCGCCTATCTGAAGATATCGATGAACGCCTACTTCAGCATCAGTTTACGCTGACAGCAGACCATCTTGCTGCGGCACAAGAGGCCCTCTGCGTGATGCATCCACTGCCACGCGTGTGGGAGATCGCTCCTGAAATAGACAAGACACCACACGCACTGTATTTTAAACAGGCCGCAAACGGTGTGCCTGTACGTCAGGCTATATTGAGTTTGGTTTTAGGAATCGTCTAAACGCGAGGTGACGCTGCACATGACACAAGAGATCTTGGAAACACCCGAAATGCTCGCCGTTGGAGATATTGAAAACGGGACGGTGCTCGACCATATCACTCCTGGAATGGCCGTGCGGCTACTTAAACTCCTTGGGCTCGTGCAACACCACGGCTCCGTCACAGTAGGGATGCGCCTTCCCAGTGCCTCTATGGGGAGTAAAGATGTCATCAAAGTCGAGGGATGGCAGATGCCGGCAGATGCCGTTGGAAGGATTGCTGTCTTCGCTCCAACGACAACAGTGTGTTGCGTTCAAAATTACCGGGTAAGCTCCAAAAAGCGTGTGTCTCTGCCAGAGCATATCTCTGGAGTGCTCGTCTGCCCTAACAGGAGCTGTATCAGCAATCACGGAAGCACTGAGAGCCGGTTTCAGGTGCGGACGCATCGCAAGAAAATCCGCCTCCAGTGCTGCTACTGTGAGAAGGCCTTTTTACATGACGAAATTGCACAGTACAGCCTATAGGGAATATTATGATTGAGATCGTCGATGTCGAAACACTAGATGGATCCAAGCGTTCTATACAGATAGAGTCCGAGACAAGCCAAAGAATCGATGCTAATGGGCTGACACTGCTACCGGCTCGCATTGATCCTCACGTGCATTTCCGAGTACCTGGCGCTGAGTACAAAGAAGACTGGCGCAGCGCTGCCAAAGCTGCTATCGCCGGAGGTGTGTCGATGGTCTTCGACATGCCCAACAACACACCAAACTGCACGAGCGTATCGGCGCTGCAGAGTAAACGCGCCATCATAGATAGGCAGCTGGCAGAGGTGGGAATACCTCTGCAATACGGCCTATACTTAGGAGCGGAGCATGGGCATCTCCATGAAATCGATGCTGCCCCTGACCACGCCGTCGGTATTAAAGTGTTTATGGGTTCAAGTACCGGAACACTGCTTGTTGACGATGACGTAAGCCTCGATGAGGTGTTTACACGTGCTGCCAAACAGGGACTTGTCGTGTCAGTGCACGCAGAAGACGAAGCTATGGTTCAAGCACGCAGCAGACAACTCGCCAGTGAAACGCAACCCGACGTGCACTCGCGTATCCGTAACCCCGAGGCAGCAGCAGTAGCAGTGACTAAGGCTATCGCACTAGCAGAACGTCACGGTACCAAGCTATGTGTTCTTCATGTGAGCAGTGCGCAGGAACTAAAGCTACTACGTTCTGCCAAAGCACGAGGCGTTGATGTCTTTGTTGAAGCCACACCCCATCACCTATTCCTGGATACGTCGGCGTACGCAAAATGGGGAAATCATGTGAAGGTCAACCCACCCTTACGTGATGCCACCGACAGGAAAGCCCTTTGGGAAGCGATCGCTGACGGAACTGTAGATATGATCGGAAGCGACCACGCCCCACATACTCAAGAGGAAAAAAAGCAGCCCTATACGTCAGCGCCTGCAGGGATTGCAGGGGTTGAGCTGACCCTTCCCCTGCTCCTCGATGCGTGTCACCAAGGGCAGTTGTCCCTGAAGCGCCTTGTGCAGCTGACCCACGACAATATTGAAAGCATCTTCGCTCTGCCTGCTTCAGACGATTGGGTACTTGTAGACCGAAACCTAGTACGTACTGTTAAAGACGAAGATCTCGAAACCAAATGCGGGTGGTCGCCATACGCCGGAATGACCCTAACAGGATGGCCCGTAGCAATGATTTTACAAGGTAAGTACATCGAAATTGGAGCCAAAGAATGCCTCATCACACACTAGATCTACCCACAGTGGCACATCGATCCTGCTACCGTATCAATAGCAGCTACCAAGAGAACGCTGACCTTGGCCCCAACTTCGATGGCGACTACCCACAACGCCCAAAATCCAAAGCTACGCACGACTTTTTAGGCTACAAACTCAGATCACCCCTAGGTATTCCAGCAGGGCCTCTACTCAACGCCAAATGGGTTGCCTTCGCAGCAAAGATGGGATTCGATGTCGTCGCCTACAAAACAATGCGCCCACGTGCCCATGCAAGCCACCCAGTGCCCAACGTGGTGTTCGTTGAGGCACGTCAACAAGAAGACTGCAGGTTTATCGGACGACAAATTGCCGAGCCTCAACAAGACCTCGCAGATCTCACCATCACTAACAGTTTCGGTAATCCCTCAAGAGACCCAGATTTCCTACGTACCGACATTCGCGCAGCACGAGAAAGCCTTAGCGAAGGGCAGGTTCTTATCGTTTCGGCATTCGGTAGCGGAGACAGCCTCGATGCCCTCGCCGAAGACTACACACGCGCTGCCGTTCTTGCTGAAGAATCCGGCGCTCATGTAATCGAGATCAACCTATCCTGCCCGAATCTGTCTGCAGGCGAGGGGAGTCTCTTTACTTCCGAAGAAGCCGTCACCAAAATTGGAGGCGCCGTCGCAAAAACCTGCCAACTGCCTGTAGTTCTTAAGACTGGCGTGTTTCCAACGGCGACAAAGATGCGGGAGATCTTGCTAGCCGCCACACGCGCGGGATTGCGTGGTCTGTGTGGCCTCAACACCATCCCCATGAAAATTGTGGACACCTTAGGAGGCCCCGCCTTAGGGCCTGACAGGCCAGTAGCAGGGGTTTGTGGAGGAGCCATCCGCGAGCACGCTCTGAACTACGTGAAGACAGCACGCAACATCATTGATGAAGAAAAACTTGGTCTCGCCCTGCTAGGTTGCGGAGGCATCACCCTAGAACAACACTTTGACGCCTTTTTAGATGCTGGAGCTGACATCGCGATGACGGCGACAGGAATGATGTGGGACCCCTACCTAGCCATGCGCTGGCACAACACTCACCAAACAACGGAGAGCTAGAATGCACCGGGATGAAATCGTACAACAGCTTGTAAAGATCGGAAGTGTCAAATTCGGCAACTTCAAACTCAAAAGTGGGATTATGTCGCCGTTCTACATCGACCTGCGCCTGATTATCTCGAGCCCCAAGCTTCTCAAGGGTATCGGAGACGCGATGTGGCAGACGGTGCAGAGTGCGGACTTCGATGTTATCTGCGGTGTTCCCTACACAGCACTGCCGATCGCAACACAGATGTCTCTGGAGCATGATGTGCCCATGGTCATGCGGCGCCGCGAAGTCAAAGATCACGGCATCAAGAAGACCATCGAAGGGGTCGCCATCCCCGGGCAGAAATGCTTAATTGTTGAAGATCTTATCACCAGCGGTGCGAGTATCTTCGAGACGGTAGTTCCCGTCCAAGATGTAGGGTTGAAAGTACATGATGTTGTCGTCTTCCTAGATCGCGAACAGGGCGGTCGCCAAACTGTTGAAGCTAAAGGCTTGCATTTTCACTCTGTGATCACTATGACAGAGCTGCTAGAAAGCCTACAGAACGATAGCAGTATCGATAAATCACAACTCGAACAAGCGCTCGCGTTTATTCAGAGTAACCAGTTTACCCCGAAGAAGGAGACAGCCGATGTCTAATCAAACTCTTGCACAACCCAGAACTTTTGCTGAGCGGGCACAGAAATCTGGCAACTCCGTAGGGCGTGAACTCTTTACCCTTATGGAAAGCAAGCAGACTAATCTCGCTGTCAACCCCGACGTGACCTTATCGCGGCAGTTCCTAGAAATCGCCGATGCCGTAGGGCCTCATATCTGTATCTTGAAAACGCACATCGACATGCTTTCGGACTATACCCCAAAAGTCATCACACGCTTGGAAGAACTTGCTGCCAAACACAACTTCATCCTTTTCGAAGACCGCAAGTTCGGTGACATCGGAAGTGTGGCGCGCGAGCAGTACCGCGGAGGTGTATACCACATTGCGAAATGGGCTAAAATTACCAACGCCCATCCCGTCCCAGGTCCTGGAGTGATTGAATCGCTAGCGGAAGAAGGGCGTCCCTTTGGGAATGGCCTTCTCCTTGTGGCACAGATGAGCAGCAAAGGGGCTTTAGCCAAAGGAGAGTACACCAAAGCCGCCACAGAGATGGCTAAGCGCTACCCCGAATTTGTGATGGGATTCATCTGCCAGGAGCGTCTCAGCGACGATCCAGGCCTGCTGCATATTACCCCAGGAGTACAACTCCAGGAAGGCACAGACGGCCAAGGACAGCAGTACCGCACTCCCGAGAAAGCTATCTTGGAGCAGGGCAACGATGTTGTGATAGTCGGACGTGGTGTCTATCAATCCGAAGACCCCGCAGCAACAGCACAGCGCTACCGCGAAGCCGCGTGGGATGCCTACAAAAAGCGTAGCGAGGGGTAACGGCTGTGATTAGAGGTTCACCACAGAAGCCGCAGAGTTCAGATCAGAGTGTAAAGAACTGCAACGTTCATCTTTTTTTGAGCCCGAAGGGCTGTAACCTGCATATATATTCTCATGAGGCCCGAAGGGCCGTCTTAGGATAGCCCCACCCGTGAGGGTGGGGTAAAGTGAAACATGAACTTGAGCCCCAACGAGAGTGTAAAGAAATGCAACGTTACCTTTTTTAGGCCCGAAGGGCTGTAACCTGCATAGCCTGGGGCGTAGCCCCAGGTAGGCTAATTAAGCTTTTGAGCGCTGTAAGTGCGACACATGTTTCGCATGGATGTGTCGCACTTACAGCGCTCAGAGTGTATTTTG
>JAJFMA010000036.1 GCA_021772415.1 Chlamydiota bacterium
AGCGCTCAAAAGCTTAATTAGCCTACCTGGGGCTACGCCCCAGGCTATGCAGGTTACAGCCCTTCGGGCCTAAAAAAGGTAACGTTGCATTTCTTTACACTCTCTACAGGCCTCAGGTTACTACCGCGCTCTACCCCACCCTCCCGGGTGGGGCTACAATGAGTCGCCCCTTCGGGTCTCATGAAAAATCAACGATTTCGCAATCGATCTCGGGATTTCTTTACACTCTCTGCAGAGCTCAAAATCCTCTTCTACGCCTACCACGGGCTGGCGCCCGGGGCTATACACCTTGTCAGCCCTCCGGGCTTCAAAAATGGGCGTTCGTCCTATTTCTTTACACTCTAGTAAGGCCGACTCGTGGCTCCATAAGCGGTTCATGAGTATCTGTGAGCTATGAGCCGACCTTACGAGGGTGTAAAAAAATAAAGGAGTAAACTCGAAATGCTTCTTAATTCGCTAATGCTTAAATACGTAGATTCCCTATAGCACATGTATCTGATTATTAGTGTCTTATGTATAGAACGCGAAGTCACGGCCATTTCCTTACACTCTCGATATGGCTCAAATTCATATTCCACTTCACCCCACCTTCAAGGGCGAGGCTATCATAAGATGGCCCTCCAGGCCCCATGAGGGAAACCCAAATGTCCTGCATGACTATCCGTCAATTCGGTAGTCTAAGGCTTTAACATACTGTATTTTATGACAGACATGTCAAAAATCGAGTGCAAACCCACACAGCTATACACTGATAGACCGACAGTACTGAAAGATGAATCTATAAAATGGGAAAGGGAAAAAAGAGAAAATGCCCAGGAGAGGACTCGAACCTCCACACATTACTGCACCAGAACCTAAATCTGGCGTGTCTACCAATTCCACCACCTGGGCGTGGGAATAGCAATATCATAGCTGTGTAAGCGCCTTTAAGTCAACAGGCTAATATTTGGCCTATTTTTACAGAAAATCGTAAATTGCCTAAAAAGAACGACTTATGGTATCACTTACCGCCAGTTTGGTAGGTACAAGGTGGTACATTTATGATCCGTAATTCCGTGGCCACATGGGTGGCCCTAGCGGCATGCGTTGTTGGCACTGCGCCAGCGCACAGCCCTATCTACGCGCAATACTCAGCTACCGCGCACAACACGCAGACCCGCGTGCAACAAAATCGGCTTAATACTGTCGGTATCACGGAGCTCCACCTCCGAAACGGCATCACAGTTCAGCTCAAACCCACGAAATTCAGCGAAAACACGCTGCGTGTTCGCGCCGTCGCTCCCGGAGGCTATGCAGCTCTCCCCAACGATGCCCTAGCAAGCGGTAAACTCGCAGCTCCCCTTGCAATAGAATCAGGTGTGGGACCCTATAATGGCGAAGAGCTATCCGAACATCTCTTTAAGCACTCTATAGATCTGCGCCTAGCGATCCATCCGTTTTACCGCGATATTATTGCAACATCTCCAGTATGGAAAGCCAGCGAGCTACTTGAACTTCTAACTCTCTTCCTTTCTCAGCCACGCCTCGACCCCGCTGCTGCCCCATTAATGAAGACTCGCTTAGCCGATAGCCTTAGCCATCGTCATCAAGACCCGGAAACATGGTTCGACGACACCGTACGCTCGCTAACATCTGCAGATCTCCCTATTCTGCAAGCGGTAACAACGGAAGATTTGGATGCCTTCGACTTCGATACAGCACGAAAGTTCTATCAAGAACATTTCCTTCCCACGGAAGGCTGGACCTTCATCGTTATCGGAAACTTCGATGTCGCCGCGACATCTAAGCTGGTCGAACAACACCTCGGTTCCATCTCCCTAAAACCCCGCTCTCACTCCGTGACAACCCCTCCCCCACTGCCTATTCCTGACGGAGTCGCCACTAAAACACTCCGTTCTCCCCACCACAGTGAATGCCTCGCAAGACTCACACTCCCTCTATGCACCGACAAAAGCTGCGATGCTCTCCATAAAATCGAAGCGACCTCCCAAGTGCTTGAGGTACGACTACGCAATCGCTTTCGCGCAGAAGTTGGCTCCACCCAAGGGATCGACGTCGCCTACGAAATGCCATTTTTCCCGCACAGCGACTCCATATGGCTCAGCTTCCAGTTCGGATGTATCCGCGGGAAGACCGACCGCCTGCACAACATTATTATTGAAGAGATTCAGTCCCTAATGGAAAAAGGTCCAACACCCGAAGAGATGGAAGCCGTACGCACCCTACAGTCACGCAATGAAGAATTCTGGCTGCAAACCAACACCTATTGGCTATCTCTAATGGCAAACTATGCACTTTGGGGATGGGATGTCAGCCACGCCGTCGAAACGTGCCAGAATCCGACGTGCTGCACATCTGAGACAATTTCACAGTTCCTGCGCGAAAATCTAAAACCGGAAAACCGCACATTTACTAGGCTCGAACCAAAAAGGTAGATGGGATACTACGAAAACATGTAGGTCATCACGGCCTCGATGGGATCGTGAGCAAATTGTCCAGCACTGATGCCACACTCTGGGTGCTCTTCGAAGAATTTGGCAAAGGACTCTTTAATTCTTGGATTTTTCTTAAAGTCATTTACTAATGACTGGCGCATCTCACGCATATCCTGGCGCGTTGCCCCCAGCTGCTCTGCTTCAGCCTTCTGGGCCGTTTGGCGACGCGCGTCGGCCAGCTTGTTCATAAGGAGCATTTTTTTCTTGGCCAATGGAAGAGCGCGATCCATCGCTGTCTTGGTCTCCTTGCGCACCGCACGCCGGTGGGGCCGCAGAATTCGCGACTGCGCCTTCTTTACAGTATTCAAACGGCGAATCTCCTGCATCAATGGCTTCGTTTCAACAGTGAGCTGCTCCGTCCGTTCTACTTCTGCACCACTGCGAAGCTTCCGCAAATCCAAATGCTCCGTCGTAACTACTGAGTAGCTATTGTCATCCCCCACCTCTAGCTTCCATCCTTCCCCCAGAGATTTAACCCGTGTCTGAAGAAAGCTCTGTAGAGCTTTTTGGACAGCTTCCGGATTTGGACTGTCGGGATCACTTGCAGCCTCACGTAACTCAGTGAAAGCCTCTCTTTCCTCACGTGTCAACATACTGTCCATAGGTACATGACGTGTTCTTTCCACCACATGTAGATACCTAGCATCACGGCTCTGTGTCCATCCTTGTGCGCGCCACTCTTTTCCAAGCGCCCTCTCCGCAACACCTCTATAGATGTCACGCATCTCTTTCAAACGACCACCACTGGCATGGCCGAGCTTATCAACCTCTTGCAGCTGCCAACGCCGACTCACCCCCCAAGCTTTATACCGCTTACTACGCCTAGCTCTCTCGAGTCCTCGCACAGCTTGCTGTTGAGGTCGGAGAGCCTCGGTGAACTCCTTAGAAACGCTCTTCAATCTTCTGCTGGTGGGCATCTGCCGAATAGAGCCTACAAACACCGAGGTGTTGGCCGAAAAATAATACATCCCTCTAGCTGCGAAAGCCCCGCCTAAAAGCGTCAGTCCAACGGGGCCTATTGCTGTAAAAATAGCCCCTTTCAACGCCAAAAGTTTGGCAGCAGCACTGACAACGCCAGTCCCTCCTCTCGTGAAATCAAGAGCACATGCCAGTATTTTCCCCTGATATTCGATAGTCTTTATCTGTCTCAAATACTCAATTCGCATATCCAAAGCGGCAACAACATTGGCATCATCAGAGTTGTTAGGAATCCAGTCTTCCGCATCAGCATCCCAAGTAGCAATCTCCTTGAGCTGCTCCTCCACCGCATCTGCTTGCTTGCCAATATTCATAAGCTTCCGCACGGCATCAATCGTATTTTCGGTTGCATTCCCCATAGTCACACTACTAAGCACAACACCACCCAAATGCTGGGCTGCCGCCGCTTGTGAGTGTATGGACTTGATATTCCCCAAAACCTTCATCAACTCGGTATAAGCTGCGCCACCCGCCGAAATACTCTGAAAAGTTAAATCTCTTGAACGCTGAAATACAACCTTCTCCAACTGCCGGTTTGCCGCCTTTTGCTTCGACAACGTCGCCTGGAGAGCTTTCAACTCAGCACTATCTGGATCACTCTTTTCTAACATCTGAACCTGTAGCTCCAGCTGCTTTTCCGCAGCAATATTCGCGACAAACTCCGCCTTCAAGGCCTGTATCGCAGGGTACTTCTTCGATAACGCCACCAGGTTTGTGATCATCGACACCACTTCAAGACCCACACCGACCTCAGCAAGGCCCGCCCCAAGACCCGGCTGATTGGCGATGTTTGTCTCAAAGCTACTTAACAACAAATTCCCTCCTTCTACCCCAGTCATCACCCCTCTCATAAGATCCGATGTCATACTCGCTATCGCAGCCTGAGTTTTCGCCTGTTTCAACCCCTGAAGAGAGGCCTCGATACCCTTCACCGTACTTTCCTGATGCTTAACTAAGGCCGCACGCACCTGGGTGGGATCCCCCTTGCGCAAGCAGTACTGCACCTCCATCAAATCCTTCATACGCCCTGCAACAAAGGCATCGTCTGTCCCCTGTTCACGTAACAAGTCTAGCTCCGCCTCTACCTCCTCCAAAGCTTGTCGAATGTCGTCCGGAGGCAAAATGCCGCGCGCCTGAAGAACGGGAGCCATCTCATCCAAGGCGTCCAAATTGACGCCCGCATCACGTACAGCCTCCAGAAAATGCGGATCACGCAGCAGCTCTAACGCATCGTCTACACCTTGGTCCGCCAGTTGAACGAGCTGAAGCACGTCCCCAACAATTGGTTCGACATCTCCCATCCGAGACTCTGTGTCGTAGCTTCTAGTCACTTCATTAAGGTGCTTCACGTGCTTGGAAATATCGACAAAGAGATCCATGACCCGATCATCGACATCGAATTCTTCGATGCCCCCAATAGGCAGCTCTATATCCCTCCCTGCCGAAAGTTGCTTTGCCCAAACATCTCGACTCATGGAGGTCGAAACGGGTTTCGGCAACTGATCGCTAGACGAGGAAGCACTCGGCTGATAATCACTCGGGCCTATATAATCTAAACCAGGCATAATTAAACTCTTATTGAACTATACTAATATAACTACATTTTAACACTATTATTAATTAATAGTTTAATTATACCTTTAAGAAGGTTTTTTTGTGCTGAGCTATGTCTACAAATGAATAGGAAAGGCCAGGTTTTACGGCGACCCTTGCTGGAATAAACTATTTGTATTACCTTGACGTGTAGAAGAGGATGAACTCCATTCCGCGAGGGAAATCATGTCCATTGACGTTACGCATCAAGAAAATTTTTGTGTGGTTAAACCCGACTTCGTCGCACTAGACGTCCGCACAGCGGGCGACCTCCGGAGTCTTTTCAACGAACTTACCGCTAAGCACCAACATATCGTGCTCGACCTACAACAGGTCTCATACATGGATTCGACAGGTATCGCTACCCTCTACCCAATCCGCAGCAACATGGACAGTAAGGGCGGCACCTTCCGTGTGACAGGCCTAAACGAGCGAGTCCGCAGCCTGTTTCAACTTGTAGGTGCCGATCAGATGTTTGAAGTATTCGACAACGTCGATGACGCTATCAAGCAGCCTGTGACAACGCCTTAGCCCACAGGTGACGGCTCTGGGACCCGCACCGACTCGATCGATGGCGCTCCTTTTAGGCTTAAAGAAAAAGTCACTTTGTTTCCACGTCCATGATAGGCAAGATTCGGCAGCATCGAACGCGCCATAGCAATGCCGCGACCGTTTGGATCTGCCATCCTCTCGGCTGAGAAATCAAGGAAAGGCTCCCAGCCAAAACCCTTACCGCTATCTTCGATCGTTACATGTAGGCTCTCGCCTCTGTTTTCCACCGATAGCATCGCATAACGCCCGCGATTTTCCTCTAAGTCAAGGCGGCGAGCCACTTCTGCGTGCCACTCTCCCTCCTGCATCAGGCGACTTTTCTCCTCATAGCTAATTCCCAAATTACCGTGCTCAACGGCATTAATGAGAATCTCCGCAATACTCGTCGCCATCTGGGTAGAGTCCCCCAAAGGATGGGCAATTAGCTGAGCCAAACTCTTAGCCTCTTCAAGAGTGCGAAAAAGAAAGCGCCCCTTCTTCATAAGACGCAACGCCGCGATGTCCTGCAGGAGCGTCTCAGACATGTCAGCACGGAGCTTTATCTCCTCGATTGCCGCCGATACAATAGACAGGAGCAAAGCTTCTTCAAAAGGCTTCACAAGATAGTAATACACGCCGAGCTTAATGCCCTGAATAATCTTAGCCGTGCTCACTACAGCCGTCTGCATAATCACTGGTATGTGCTGCAATTTTGGATCTTCCTTAATACGTTTCAGGAACTCCATACCCGACATACCCGGCATGCGGACATCAAGGAGGACAACGTCTACCTCCTCTTTGTGCAGTAAACTCCAACCATCTTCACAACAGCTAGCACAAACAGGATCGTGGCCTCCCTCCTGAAGCCAGCGCTTCAACAGCTCAACATAGATCTCTTCATCATCGATGACCAAAACTGTCGCCACAGTACCCTCCGCAATCAAATGCGATGCTCTCTAGGCTTATCTATAGCAAAGCACGAGTTTTTTATCCCGAGGGCAATCACGGGCATCTTAATAAACGACTGATAAAACACTCATAATTCACCCTAGATATTCTTCTCCTACACCGTTTACCTGCAGACGCGTGCGCGCTTGTTGGCACGAGTGTTGCATACAAGACCAAGAAAACCGCGACAAAATGCCTGCTATGCTATTGGTAAATGGAGGCGTAGTCGCCGCACTCGAATAGCCTCTAGACAAGGATAAACACATGGACGGTAAAGATCCGGTGGCAGTGTCCCCAGAAGAAACAGTACGAAGTGCACTAAGTATAACAGCCAAGCAATTACAGAGTTGCTGTCAGGGCTATGACACCGAGAGCATCCGCACTTTAGTGCCCCAGCTTGTTTTAGGTAACGACACCCACTGGCGCGCCAAGCTGCGCGCCCTTTTGCGTGGCATCGAGACCAAGCCGCAGCTCGAAGTTGTTGGCTCGGCGCTCAACACAGACCAGATGCTGGAGCTATTGGAGCTGTGTGCAGGCCGAAGCACACCCCAACGCGACAAAATGCAAGCTATTTTGGTAGGACTTTCCCCTCAAGTGTTTATGGAGACCCTGCATGCGTGCTCTGATCTGCAGCTACAAGTGCTCAAGGATTTGGCAGGAAGCGAAGGGCTACAACACCATCTGACGTTAATGCTTCACGAGCTACATCATCTATCGGAAAAGCACGCCGACACCATGAATGCTTTAGATGGCGAGATCGACTCCTACGATGTGACGCGTGTGCGTCAGCACGACATCGACCGTTTTCTAAATCAAATTTCCACTGTCTCCGCTTTTTTTAATGAGCATCTAGACACTGTCTCGTTGGCGCTGGCGCTGGCGTGGAACTCCGAACGGGAAGACCTCATCGACCGCTATACGCAGATTAAAGAAAACTGGCTGCGCTACCTACAGTTTGCCATCGGAGTCCCTGCAACAGCGCACCGAAGGGCAACGGCACTCTACTCTAAGCTCGAAGCACGCCTCAATGCCGTGTTTGGTGATCCAGATATCCCTCAGCTCGCCGACAACATCTTGACCGACGACGACCCCTCCATTGAAGGGCTCACAGCATTCTCCGCGTGGTATGTACAAGACTACTGGGAACTTGGGCTGCTGCCTGCAATAGAATCGCGCACGCAGTTGGAGCTAGATGCATCCCTGCACAACGATCAGGAGCGCGCCAACCACATCGCTCAGCTTACTGTGTCAGCGCAAGAGAGCCTCGACGCCATGGGGCTGCGAACTGTGGGAGACCTAAAACTTGCGCACATCTATTCGCGCAACATGCTCGCAAGGTACGTGGACGCCCATAAAAATGAATTGAAGAAAATGTCAGAAAAAAGGTAGGAAGGTGCCACAGAGTCTATCCTCTGTGGCAACTGAAACCTAGCCGTGATTCGAAACGCGACGCGCGGCTTTGATAGTACCAGTAAGTTCTGTGAAGATGCTCTGCTTGTCTTTACCAGCATCGACACTGTTAAGAACACCAAGATCCTGATAGTACTGGATCAGCGGCTTCGTTTGTGTGTCGTACACTCTAAGACGATTGCGAATCACATCCTCAGTGTCATCCTTGCGCTGCGTCAGCGCACCGCCACACTCATCACAGATGCCTTCACGCACAGGCTTATTGAAAAGCTTGTGGAACGGATGTCCGCACTGTGTGCATGTCAGCCGTCCACCTAAGCGCTCAGTGACCACGTCATATTCTACGTCAAGATTCAGCACAACAAGCTCGTGAGATCCCAAGATCTCCTTGCCAAAAGCCACTGCTTGATTGAGTGTGCGTGGGAACCCATCCAAAATGTAGCCTGCGTCGCAGTCGGGCTGCGCCACACGCTCACCCAGCATGTCGATGACAAGAGCATCAGGAACAAGCTCGCCGGCCTCGGAATAGGCGGCGGCCTTACGACCTAGCTCCGTGTCATGCTTCTTATGGTGGCGGAAGAGATCTCCCGTGGAAATATGAGGAAGCTTAAACTGCTCACTCAATTGCACAGCTTGCGTGCCTTTGCCCGAGCCTGGAGGCCCTAACATGATCACAACTGTACCTTTAGAATCTGCCATCTCTCCCCCTTGTAGCATCGGAACAGCACTTACTAGTGCCAACATGAAAAAGGACATAAATCGATACATAAACTCATCCTAAATGCTTTAAACACAGACAGGAAGAGCATTATACGACAGACTCCATATTCATTCAAGCACCTAAAATCTTTAGATATATCATGATAGCAAAAACACCCCATGTCAACGGCTCATTGCCACGCGACAAAAAGAAACCATGGAGCCCATGGTTGCTTCGGATCAAAAGGGTTACTAACCTATGGTGTCAGCAAGAAGCGCTCGTTGTATTTAAGGCGCTCCAGCCAATAGTCTAAGACCGCACGCGCTCGAAATGCCACACACGACGCATTCCCTACCACGCCACGCCACAGCAAGCCCTGGTGGTCAAGATCGCGCTCAAGCCTATCCCAGTCATATACAACAGCATCACCGAGTGGCCGCACACGATAAGTTAGCTCAACAGGTCGCTCATACATCCCATCGATAATCTTACCCGTAAAAACCATATGTCGACGATACGTTATCTCCGCAAGCTCCTCGATATGATGGATGAACGTGTTGCTAGAAAACGGCGCTCCAAGAAATAGGATCCATCCGTTTTTCTGCACTAGCTCACCGAAAGTCGATGCCGTTCCAAAGCAGTTGTCAGCCGGTTCTAGGCTAAATCCATCGTTGTTCAATACACAGAAATTAAACACTGGAGTCCGCGTGCGACAACGTGGATATCGCTGACGCAGATACTCGCTAAAGACACCTACCTCACTGGGGCTGCCCTGCACATCATAGACTCCCCGACTGCAGAAACTGTAGTTAAACGTAGGAAAAAGCACACAGCGCTGCCCAACAACAGCGTGCAAAACCTCGCTGTATCTGCGGCAAATCGCTTCTTTGCCTGAACACTCCGCAGGCATCCCCACCTGAAACAAATCTGAATGCACGAGCACAGGGCCCGCACCCAAGGCTCTAAAAGCCCCCTGAAAACCACCCAACAACGTCTGCTCCGACACAAACAAGCTCACGGTCCAACCTCCTCAAGCAAACCTTCAGTAACAAGACGCTCCACAATAGGATACAGGCTCCATATCGGCACATCAACACGCTCAGCTACAGCAAGCAGATCGTGGTCTCCGTCGCAATACGCCAACACATCGACGTATAAACGCACAGTCCGCCCCGCATCGCGCGTGCCCAAACTCGGGTACAAGCCACGACGCCCAAGCTGCGGCTCACACAACGTCGTGCACCGATACGTACGGTTGCGCTCTAGAGCCTCCAGACAGGTCAAATATACCTGTAGCGAATCCTCAAGGGCCTCCCCACTCACAAGATCCAAATTATCTCCAGAGGTATGATACTCCGGGTACTCGCCGTACTTAGTACGCATCAGCGACCCCACCGGCAAGTCAACGCCAGGCCAGTTGTACTGCCTCTCGTCGCTGCCACGCGCAAGCCACGGATACCATAGATATTGATACCCAGAACGCTCTAGCACATGCGAGCTCATGCGGTCCACCAATGTGTTACCCAAGCGTGTCTCAAGATAGGACAAGGGCCCCGCCATCCCTACACAGGTGACGACATACCCCGCCACAACATGCTTCTGGAGATGCTCCAAGTGCCTAGCCAAATACGCAATCGCACCAACAGTCTCCGGTACATAGATAATACGGTAGGTGTAGCGCCGCTTCTGCTTAGAAAGCTCCCGCGCCAAATAGGTCGCAAGCACAGGCCCCGACAGCTCGTTATTCGCCATCGAAGGATGACACAGATAAGTCGACAACAAAATTTCCTGCTCGCTTCCGCCAGGAATTACAAGCTCTCCCAGCGTCATCGACCCAGACTGC
>JAJFMA010000037.1 GCA_021772415.1 Chlamydiota bacterium
GAGAGTGTAAAGAAATAGCACAAGGATATAAATCACGATAAATTGTTCATAAGGCCCGAAGGGACGACTCATTGTAGCCCCACCCGGAAGGGTGGGGTAAGATTCAAAAGAAATCTGAGGCCTGTAAGGCCGACTCGTGACTCCACAAGCGGTTCATGAGTATCTGTGAGCCATGAGTCGGCCTTACAGGCCTCTGGAATTTTCTATGCTTCACCCCACCCTCCCGGGTGGGGCTACAATGAGTCGCCCCTTCGGGTCTCATGAAAAATCAACGATTGCTCAATGAATCTCGGGATTACTTTACACTCTCTACAGGCTTCGAAAGATAATTCCGATATTACCCCATCCTGCCGGGTGGGGCTGTCGTAAGACGGCCCTTTGGGCCTCGTGATTGAGTTCACTGAGTTACGATTGGGCACGACGACGAATCCGAATGAAATATCTATAAACAAATTTCGGTGATGACAAGCGTTTGGAGTCTTCGAAATAGAATAGCAAGCGTGGTTAAGAGTATAGCTACACTACTTTCTCTAGGGTGTAGTCCTCTTTAGACCTGGGTCTCAGGGAGCTAGAGACCCTTTCAAATAGTTGAGGATACGCGCATTTGAGATGCTCTTGTGCTTCCTCGTTGCCAAGCATATCGCACAGTAAGTCATTAAGGACTTCGCTGTGAGTGCGCTGGGATATTTCGAAAATCGCAGATATATGGCTAGGTTCCGGATGAGGCAGGAGGGCTAGCTTTAACGAAAGAAGCGCAGGCTTGACGATGAAATCCGTTCGTTCAAGAACCTCTCCTACGTAGGCGATACGTGCCAGAACGCTTGCGTTGGCGTCGAGGGGGATGTCGAAATCCATCATGTCTTCATTTGCAAGGAGATGCTCACGTATAGCCTCCCATACGGCCTTCCCATCGTCTGTTTCGCCGACCATGGGCTCTGTGGCTACTGTTAGAATGGGTACCCACGTATCACTTGGATTTGCTTTAAATGCTTCAAGGAGCTCTTTTTTAAGCCATCCATTCAAAGCAGTAAAGCCACTGATAGTTGTAATACGAAAAAGATCGAGCTTTCGTTCGAGATCGAGAGGAGGTATATCCTTATCCATGATCGGCCGTAGATAGCTTTGTAGAAGCCAATCGCATGGGATATGGATTTGTTCGGCGGCAAGAGTATGTAGTTGCGCGATATGGTCCTCGTGCTCTCTTCCTAGAAATTGCGTTAGCATTTTGAATATGTGGTAACTCGTTTCTGGGGTAGAGATGATCCGCTTACGAAACTCCTGATTACACCCGTGTTGCAGCTCTACATGCCTAATCATGATCGCGAGCTGATATAGGTGGAGGAGCTCTTCATGTGTCTGGATGCTGTAGGGGATGCTGCTCCAACTTTCGGGCTCACAATATATCTGTCGACGGCATTCTTGAATGAGGGTCTCAAGATATTTTGGGATAGATGCACATGGGGGCAGAGGGGCGTCATCAAGACTTTGGTATCTTGGTGTGTATGAGAGCTGGCCGACTATTGCAGCAGCTACCGGTAGGTATGTGTCGGGTGTCATCACCTCGGCGAGTTTGTGGCAGCAAAACAGTACAAGAGGAGCATGTTTGAGGTTCACAGCAAGCGAACATAGGACTAGATAGTCCCTTACCGTTAGTGGAGTCTGTGGAGCGCTTTCGGGAGGGAATAATTCATTGCTATGGATGAAATTTAGGGCCCAAGCAAACTGTTGCTGTGTACAAGGGGATGAGTATCTAATCTGCGAAATCTCTTCGTGGGCAGGGGAGTCGCTTGTTTCTGAAAGGCTACGACACACGAGTGTTGGCACTAACGTGATGTTTGAAAGTTGAGCTTCGTGGGTATAGGTCTGGCCGTACATATCTGTGAACAAGATCGAGATTCTGTGCGTGGGTATCTCACCATTTAAGCGGATCTTATTTAATACCCGGAGAAGATCCATGTCACTTTGTGGTGGAGTCATCTGTACAGGAGGATTTACATGTACATTATCCGTCTGCCATCTAAGTGTGTAGTTGTAGCAGTAGGGCTGTTTGACTTTGTCCAGGAGTTTTTTAGGCATGGGGCTTTCACTGCCCTTTTGCAGGAATAGCTTTTCGCTTGAGCTGCGTGTCAACTCGAGCTGCCAGCGCGTAGCAAGAACCTTAGTGACGATTTCCTCGTAGGGGCGAAATAGGGTGCATCCTGCTTTACCTACGGACTTACCACCAAACTCATGCTCATAGCGAAAGCTACGTGCCTGGTCGCTTGCGTATCGAAAGCAGGCATTGCAGATAGATTGGAGGGCCTCTCGCACTTGCGATGCGATCAGGTCTTGGTGATCTTGAGAAAACTGTATTGAAAATTGGCCAAATAGGGCGTTGGCTTCAGCTTTTGTGATCTCACCTAAACTTTGCATAGATACCTCCCCCGAGATCGTATGTCAAAAGGGATACGTGTAGCGTAGGTTAGGCTAGATCGCAAGTAAAGAGGATATGCTGGGGCTAGGAAAGAAAGGGCAGTCGGCCTACACTACTCATTTTAAGGACCTTGATGAGGCGTCGGTTATGAGAAAATTCTGGGCTCTATGTGTAGGACTGTTAACGCTGTGTGGGGGTATTCACGCTGATGAATCGCTTATGCTGCGTGATCATTTTACCAAGGTGCAGGTCGGGGAATTCATCGTGACCTCTCAGAATCGCACCTACACGGTGATGCTGGTGCAGGAGCGCAGCGACGAGGCGCTTCTTATCGAGGAGATTTCTGTCCCGGAGGGGCGCTTCCCTCGTAACATGCCGTCGTGGCGCGAGTGGGTGTCCCAAGGGGCGCCGGGGCACACATCTTGGGTGGCTTACGAGCTGCAGCCCTATACTGGGCAGATGCTGGAGCATTACTCCTATACAAAGAATGGATGGTGCGACATCCCTGAGGCCGAGAATTTCTTGGGGACCATGTTACGCCTACGTCTTCAGCCTGTTGATGCGCGTCACCGCAGGCGTGTTGGACCTATGGGGCCTGGAGGACAAGGGGACCGACGCGCGTTTTGGAATCCGCGCTTGGTTGTTGATGGGGAAACCCGTCCTGGCGTTCCTTTTGTCGCTTACAAAACGGCGTGGCCCTGCGATGGCGGAGAGCTTTCGGGTAAATCTATTGAAGTCTATCTCCCTGAGTACGAGGGGGATTATCCTAGCTACTTCCCTTACTGGCTGCAGGTGAGCGGCGTTTTAGGTAAAGCCAAGATGCGTATTGTGGATTCCGGCAAGGGCTTGCGCTCGCCCAAACCTCCGATGCCGCGGAGGCCTTTGGCATTTTTGAATGATGGACGCCTCGATGGCAATGGTTTGCGCTTGTGGTTGGTGACGCGTCCCTACTATGGGGACTACCGTCTTCTTGCCTTTGAGCATGGCGGCGACGTCACTCCTATCCCCTTGGAATACAGTCTACAAGAGACCGACCAACCAGGGACATTGCTCTTTCAAGTCCATCCACAGGAACTCGCTAATAAGCTACATCCTACAAAGCACTATCGTTTTGCAGTCAAATCGTGGAAGCACCCCAGCAACGTCGCAGAGACACGGGATCCCCTGCGGTACTAAGCCTCAGAAAAATCACCACCGGGCCACAGACGCGACTTTCGATATCTTGATCATAAGAGAACGTAGGTTAACATCTTAGCATATCCAATCAACACGTGATTATTTAAGACACTGAGACTTCCCTTATGAGGCCCGAAGGGCCATTTTATGATAGCCCCACCCGTGAGGGTGGGGTGCGCTATATAATCACTTAGAGCCCCTTTTGGGGCGGTTTGTGGCCCCGACTCATGGACCCGAAGAAGAAGACGATTTCCTTTACTTATGGCATTGGATGAAACGTTCGGCGTCAGTTTAATCTGCTGGGGCCACAAGCCGCCCCAAGAGGGGCTCAGAGTGCTTTTTTGCATTACCCCACCCTTCCGGGTGGGGCTACAATAAGTCGACCCTCCGGGCCTCATAACACGCTCCTTTTATACACGAATTTACTACCATCAGACCTATAGAGTCTAACACTGGACACTGTCTGGCAGAACGACAAAGATCCTATGATCCACTCATCCGTCCTATGGGTTTTCTGTGCGTCAGTGGCTATTGTTCTTTTTCATGGCCTTTGGTCTATGCGGATCCCCTACTTGCAATTGGGGGGCTAAGACGCTAAGCTCGTAGGGTACCCTTTGGAGTTGTAACCGCACATATGGATCCATCGAATTTACTGATCTCTAGACCCCGAAGCCTCAAGAAACTGCGCGCTTGTTTCGAGCGCACGCATGCTTGGCTGCAAGACAAAGGGGGAACTCTCACGGAGGCTCGAGCTAAAGAGCTGCGTGAGCAGCTCGAGTGGCTCGATGCCGCCATCGCCGCTGGTGATGCAGCACAGGCCGAAGCTCTTGCAAGCGCCCTTGAGGTAGCTCCAGATATCTCGTTTGGGCGTCCTTGGTGGGGTAATGTGCTACGGCTGCTACTGACCTTTGTGTTGATAGTCTGTAGTGCCGTGCTTGTGCGTCAGTGTTGGTTTGAGTTCTACAAAATCCCCACAGGATCCATGCGGCCTACCTTCCGTGAGCAGGATCACTTAGTAGTCAGTAAGACAGTTTTTGGCCTTAA
>JAJFMA010000038.1 GCA_021772415.1 Chlamydiota bacterium
CACGCACACCGGCAGGGGAAGGACTCGGGGCTAATGGCTGATGAGTGCGTCGATGTCGATGATATCCGCCTTTTGCAACAAGATCGCCAAGATAGCGATGGGGACGACCCATCGGATAAAGAAGAACCATGGTGCCCATAGCCAGGTCCAGCTGGTGCCTTTTTGGAATTCGTTACGGGAGGCTTCGGGGGCGAGGACCCATCCGGTGAAGATAGTGATCATCAGGCCCCCAATGGGGAGCAGCCATACGGAGACCAAATCGTTGATGGTATCGAAGAATGTCTTACCGTAAATCGTTTGCCAGTTGGCAAAGAGCAGGCCAGCGTCCGATAAAGCACTAGGAATCCCCAGTACGAAACAAGTGATACCAATGCCGAGAACGGCCTTTTTGCGTGACCATCCTAGGAGATCGATGAGGTTTGCCGCGCCCACTTCGATGAAGGCCATAGAGGACGTAAGTGCTGTGAAAACGAACAGCACAAAGAAGGCTGTCGATACAAATACCGATCCGGGCAGATTCGAAAACAGCAGAGGTAGTGTCTTAAAGACCAGGCCTGCGCCGCCTTCGGGAGGCACATTAAACGTGAATATCACGGGGAAGACGACAAGTCCTGCGAGGACAGAGACCGCGAGGATCATCACACCGATGATCAGCGCCGTTTGTGGGATGTCTTCTTCGGGACGCATGTAGCTACCATACGTAAGCATAATCCCCTGTCCGAGGCTCAAGGTAAAGAATGCTAGTCCCAAGGCCTCTAAAAGAGCTCCGGCGGTGAATTGCGAGGTATCGGGGTAGAAAATAAATCTTACTGCATCCCCAAAACCGTCGAGAGTCACGTTATAGAGGGCCAAGCCCAGCAAGAGCACCAGTAGTGTCGACGTCATGATCCGCGTCCAGTACTCGAGCCCGTGGCGCACACCCGGGAGAACCAGCGCCATGGTGATACCCGTGAAGAGCAGGTGCCAGAAAAGGGTGATATCTCCGGATGACGCCAGCAGTTCGAACGTTTGCTGCACCTCTTCCGGACCGCGCCCGACGAGCGACTGGTTGAGGGACATTAGGATATAATTGAGTCCCCAGCCTGCGACGACGCTGTAGAAAGACATGATGAGGATCGACGAAATCACCCCTAGCCATCCGGCGCTCTTCCAGAACGAAGATTTAGGACTTAACGCATCGAAGATCCCGACGGCGCCACGCTGGGCACGCCGCCCTAGCATCAGTTCCGCCATAAAGAGGGGGATCCCGATCAGGAGAGTACAGAGCAGGTAGACGAGGACAAAGAGTCCTCCGCCATTTTGCCCGGTAACATAGGGGAATTTCCAGAGGGTACCCAGTCCCACGGCGGAGCCTGCTGCTGCAAGGATGAATCCTAGGCGCGAGCCCCAATGTTCGCGTTGCTTGGTCATAGATAGACAACCCCTTTTTGCTGAGGGCTGTTGATAATAGAGGAACTTTGCTTTTCGACAAACCCTGTAACAGGGATAATGGTGTCTACACTAATAAACAGAGAGATTGTGCTATGTCCCCGATTCTTGCGAACTTACAACTTGAAGCCACGGTGGTAGGAATTGTGTGTGCTGTGTTCCTTGTTTTGTTCGTTGTCGCCGGCGTACGCCAGAAGCTACGGGAGCGTGACGAAGGATGAGTAATACCCCTTGGTACCAGAAAGGTTTGCATTTTGAATGCACAGGATGCGGTGGCTGCTGCACGGGAGCTCCCGGCTACGCATGGGTGACGCCCGAAGAAGTTGACCGCATGGCGCAGCATCTTGATTTGGCCGTGCCCGAGTTTTCACTGCGCTATTTACGCTATGTCGATGGACATTACGCACTTCTTGAAGATCCCACGTCCTTCGACTGCGTGTTCCTTGAAGATAAGAAGCGCTGCAGCATCTACCCCGTGCGCCCGGTGCAGTGCCGCACCTATCCCTTTTGGCCCGAAAATCTCAAGTCTCCTGAGCACTGGGACAATGCCTCAAAATTCTGCGAAGGCATCCGTGAAGACGCCCCCTTAGTGCCGCTAAGTGAAATTGAGAAGCAATGCAGAGACCAGGCCGGCATTGACACCCCCGTCACGCGGTACAACGAGGACAGTAAATGAGCCGCCGCATCAGTCAGACCACCCTCGCGGTAGGGTCAGGTAAGGGTGGTGTGGGTAAAAGCACCGTCGCCGTCAACTTAGCTGTGGCCCTAGCCGCTGAAGGGCGCGAGGTAGGCTTACTCGATGCCGACATCTACGGCCCTTCGATCCCTATCATGATGGGGCTGCGGCGCCTGAGCCCTCGCATAGAAAAAGACAGCTCCGGCACCGAACGCGTTATTCCCTTCAGTAAATTTGGCGTCAAGGTCATCAGCATAGGCTTTTTTATGGAGGAGGCGCGCTCGGTCACTTGGCGCGGCCCCATGCTCCATGGCGCTTTGCAGAAGATGATCTGCGATGTGCAGTGGGGCGATCTAGACTTCCTTATTATAGACCTTCCTCCGGGAACCGGAGACGCGCTAATTTCACTGTCGCAGCAGCTAGCTCTCGATGGCGCTGTTGTCGTCACCACGCCACAGACTGTGGCGATGCTCGATGCCATCAAGGCCATCAATGCCTTTGAGCAGCTAGACATCCCTTTAACAGGTGTCGTCGAAAACATGGCCGGCTTCAAGCCTCCGGGTAGCGACGAAGTGTATGCTCTGTTTGGTGAAGGAAAGGCCCACGAACTGGCGCAGCGCTTTGACACTAAAGTTCTGGGGAGCATCCCCTTCAACCCCGCGATCGGTGTTGGCGGTGACGAAGGGCTCCCCATCGCTTTTCATGAGTCCGAGGACATGGCAGGAGAGCCTCTCCACAACATAGCACAGACTTTGCTAGCACAGCAGCGTAAACGCGCCGCTGCACTGCTAACATGCCCTAGCACATGATACAACGAAAAAATTTTCTGTTCATTATGGCATTTAGTTTCAATCTACTGATGTCAACAGCCGGTTGCCAGAAAGCGCAGCCTAAGGGAGAAAAAGATTCTATGGCACGGACCGATACCTTCGACGCAACAACGCAAGCCAACCTCGACCAGTGGTTAGATGGCCCCTACGACACCGAGAGCAAGGCCGAAGTTAGGCGCCTTCTTAATGAAGACCCACAAGGGGCCGTCGACGCCTTTTTCACCTCGTTAAGTTTTGGCACCGGAGGTCTCCGCGGCATCGTCGGCGTCGGCACAAACCGCATGAACCGCTACACCATTATGAAGGCCACTCAAGGACTCGCGAACTACTTACATGAGCATGCCCTTGACACGCATAAGACCTCTGTTGTCATCGGCTACGACTCGCGTATACACTCGCGTCCCTTCACTGAAGAGGCCGCTCGTGTGCTTGCGGGCAACGGTATCGACGTCTATGTCTTCGAAGAGCTACGCCCCACACCGCAGATTTCGTTTGCTTGCCGTGAGCTTGGTTGCAGCGCTGCTATCATTGTTACTGCCTCGCATAATCCTCCCGAGTACAATGGATACAAAGTCTACTGGGAAGATGGAGGCCAGATCGTCCCTCCTCATGACAGCGGTATCATCGAACAGGTACGTGCCATCACTGACCTGAACCAGATTAAGCAGGCCCCACTCGACGACGCCCACATCCACTGGATAGGTCAGGAGATGGATGCCAAATACCTCGCGATGGCCGACAAGCTCCAGCACTATCCTGAAGACAACCGGACATCGGGGTCTAAGCTCAAGATCGTCTACACAGGCCTTCACGGCACTGGAGTGAAGGTGATCCCAGAGTGCCTTAATCGCTGGGGTTTTACGGACGTGACGCTCGTTGAGGAGCAGTGCATCCCCGACGGCAACTTCCCTACAGTAAAAAGCCCCAATCCTGAAGACCCGATAGCCCTTAAGCGGGGCGTAGCTGTTCTCAATGAGATTGAAGGAGACATCCTTCTCGCTAACGACCCCGACGCCGACCGCTTAGCATGTGCTGTACGCCACGACGGCGAGATCGTATACCTGTCGGGCAACCAGCTCGGATCTATCTGCCTCGAGCACGTCTGTAATGCACTCAAGACACAGGGACGCCTCCCGAGCAACGGCGCAGTAGTCAAGACCGTTGTAACAACGGAGCTCTTTCACCAGATAGCGCAAAGTTATAACATCCCCTGCTTCGATGTCCTTACAGGCTTCAAATATATTGCCGCACTGATCCACAAGTGGGAAACGCTAGGCCCCAATTACAAGTACCTTTTTGGTGGTGAAGAGTCCTTCGGCTACCTTCTCGGCGACACCGTTCGTGACAAAGACGGCGTCACATCAAGCGCCCTTGTCGCTGAAGTTGCACTGCAAGCCAAGCTCCAAGGGAAGACATTGGTAGACTTGCTTAACGAGCTGTATGAACGCCACGGAGTATATAGGGAAAGTCTAATCTCCGTTCAGTACGGCGAAGGCAAGGCCGACCGAGCCCGCATGGTAGATGCTATGGAACGACTGCGCAAGGCGCCTCCGAAGACCCTTCGTGGCCAAAGGGTGTTACACTATGATGACTTCCTCACAAGCATGCGTACTAACGCCCAAAGCGGGAAGCAGGAACACATCGAGCTTCCCGAAGCCAATGTCTTCCGTATTACAATGGAAGACGGCAGCAAGGTCGTGGTCCGCCCCTCAGGCACTGAGCCAAAGGTTAAGCTCTATGGCGGCACTGTTAAGGCTTTAGATGGTGACATTACCAGTGTGGCGAGTGAGTGCGACAAGAATCTCGCGTCGCTACTCGATGCCGTCTCAGATGTGCTGCAAGGCAAGGCGTAGACCACAGAATTTAGCTACAAATCGCTAAAGATTGTCACAGTTGAACGCTGATGGGTCTTCGTACGCATTAGGTCTTGTATGCTTCCAGGTTCCTTCTAGACGCAGACCACACAGACGAGGCGCAGACAACCGTAGACAAATGAGCTAGGGCTGTTAG
>JAJFMA010000039.1 GCA_021772415.1 Chlamydiota bacterium
AGCGTTGAAAGCTTGTGCTCAAGACCCGCTTTTGGTCCAGACGGTTCGATCGGAAATTGAGGAACGTATTGATGGAGACAAAAGCAAACTGCCCC
The DNA here is from genome assembly GCA_021772415.1 of Chlamydiota bacterium. GTDB lineage: Bacteria > Chlamydiota > Chlamydiia > Chlamydiales > JAJFMA01 > JAJFMA01. The sequence continues at coordinate 96 of JAJFMA010000039.1, forward strand.
AAGCTTACCGAGAGAGTGAAGTTCTTGAGAAGATTTGGGTTGAGGCTTTGCGTCTAGCTTCTCCGGCTCCTTCGGTAACCAGAGGATCTACTATTGACATTCGCAAGTATGCGATTGCGGAGGAGATTGTGGGAGAGAATCCGAAATCCTTTAATATTGATCGCTTCTCTAAGCCTCTGCCCAAATCGAAAATTATGCTTCCATGGGCTCCATTAGGTAATGGGCATCATGCTTGTCCGGGCTGGAAGAATACTCAAGCTTTTGTCAAAGCCTTCGTTGGACGCATAGTGTTTGAAAATGACTTGCGAGAGCACACACTTCCCAAAAGCTGGATAGAGAAAGCACTTCAAGTGACTTCACCGTCCTGGCTTTCGCTCACACCAAGAAAAATTTAATAGCAGTATTCGCAAGGGGCTCTTGCAAAGAAACTTATACTATCTTGCTGCAGCTTTGAATGAAGATGTGATGGGGGCGGCAATAGCAATAATAATTGCTCACAAAGGGCGTCTCAAGTACACTTAAAGCACTAAGTTTTTAAGAGATGTAAATTGTAAGACTGCCGCTAGGAGCATAGTGTGGACCCTATTGAACAGCCCGTAGCGCGCTCGAGTGTTATTTCTGCGATGTTTTTGGTCGGAGGCACCTGTATAGGTGGCGGGATGCTAGCTCTTCCTGTTGCGACGGGGGTTGCGGGCTTCTTTCCGTCGCTTCTGGTGATGCTAGTCTGTTGGCTGGCGATGACGATATCGGCGCTACTGCTTTTGGAAGTGAGCCTGTGGATGAACGAAGGCGCCCATATGATTTCGATGTCGCAGCGCATGCTGGGGAATCCGGGTCGTGTAGTAGCGTGGATATTGTATCTGTTTATTGGCTACGCCTCGGTTGTAGCGTATACCGCTGGAGGCGGCGCGCAGCTGTCGCATGCCTTTGAGATGTTTTCCGGGACTGCTCTGAATAAGCCCATTAGCTGTTCGCTGTTTTTAGTTCTCTTTGGCGCTGTCATTTACCTGGGATCTGCGACAGTAGGCCGTGTGAATACGATTTTGTTCTCTGCGATGGTCATCGCTTACGTGGCTCTCCTTGGTGTGGGTGTTGGGCATGTCGACACGGAGCTCCTTATGCATCGCAAGTGGTCGGTGGCGTGGCTGTCTGTTCCCATGTTTCTGACGGCTTTCAGCTTTCAGACGATGGTCCCGAGTTTGACACCCATGTTGGGTAGGCACGCCAAACATCTGCGCTGGGCGATTGTCGGGGGCACAACACTCGCGATGTTGTCTTACCTTATGTGGCAGTGGCTGGTGCTGGGGATTATCCCTGCCGAGGGACCTGATAGTCTTGCGCAAGCCTTCGCTGTGGGCGCCCCGGCGACGCATTATCTCAAGGCTCATGTAGGTAGTGGACTCATCTTCTACATAGCTGAGTACTTTGCTTTTTTTGCTTTGGTCACCTCGTTTTTGGGGATAGCACTCGGATTGTGGGATTTCCTTGCTGATGGCTTGCGTATTCGTAAAGATGCGCGAGGCAAAATTATTCTCTCGCTTTTGATTGCTTTGCCGACGCTATGGTTTGCGGTGAATTTTGAGCGAGCCTTTCTTGTGGCGCTAGATTCCACGGGAGGCTATGGCGATTCTATTCTTAACGGTGTGATGCCCGTGCTTATGGTGTGGGTGGGGCGTTATCATATGGGACTCAAGTCGCAAGTGCGTGTCCCTGGTGGGCGTGTGTTGTTGGTGTTGGTAGGCTTATTCTTTGCAGGCTGCTTTGTCTTTGAGCTCGCCAACCACCTAGGATTTGTTGGTCCCTAACCAGAACATTGTGTAACTAGGAAAGAGCTTACTATGCGTATTTGGACAGCATTTAAAGCATTTTTTCAGGCGCTGCGTCGCCCTAAAGATTTCGAGCCTCTTCTTATCGGACAGAAGGACGAAGAGCCTTCGGACAAACGGAAGAAGAAAGATGTGTCGCATCTGCGTCTTCTCACTTTGCTGCAAAAAAGTGGGCGTCTTGTCGATTTTTTAAAAGAGGATATCTCCGGTTTTTCCGACGCTCAAGTTGGCGCTGCGGCGCGGCAGGTGCACGGTGATTGCGCCAAGCTTCTTGAAGAGGTTGTAACGGCACGTCCGGTGATGGACGAGGCCGAGGGCAGCAGCGTTAAGGTGCCTGTTGGCTACGATCCTAGTGCCATTAAGATCGTTGGCAAGGTTCATGGTAAGCCTCCCTACGAGGGAAAACTTGTGCATAAGGGATGGAAGGCGCATAAGGTGTCGCTCCCCAAGCAGGTGAGTGTTCAAGAGGGTGACATCATCTGCCCTGCCGAAGTCGAGGTGTCGTAGATGACGGATGCACGCTATTTGATAGGTATTGATCTTGGAACCACAAATTGTGTGATGTCGTCGACAGCTCTTAATGAAGAAGACGCTAGAGCGAGTATTGACATCGAGGCTATCGCGCAAATTACCGATAGCGCGGTCCAGAGTGAAAGTGCCTCGTTGCCATCCTTTGTGTATCGCGCCCTAGATCAAGAGCGGGAATCAGGTTGTACACGCATGCCGTGGCAGGATGCCAACGCTGCGCTTTGTGCAGGTAAGTATGCACGTGAGCGCGCTGGTGAGGTGCCCGACCGCGTAGTAGCGTCGGCGAAATCGTGGCTCTGCCACAGTGGTATCGACAGACGCTCGGCTTTGCTGCCGGTGGGCGGCGAACCAAGTGAAAGAGTCAGTCCCGTGGATGCCACAGTGGCACTTTTGGAGCACTTGCGCCAGGCGTGGGATGTCGAGCACCCAGACGCACCGTTTCAGAAACAGCAGATTTTTCTTACCGTTCCCGCGTCCTTCGATCCCAGTGCCCGTCAGTTGGTGGAGGAAGCAGCGTTCCTCGCGGACTACCCCGATGTTGCGCTTTTAGAAGAGCCTCAGGCGGCCTTTTACGCGTGGCTGCACGCGCATGCAGATACGTGGCGTGATCAGCTTTCTGTTGGTGACAAGGTCCTTGTTGTGGATATTGGTGGAGGTACTACCGATTTCTCATTGATTCAGGTTCAGGAACACGAAGGACAGCTTTCTCTTGAACGCATTGCTGTTGGCACACACCTTCTTCTTGGTGGCGACAACCTTGATTTGGCTCTGGCGTATTTGGCTAAAGGCAAGCTCGAAGAGCAGGGGCATAGTGTGGACGACTGGCAGATGCAAAGTCTTGTTCACCGCTGTCGCACTGCCAAAGAGCAGTTTTTGGGAGAGAACCCTCCGGAAACATTAGATATCACCATCGCGGGTCGTGGTAGTAGCCTTATTGCAAGCACCTTGTCGACGACGCTCACTAGGTCGGAGGTAGAAGCGCTACTTGTCGACGGGTTTTTTCCACTTGTGGGTACTGAGGAGCGCTCGTCTAGTGAAAAACGTCTTGGTATGCAGCAGGTGGGTTTGCCCTATGCTCAGGATGCCCGCGTGTCGTGTCAGCTAGCAAAATTCCTGTCGATGACAGGCGAGAGCGATGCTGGGGGCATGGAGAATTTTGTGATGCCTACAGCGCTGCTTTTCAACGGTGGTACCATGCGTGCACCGGCACTGCGTAGGCGCATTGAAGAGCAGATTAACTCTTGGGCCGGCACTTTGGGTGCGGCGCCTGTCACGATTTTGGATGGTGCCGATTACGACGCGGCTGTGAGCCGAGGTGCCACCTACAGTGGTTTAGCTAGGCGCGGGGATGCCATGCGCATCCGTGCCGGCACCAGCAGAAGCTACTTTATCGGTGTTGAAGATGCTGTTCCAGCGGTGCCCGGGATGCCTCCGCCCTTGAAGGCAGTGTGTGTGGTGCCGTTCGGCATGGAAGAGGGCTCTGAGGCTCGTTTGGATCAGGAATTTGCATTGGTCCTTGGGCAGCTAGCGACCTTCCGCTTCTTTAGCCATGGCACAGCTACTTTGAGTGATGGCACGGAACCTGCGATGGGCTCCGTTGTGAGCCGGTGGCAGCATGAACTTACGGAGCTACACCCTATCGAGACACAGCTGGATCGTGGCAGCGACGACGGCAGTACAGTACGTGTGACATTGCATAGTAACGTATCCGATGTGGGCACATTAGAGCTGTGGTGCCAAGCACAGGATGGCCGTCGATGGAAGCTCGAATTCGATTTACGTCACCATGACCCAAAAAGCGCTGGAGCTACTGCTTCAGGGGGATGAAGGACCCAAGGGACATTTCTATAGTTGTCTCTTATGTCCTTTTTGTTTTTTTTTGGTCTTTTCCGAGATAAGCTACAGCTAGTTTATGCAGCCGGGCTCCGGAATTCTTTTTTTGCGGTCTCTAGCACGTCAGCGAGTGTAGGATATGTCTCCCAGATGCCGCCACGCTGTATCTGCCAGCCTGAACCATCGACCTCTGGTTGAATGACAACATTGCGTAGATCGCCATTGCTATCGAGACCGGACACTCGTGTCCAATACTGATGCTCGGGTCGATGTCTGATGACTACATTGGATGTTCCAGGTGCAGACAGAAGACTAGTGATGTCGTGATCCGACATTTTATCTAACTGCAGCTCGTTTAGTGCGGCTAGGGCCTCTTTGAGTCTCTCATTAATTAGGCCTGATGGAAGCCCTTCAACATTGAGATGCGCCTGTCGTGCGTGAGATGGCGATATGCGGGATGATCTGTAGACGAAACAATCTTCTTTAGGCTTTCCAGTATATGTAATCGAAAGGGTGTTTTGAGCTCCAGCTTCTGGAACGTGGTGTACAACATAGGTGTGAGGGGGCTCAGCTTTCAGAAATCTGTAGGCTGCTCTGTCAGAAAGCACGCCATGATAGGTGTCAACTGGAACGCCAGGCATGGCAAAGGGCGGTGCTGCCGAGAGGGTGGCATGAAAGTCGGGTAACTCGCGACGTAGCAGCGCTAAAATAGCGGAGATTTTGTTCCAGCCTTGTGTTGGGTTGCTCAACAGCTGCTCGTGGTTTTCCAGCCACATGGCGCGGTAGGTGCTGGCTAGTTCTTTAGTGGGTTCTTGT
>JAJFMA010000040.1 GCA_021772415.1 Chlamydiota bacterium
GTAATTATGTCGCACCTACAGCGCTCAGAGTGTATTTTGACCTTTACCCCGGGCTACGCCCGGGGCTATACATCTTGCTGGCCTTTCAGGCCGCCGGAAAATGTGCGAGATCATATGGGATAATGGTCATTTCATCATCAAAATCAATTTCATTACACGCTCGTAAGGTCGACTCATGACTCCAGAGCTATTTGTGGACCATGATCCGACTTTATACTCTCGAAAGGACCACAAAAATTCAGTTTCAGGGTTGCGTGCGAACGGATAGAATAGTAGCGTCACTTGAGATCGTAAGCAGTACGACGTCTATGACATGCATTTGTGAAGGCCTTGTCTAAGACGAGGCTATTCTAAATTTTAATTGACAGAGAGTCCTCTCAACATCTATCACACCAGGATGGGGCAATTATACATTTAGGGGAGGAGCTATGAATTCAGACAGTCTTGTTGTGTGCGGCACACCAGTACTGAAAAAGTACGCGGACCAAAGCTCTCACCACGGAAGCGGCAGCAGTGATACACATGCCATCGACCCCCATCACCTGATGAAAACCGTACGCACTCTGCTCCAAGGCAAGGACCTTTCCTGGCCGGCAGAAATCCGCCCCTTTCTTATCGCCCAGTTTCTTCAATCCGACGGCATCATCGACTGTTTAATCCCGGCAGAGCTGTTTGCATCCCTGGTGAATCAAGCTGGCAAGAACCTAAAAGAGTTAACCCTTCCCAAGCAATGCGCCGATACGTCTGAGAAAATCCAGAAAATCCTGGCGGTATGTCAACTGCCGTCAGTGACCGTACCAACGGTTAGAGGCTATGGGGATCTCCTGCAGCAACTGCTATATTTCTCTAATGCAGGCAACACTATCAGCGAGCTTCTTGCTCACCCAGGAGCAACTCCCACAGTCACTACCAGCGATCGGCTCGCTAGTGATTTACAATCCACTGTACTCACGATCGACGAATTCAAAGCCCTCACCCCGGGTGATCGTTACAAATTGGGGCGCCTTCTGGACCTTGGCTTCGTCGAGGAATTTAGGTTAGCAAGCGATTCCGATGACGAGGGCGAGCTAATCACAAAGGAGAATTTCTACCGTACGGGAGGCCCCTGGGGGCGCCTTCAATTGGGGCTTGCTTACGAACAGCATGCGGATACTTTGGCAGCGAGCAGTGATGCAGACGCTAAACAGTACTATGAAAATGCCGCACAAGCCTATGGCGACAGTGTCGATTATGTTGGCATGTTTCTTGGAATGATCAAGCTTGTGAAGCTCTTCACAGACGAGAAAGAACAGGAAATTTCAGAGAGATTCCTCGAATCTGCCGGCATCTGGCTAGAGCGCGTCAAAGACATCACAACGCACGGCGCCGATATCATCACACATATGGGGCATCTCGCGCGACACGATAAGCTCTACCCAACCTACGCCGCCGATATCCTCCTGCTCCTTGGAGAATGTAAATCTTCGACGGGCTACGCCTCAGCCCCCCTTAAAGCGGCCCTAAGCGTACTAGCAGGCGTGGCCAACTTCGAAGCCCTTGCAGACTCTCATGCACTAGAAGCTTGGCGAGAGGCATTCTCCAAACTGGGAATTCGACAAAAAACTCTCATCGCTGACCTCGGTGACATGTGGTTTATCACGCGGCATTCCCCACAGCTGCTTGTAGACTGCGCACGCATCCTTTACGGAGGGGACGCCCCATCAGACGCACAACTCAAATCTTGTGAGCATGCCTTAAAACAGGAGAGCTCCCTCTATCAGGCGCAAATAGCAAAATTGAAACTAGAAAGCGCTCCCCCAATGAGCGCAGCAGAGCAGCTTGAAGCCGACCGCAAACTGGTGATCGGCTCCGTCATCATTCCCGATCCAAAAAAAGCCAGCGGCAGTATCGCCGGAACGGAAATCGACATCAAAGGATGCATCACAAATCGCAATGAACATCTCACTCTCCTTAAGCAATGCTGGGCCGAATACGCCGAAACACACGCAATTGTAGAAGAAATTAACGCGGCTGCCGCACTCAAAGCAGAAGCTAAGATCTCAAGCCCTATCATCAGCGGGGACGGCGGCCCTCCTCCAGCGCCGCCTGCTCCGTCGCTTGTTAGCGGCCCTCCTCCAGCGCCACCGCCTCCATCACTTGTAAGCGGTCCACCTCCAGCGCCGCCTGCTCCGTCGCTTGGTGGAGGCCCTCCTCCAGCGCCACCGCCACCGTCCTCGGGCGTTGCTCCAAGTAATGACCTAGCAGCATCCACAGTTTTGGAATCAACCACTCTAGACCCAGACGACGTTAAAGACATCCTCAAGATCGTCAAAGCAAAGTCCAGTCTGCTCACACAGCAAAACGCCTTTATAAAGCAGTTTTTAGGCGCATGGCCCCTCGAAAGTGAACCTACCTTTGAGCTCTTAGAAGCCGCAATGACCGCTGCAAAAGAGCAACTAGCAACACAAATCCAAACTTATGAACGTGTAAGCGCAGCGGGGAATTTCTCCACGTGGTTGATGGTAATGCAAGAAACTTGGGGAGCATATGACGAGCTAGCTTCCCTGTTTCAGTACGGGAATGTTCTCACTGAATGGGGCGATTCCAACGAGTTCCAAAAGTGGATTCAAGTTTCAGCAATGACAGACGACGAAGATTGGGAAAGCTCCCTCGCCCTCGTCTTAGACCGCGCATCAAAGGCGAGCGCCTCAGGTGCTAAGAAGAAACCTCTTGGCACTCCCGAGCAACGACGCGCTAGAGATCTAAAAAAACTCCTTTCCCAAGTGCAAGATACCTCGGATCAATATAGCGGTCTTGTTAGCGCTAATCGCAGACTCCACCGTCGACGCAACAGTATCAGCCAAACCATCAACATCAACATAGCAAAAATTAAGGAAGACAAATCCCTTGCGGACACCCTAGGGCCGCGCATTGAAGCGGACTTAGCCACCAAAGAACGACTTGATGAGCAATACGAAACACGCGAAAAATCCATCGCTTCAAAAGAACAAACCATAGGACGCAATATTCGACAGATCAACCGTTTCTTGGACACAGAGCCCCCTATTAAAGATCTATCTGTATTAAAAGCGGCCGTCACGGAAGAATGTCGCCTATTGGAATCTGGCGAGAAACTCCTGCCTAAACCCAAAGCAAAACCTGTGGCTGGCAAGGGAGACAGAGTTACCTTGACCCCCATGCGAGCTAGAAATGTTGAAGCGGCGTCCAGCAACGCCGGAATATTAACGCATGGGGTCTCACTCAAACATGTGGACTCCGGCGAGATCTCAGAGGAAAATATCACAATGCTCCGCCTCGGCAAGTATAACGAAATCGCCGGATTGCAAAAAAATGTAAGTCTCAAAACCGCTGCTAACCAAGCCATCAGCGACGCGACCAGAGCGCTCGAAGCTGCGATAAGAGCCGCCGCCGAAGACGATGGAAAAGGCAAAGGAGCCTCCGTTAGCACACGAAAACAAGAGTTAGAAAGCGCTCAAGATCTACTAGCTGCCTGGGAACAGGCAGAGGCTTTTCATCAGTACTTCATCGACAACGCGCATGATTTGCGTGTACCTAGCGCGGACAAAGACCCTCTGGCGGCCGCGTTTATTGATCGCTGGCAAGCACGCGTGCATGCCGCAGTCAACAAGGAGCTTGGAATTACGGAATAGCAACGACGCTGTCCGCCGATGTGGCTCCTCACTAAAATTCAGTGAATTCCATCATGAGGCCCGAAGAGCCAACTTACGACTACTCTACCCGTGAGGGCGGGATATTCAAAGAAAACACTATACATAGCTAGCTGAAGGCGATAGCTTGTAATTAGCGGGTAATTTTGCTGTGTTTGAAAATAATCGGTTGGCTAGCTATACTCCCTGCTAAAGCAAGCACTACATAGTGCTTATTGTAAACAAAATAGCGTTAGCAAGGAGTGCGAATGGGCTACTTGGAAGACTTTCGAGAGCAGCTTGATCAAGACAACTTTCGCAAGTTTTTTCAGCTCTGGGAAGAATACTGCACCGCCGATTCCGTAGACCCTCAGGAATTCGTCCTCGTTCTCGAATCGGTAAAGCGCTCAGAACTCGCTAAAACTTTCGGGCAGTACGCAGAAACCGCACTCCCCTTATGGCAAACGATCCAAGAAGAGCGCCCCTCCTACGATGTGCTTCGCTTGATTGTAGATTTACAGACAACGAACTCCCCATTGCTTGCCGACACAGCCTTCGAGGCTCTTAACAAGCACTACGGTGACGATCCGGATTTCGCCAAGCGCATCCGGCTGATAGGTCTACCGACGGCGTCGGGTCTACGTCGCCAAAACAGCTTCCAGGGCTCCATGAGCCACTACGAACTTCTTGCCCACCTTAACGTGGGCAACTTTGTTTTCCACGCCGGCGGCTGGGGAACAGGGGAAATCATGGATGTTTCCATGGTGCGTGAAGAAGTCATCATCGAATTCGAAAATGTCCTTGGTCGCAAGTCCCTCTCTTTTGAAAACGCTTTCCGCACGCTGACGCCTTTAAAGAACGACCACTTCTCCGTACGTCGCTTTGCGCACCCTGACGAACTCGAGGAAGAAGCGCGTAAGAACCCCGTCGAGATCATGCGCTTACTCCTCCGCGACCTCGGTCCTAAAAGTGCAGCAGAAATCAAAGACGAGCTCTGTGAGCTTGTCATCCCTGACGAAGATTGGACCAAATGGTGGCAAGGTGCCCGCGCTAAGGTAAAGAAAGATACCATGGTGGAGACACCAAACTCTCTGCGCGAGCCGTTCCGCCTCAGAGAAGCGTCTCTTAGCCACGAGGAGCTCTTTCACAAAGAGATCAGCACAAAGACTGACATCCGTGAAATTGTTCAGACCACCTACAACTTTGTCCGGGATTTGCCTGACATCCTGAAGAAACCCGAAGTCAAGCAGTCCCTTCAAGACAAACTTCACGCCCTTCTGAGCGACCCGGACATCACACCAGCCCAGGCTCTGCAGATCCATGTATTCCTAGAAAATCATTTTGGCCAGAAAGTCCAAGATAAAAGCGTCGTCGACGTAGTCAAAGACATTTCGGAGATCGAAACGATCATCAACAACATGGACATCATTGCCTTCAAAAAGAAGGCCCTTACTGCTGTCCGTGCATCTAGAGAAGATTGGGCCGACCTCTTCCTAAAGTTCCTATTGTCTCTACAGCAGAATCAGCTGCGTGACTATGTCCTCAAGGAGCTCAACACCGAAAAGACACGCCCACTCCTCGAGAAGGCTCTGCGCAACCTGCTAACTCACCCAACCACGCACCCCGAAGTCTACGTCTGGTACTTCCAAAAAGTCGTCGCCGACGAAAAAGTCCCCTTCCATGACAAGCATGGACAGTGTGAATTCCTCGAGACCTTCTTGATTCTCTACAGCATCCTCGAACCAAAGACTGAATACCGCGATCTAATCAAAAAAATGTACGGTATCCTATCCGGCAAGCGCTATCTGATTGTGCGCAATGTCATCGAAGGTACATCTCTGGAATTCATCAAAGAATTCCTGCTTCTTGTATCTAAGTGCCGCAGCCTCAGTGACCACGACAAAAAAATCCTCCGGTCCCTCGCCGAAGTCGTTCAGCCATCTCTCGCTTCCAAAAAGCGTAGAAAAGAAAGCGATGGCTCCATCTGGACCTCGGAAAAAGGGCTCCGCAGAACCCAAGAGCGCGTAAAAGAGCTAGGCACCGTCGAAATTGTCGAGAATGCCAAAGAAATTGAAGCCGCTCGTGCTCTTGGAGACCTCAGAGAGAACTCCGAATACAAGTTTGCCCTAGAGCGACGCGCGCGCCTACAGTCTGAGATGAAATCTCTCTCCGACCAACTCAACCGTGCCCGCATCATCACTCCTGACGACATCCCAGCTGAAGAAGTGGGTGTTGGCTGCTGTGTTGACCTCACCAATGGCGAGGGCAAGCCCATCACCTATACTATCCTTGGTCCCTGGGATGCTGACGTCGAGCAGAATATTCTTTCCTTCCAATCCAAGTTTGCTGAGAGTATGATCGGCAAGAAGCAGGGCGACACTGTCACCCTTAAGGATGAAGAGTACACCATCGCTAAAGTACGCAGCTTCCTCAACGCCTAAATGGACGGAATGCTTGCTAAGGTGACTCGGGAAATATGCTAAGACCCCTCGGAATTTCGGTAGATTTGGTTTGCCATGGAAATTGTCATCACGACAGAGAACCTTCATAAGATCCGCGAATTTCGCGAGATGCTTAAAGTGCTCCCACACATTGATGTGCTGTCACTACGAGATTTCCCAGACTACAGCCTACCCGCGTCCGTTGGAGACAGCTTTGAATCCAACGCCATCGCCAAAGCCACACACACGTCGAAGGCTCTAAATAAGTGGGTTCTCGCCGATGACTCAGGCTTAATCATCCCGGCACTCAACGGAGCTCCCGGAATTAAATCACGCACCTATGCCGGTGATGACGCTACCGATGCGGAGAACTGCCAGAAGGTTTTAGAAGATCTCGAAGGTAAGGACGACCTTGATCGGGCCGCATACTTAGAGTGCTGTGTAGCCATTGCGGCACCCGATGGTGTGAAGAAAACCTTTAAGGGTATCTGCGAAGGCGAAATTGTCACATCACAACGCGGCAGCAATAGCTTTGGCTACGATGCAATCTTCCGAAAGCACGACTACGACAAAACGTTTTCGGAAATCGATGAAGCGGTAAGAATCCGTATCTCACACAGGCGCAAGGCTTTCGAAAAGCTGCAGCTCTACCTCGAAACCGTCCCACAAGATGCTCTTGTCTAGATGCACTACTACGTCGACGGCTACAACCTACTGTTCCGTCTAACTGACTCTAGTGGTCCCCTACAGCAGCAGCGCGAAGCGCTTCTTGAGGATCTCACATCTAAATTAAATGCCCTAAGTGTCGACTGTACAATCATCTTCGATGCCATGCACGCCGAAGGACCCCAGGCGCGGCATCACCTCCAAGACGTAGAGGTCGTCTACACTTCACCTGGAGAGACCGCCGATAGATACATTTTGGAAGTTCTCTATGACCTATCCAACCCACACCGCCATACCATCGTCACATCAGACCGCGAGCTCGCCAGGCAAGCGCGTCAGCTAGGCGCCAAGACCCTAGACGTCGCACCTTTCATGAGATGGGTTAACGCCCGCTGCCAAAAACTCCACCTGAAGGTAGCGATCGAGAAGCGCAAGACGAAGGAAGCGGGGGGAAGCTCAGGTCCAGCGAGCCCAGTATCTGGGGAGACGTCCTCAAAATCGCAAGATCCCTACCAGTCGATCTTTGAAGAACGCCTTCAGAAGCTCGAAGAGCGCGAGCCAACCACCCCCATCGTTCCGAGGGCAACAATCCACGAATCTAAAAAGGACACAAAAGACCTAAAGGACGTAAAGGACTCAATAGACAAGGAGGTCACCGTCGACGATCAAACCCGCTGGCTTGAGGC
>JAJFMA010000005.1 GCA_021772415.1 Chlamydiota bacterium
CGTCGTGCGAACCTGAGTGGCTTGGTCTTCTCGATCTATATGCATCGCTAGAGCGCTTTCATGAGTGTGGAGATACTATTTTGAAACTAGCGTCCAAAGCTGACGTGACTGAGGATTTTGTGCCGTCTCTAACAAAGCACGTTGGGGCAGTTGTTCCGTTACTAACATCGAAGGCTGGTGTAGACCTCTCTTGGACGCTCATCTTGAGATTAGGGATCTATGATCCAAGGGTTTGGAGAAGCTTCTTTGCTAATACGCGCGCATGTAAAACTACTGCGTTAGCTCAAAAGGCCTGGAAGAAACTCATCCATGACGTCAATCGGTTCACTGGGACACATGCCGAACGCGCACAGATGTGGACGGAGGTGCTCGATACCCTCAACTGTCTGTCGCCGCAAACCCTGCCTGTGGCACTCTCGGAGCTACAGTGGTTGGATACCCTGGTAGGAACTCTACTGCCGTCTGACGCCGCCCGCATAGAAGCGCATGTTGTGAGCTTGGCTTTAGATGTCTATTGCAAGTCGGCTGGAGAGTTTAAAGGCTCGCGTGAAGCGATGCTCAAATCGGCGAATCAAGTCATCCAAAGGAGCGGAGTAGGCGGCGATATAGAGCAGAAAGCACTAAGAACTATGCGCTGGAAGTATGTTAAGGCCCTAGCCGCCAGTGGTAGTAAACAGTCCTGTCTTGAGTCGTGTACGGAGCTGTACCAGCTGCTTATCTCTTATGATGACTTCGTTGATCTAGAGGTGGCGACAGAAGCTGTTGCCATGCTGATGTCAAAGCTTCCCACTAAGAAAACCGAGATGCTTCACGAGGCCTTAGCAGAAATCGCCTCACTGGTCACCCCCCAAAATGTGGGGGATCTAGGAGTGCTGACAGTGGCTCAGTATTTAGCAAGGGTCCAAGATGCCAATTTTTCAATGAGAGCTGCGGAGCTGTGTAACGTCGTGATGTCGGGCGATAGTGATGCCGTAGCAGCGTCTGTGCCTGAGGCGTTGAGTGCTACGTTAGGGTGTCTATTGGATAGAGATACCGATGACAGTCTCGATGCAGCTGCTGTCTGCGTGGGGATGCCAAATGCTGCCCAATGGCTTTCTATCGCCGATTATGTGCGACTTTCCGATAGGTACTTATGTGCACGTCTTTCTCAGTCGCTAAAAAACCAAGATCGGATATCCATTCAAGCACGAATTGACGCCACGATTAAGCATGCAAAAGTTCATAGCGAGCATATAGACATCACCAATTTGTCCTACTATAACAGGTCGATGGAAGCGCTGCTGTGGCTATGCCAGGAGCAAGTTCCAGCACAGGTGCTCGAAGAGTATGGTAAACCTCTTTTTGCCCTACTGCCCCCTCAGTATACCCGTCCCATAGGGGGTGATGATAGCTTGTATGTTGCAGGACAAAATCCGACACAAATGTTTCGGTTTATGAACATGGCTTTAAACTACCCGTGGACGAGTAGGACTTGCAGGGCTTACTTTAATTCGCTTATTCAAAGGCGTCTCTATGCTCATGCCAGCACAGCCCTCGCGGAAAGCCATGAGCACTTGGGTGAGATTAGAAATCTCGTATTGCGGTGCTTAGATAACTGTGTAAGCAGCACTGCAGGTGATCGTGATCAGCGTAATCACATAATACGCAGGGTTTTTGACGCCTGGGGACAGAGGCTATTTAATACAAGCTCACCAGAGTTCCGTAAGTGGAATATGTTCACCCCTGGAATTCGACTTAGCATCGGGAAGGGTGAATTCAACAAGTGGATTAAGGCCCTCAACGATGCTGTCGAACATGGTGTGACTTTAGGCCCCGCTGGCGTCGGAGAAATGATCTATCTTGTGAAATCTTGCGTTCCGGGATTTCTCCAAAAGAGCCCTAAGGATTTTGGGGCTCTTTTCTCGAAGCTTCTTAAAGCATGTGCGGCGTCGCCCATAGACAAATACGAGGGTCTTTTCACCCTCAACTATATCCTAGTTTTGATCAATATCGCCGCAGAAGCGATGGAATTTCGGGGGCCCAATGCAGGTGTCGCAAGATACCGGTTTATTGAAGGACTACACACAGAATATATCAATACGCTCATTGGTGTGGCGACAGCTGCCTGCAAAAATGCCGGAAATCTGAAGGATGATGTCCGCTACGCACATATGGCGGTTGCACTCAAACTGGCTCTAGGGCATCTGTCAAATACACTGGAGAAGGAGTGGTTTGACCATAACCCCGCAGGCTGGATGCATATGATGGAAGCACTGATGCCTATCAGCGCGGCCGTAATGCATCAAAACCCTGAAGTTGAAGACACCGTATACATGACTGTTCCTTTGAATGCGATGGCGTCGCATCAAGCACTTAGCGAGCAGTGTCGTGATTGGTCAACGCACTGCTTCACCTCATGGCTTGGAAAACTATCTCAGATGGGCGATGTATTTCTGACACTGCGCGCCTACAGAATATTGGGGTGGAATCAGGAAGAGCCCTACGCTCAGGGTTTGGTTGAAGGAGAACTCGGCCAGGGATTGATAGCACGTGCTCGCGAGACTCTAAGTATTGATCTTGAAAACTGCTATTCCAACCTAAATCCAAAATCCAAGGATGGCAGCGCGGACGAAGTAGGTCGACGAGCGGCTAGTGGCATCGCTGAAATGGGTCTTGCAAGATTGATGCTTAAAGAGGCTATGCTCTCAGGTGTCTACACAGGCGATAGGGAAGTTGAGGGTATGCTTACCCTGATTAGACGATGGATGGAGGTTGCGAGGCCTGTAGCCGAAGAAGTTCCTGAACTTTCAGCAAACTATACGTTGATGTTAACCGAACTTCTCGAAGGTTTTGATGATTGCTACAAAGAGATCTTAACCCACGAGCGACGAGCTAGCTTAGGGAACATGTGGCATCAGTGGGTGGCGGCGATGATCTCGTCACGATGCGATGTTGGTGTTATGACAGCTATTTGCCAGGACCTTCGCTTACGAACTGAATTAACTGTCCGTTCACGTGGCTGGCTCGTTGATCCTGAGGATCCTTATGCTGACGATGAGGGTTCGTCGTCGCGCAAACATGCCAACACGCCCCTAAGTAAAGAGCTCGATAGAGTTCTGCCACCACCAGTAGTTGTATAGGTGAGTGTCTTAGCTCCAAAAAGAGTGTAAAGAAATAAGGCCGTGCGAGGCTCCTTTTTAAGGCCCGAAGGGCTGGCAACCTGCATAGCCTGGGGTGCCAGCACGTGGTAGATGTAATAGAGGATTTTGAGCCCTGCAGAGAGTGTAAAGAAATTGCGAGATCGATTGAGAAATCGTTGATTTTTCATGAGACCCGAAGGGGCGCCTCATTGTAGCCCCACCCGGGAGGGTGGGGTAATATCGGGTTATCTATCGAGGC
>JAJFMA010000041.1 GCA_021772415.1 Chlamydiota bacterium
CAGGTCCTCTCCTGAATGCCTTCCTGAGTTGATTTCAGCATCTAACGCGATGACCCCTTGGGTCACTGCATCAGTGACCTTCAACAGTTTCTTGTGGGCATTACGCGTAGACCAGAAGATTTTGGTTCCTTTGTAGAAACCATGAAAGTCCATCACCGCACCAATCCACATGACTGGAGAAAACTCAAACGAGGCGCCGTCAGCGTCCCGCACTTCACGCTCCTTTTCGAGTAGTCGTTCCAAAAACTTGCGCTTTTTCCTGAAGAGCCCTTTGAAGATTTTTTTCCCTATATGGGCTCCGGTACCGACATGCTCATAGAACTCTGTTCCAACGATATAGGTATCGTAAAGCGAAAGAATGGGTTCCGCAGCAGTTTCGATCGCCACAAGAACTCGATCGCGTCGAGGATGGACCACTTTATTGAGAATTTTTGCTCTTCCCCTGGCGTCTTTGATCTTCTCTTCATAGCGCCGTAGCTGTAAAAAAGCGATCGCTTGCTCTTTTGTGGTTAAGCCCCCCTGTTTGAGCCCCGCTTTTAGTCGCTTGCATTCCTGCTTCATCAGTTCCAACTGCTGCTTGGTGACGATGAGTTCGTCGGAGGGCTTGGCAGGACCGAAAGCCTGTCGCGATACACTGTCATACAGCTCTGAATGCCCCGACGCCAGCGCCATCTCTACGGATAGCCCGTCCACAACCTGAGCAAGAGCGTGTACCCCTGAAATTTCGCCGGCGACAAAGTCATGGTCTTCGACACTCGAGGTAAACGTCGAAAAGTCATCGTCGTCTACAAAAAGGACATCTTCCATGTAAACACCAATATTAAAAACCTTGATTATATTATATTAAAATATATATTTGTTAGCAAATTTCAACAACTAACATACTTAGTTTTAGATAATAGATATGAGTAAAATCAGTCGATCTCCACCCTCTGCGACCCGTACATGTTCAGGGGGTAGCAAACAGGATCATGAATTATTTCGCGTGAATGAGAGCTATGTGAGGCTCTTCCAAATCTTGTTTTCATAAATAACGTCGAAGAATTTCGAATAGTCGACTAAATGACACACTGTCATGAGACCCAACGGGTCGCATTATTGTTAGCCCCATCCGTGAGGGTGGGGTAAAGCAAAAAAGCATCCAGAGCCCCCTTAGGGGCGGCTTGTGGCCCCAGCGGCTCAAACCGATACAGAGCGTTTGATCCAAGGCCATGAGTAATGCGAAGCACGTTCTTCTCCGGATCCATGAATCGGGGCCACAAGCAGCCCCGTTTGGGGCTCAAATTCATATTCCACTTTACCCCGCCCTCACGGGTGGGGCTATCATAAGTCGGCCCGTTGGGCCTTAGAACCAATACCTTACCAATATCTCTAGTTTAGTTAAGACGGTTGCATTCATCGCTTAAAAACGATATTTACAGATTTTGTGCAATGACGGGGACTCTGCCCGGGACTATGGAGGGCTGAAGCCGTCCCCAAGACGCTCTACGACTCGACTTGTATCTGAAAAGGATGCCTGGTATACTGTGGCTACTTCACAACCCACTTACGGTAAACCTTTAAAAGATGCTTACAGTTTCAGAAGTCACCAAAGCCTTTGGCAGCCGCACTCTCTTTGAGAACGTCACCGTCACCTTCAATGCAGGAAGCCGCTACGGCTTGACTGGCCCCAATGGAGCAGGAAAATCCACCCTGCTGCGTATTATCATGGGCTTAGAGGAGGCGACCTCAGGGACTGTCAACCGACCTGAGAAAGTCGGCATCTTACGCCAAAACATCGAAGACTTCCTTGAAGCTCGCGTCTTAGACGTTGTGATGATGGGCAACGAGCGCCTCTGGAGCACTCTGATGGAGCGCGATGTTCTATACGAAGAGGAGATGACTGACGACATCGGCATGCGCCTAGGCGAGCTCGAAGGGATAATTGCCGAAGAAGACGGGTACACCGCCGAATCGGACGCTGAAGTACTGCTAGAGGGTATTGGTATACCTAAGGAAGATTTCGAAAAAACCATGCGCGAAATCCCGACGGACCTACAGTTCCGTGTACTGATTTGCCAAGCGCTCTTTGGTGACCCCGAGGCGTTGCTCCTCGACGAACCTACCAACCACTTGGACTTAGAGAGTATCGGTTGGTTAGAGAATTTCCTTCACAGCTACAATGGCGTTTTGGTTGTTGTCAGCCACGACCGCCACTTCCTCAATGCCGTGACGACACACATTGCAGACATCGACTACGACACGATTATCGTCTACCCCGGAAACTATGACGACATGGTGATGGCTAAAACATCAGTGCGCTCACGCGCTGAAGACGAAGCTAAATCCAAAGAGCGCAAAATCGCTAAACTCAAAGAATTCGTCGCCCGCTTCGGCGCAGGTTCGCGCGCCAGCCAGGTGCAATCTAGGATGCGTGAGATGCAGCGTCTGCAGCCCCAGGACCTCAAAGCCTCCAACATCCAGCGTCCCTATATTCGCCTGATTCCTACGGAAAAGCAGCCTGGAAAGGTTATTCTGAAGGCCGAAGCGTTATCAAAGGGCTATGACGGTGTTGGGGTCATCAAAGACTTTAGCTTAGAGATCACTCGTGGCGACAAAATTGCCGTCATCGGAAGCAATGGACGGGGTAAGACCACCCTGCTAAAAATGCTCGCAGAAGTTCTAGAACCCGACCAAGGTAGTGTAGAGCTTGGTCACCAAGTTGCCATCAGTTACTTCCCCCAAAACCACAGCGACATCATCGACAAAAGCACCTGCACAGATGACTGTTTCAGCTGGCTTCAGGGGCGTGGCAACAGCCTCTACGACCAGGATATTCGCGGTGCATTAGGCAAGATGCTCTTCGGCGGCGATGACGCCTTCAAAAAGGTGTCTGCATTATCTGGAGGTGAGACCGCGCGTCTGATTTTGGCGGGTATGATCCTTTCAAGTCACAATTTCCTTATCCTCGACGAACCCAACAACCACCTTGACCTCGAAGCTGTTTCGGCTCTTGCTTGGGGGCTAGATGAGTACAAGGGCACTGCGATCTTTGCCTCACATGACCGCGATTTGATTGGTGGTGTTGCAAACAAAATCATTGCCTTTGAAGAAGACGGTATTCACGTCTATGAAGGCAACCTCGAGGAATATTTGGAGACGAAAGGCTAATTCAGCAGCACCAATAGGTTCTCGTAATACAGCGTCGCCATGACAAGCAAGAAGTTTGCACAGCTCCCCCGCCCTCAGCAGCACAAAAAGTGCTATGAGCTGCTTAGGTGTATCCATGACGGCGAATTGAAGGGCGAAGATACAAGTAGGGAACGCGGCGTCTATCGCGATTATTCGATAGCGATGCAGGGCGAAGACCTCCCTAATTTAGGGCTTGAGGTTATCTGTGACCGCTTTCACTGGCACTTGCAGCAAACCTCCCTAGGCATCAAGGAACACCGTCTACTTCCTCGTGTTACACATTGCGACAGAGACGAGGCTGAAGCGTGCTTGCCTATCGCGATCTACCTCGACAAAATCCGCTCTGCCTACAACATCGGAAGTATCGTACGCACTACCGAAGCTCTACGTGTGGGAACGCTCTATTTCTCAGAGGGCATGGCAGCACCAGAGCACAAACAAGTACACGACGCAGCAATGGGGACGACAGAATGGGTCAGCTGTGTGCAGGGCACGCCGCTCGCTGAGCTTCCACGCCCTATCATCGCTCTTGAAACATCGCCTGATGCCGTCCCTGTCGACGACTACCTGTTCCCCCCAACGTTTACCCTGGTTTTAGGCAATGAAGAGTACGGATGCTCAGCCGAAAGTCTCGCTTTAGCGGATCATATTGTAAAAATCCCCCTGTTTGGGCGAAAAAACTCTCTCAATGTTGCCAACGCATACGCTATAATAGCAGCTCTCATCCGTCGCCAACAAGGAAGTGCACATGGCTGATGCTCTGACCGAAGAAGACCACCGTACTCTAGCTCTTGAGCTTGCAGCGCGCACGCACCATCCATCTCCTATTCTGGAGCAGGAGGACACTCTTGATGAAGAGACTAAGCTACAAGAGATTGCGCGTCATTTCCGCGGAATCATGAACCTCTTAGGGCTCGATCTCACAGACCCCTCTCTAGCCAAAACTCCAGAACGCGTCGCGAAGATGTATGTGCAGGAGGTGTTTTCGGGCTTGGATTTCAGCACCTTTCCTAGCGTGACCCTGATGGACAATCCCGCCCTCACTGGGGAACACGACAGTCTAGTTACCGTCCGTACGGGCTTTACAAGCTTCTGCGAGCACCACTTTGTTCCTATGAAAGGCAACGCATACGTCGCGTACGTGCCAAAAGACTCTATTATCGGGCTGTCTAAGGTCTCGCGTGTCGTGCGCTACTTTGCCCAGCGCCCACAGCTCCAGGAAAGACTCACTGCCCAGATCGCCGATAGCCTAAGCTTGCTGCTCAACACCGAAGATGTGGCGATACTCATCAAAGCCACACACTTCTGCGTCCACGCCCGGGGTGTACAAGACGAGGACGGCAACGCCGTCACACAAGTGCTTCGTGGTGCGTTTTTAAGCGATGAAACTCTGCGCCAACAGTTCCTTGCTAGCATCAACGTCCAAGACGAAAGCTAGCAAACTATTCCGCGAGGCAAGTGGCCTTACGAGAGTGTAAAGAAATGGGCGAGGCAGGCTTCGCAGCAGTCGACTTGTCTCAAAAAGAAATCCGTCCTGAGGCCCGAAGGGCTGACAACCTGTATAGCCCAGGGTGTAGCCCAGGGAAGGTTCAAAATACACTCTGAGCGCTGTAGGTGCGACACCTCCATGCGAAACATGTGTCGCACTTACAGCGCTCAAAAGCTTAATAGCCTACCTGGGGCTACGCCCCAGGCTATGCAGGTTACAGCCCTTCGGGCCTAAAAAAGGTAACGTTGCATTTCTTTACACTCTCTACAGGCCTCCGGAATCTTCTATGCTTCACCCCACCCTCCCGGGTGGAGCTACAATGAGTCGACCCTGCGGGCCTCAGAAAACGTACATGTATTTGGACCGCCTGCAAAGTTTCCTGTCACTCTCTACAGGGCTCAGAGTATATTTTAGCCTTAGCCCGAGCTAAGTCAGGGGCTATACAGGTGAGCAACCCTTCGGGCCTCTGGGCGGATTTCTTTCTGAGAAAAATGGTAGAAAAGACATGGAAAAAATCTGGGAGGACTTTAAGCCGGATTCTGTCGCCGTGGCCAAAGCCGCGGCGGGCAGCCATTCGTCTAGGGACTCCGTCACCGAAGTCCTCGAGCGACTCGTTGGGGGCTCTGCGAAGAACAGTGAGACACCCCAGTTGGCCTTGCCTCGGATAGGGTTTGTAACACCCTGGGTCTCCCCAGGTGCGGCGCCGCTCTCGAAGCGGGCATTTTCACCCTGTCTGGTATGCCTTCCGGCATAGCAG
>JAJFMA010000042.1 GCA_021772415.1 Chlamydiota bacterium
GCGACGCCGCCCATACCTTTGGCTTTTGTGCCGTAACCGATGTCCCAGGTGCCTACGCGTGCTTCGGCTTTCTCCGGGACCAAGAGGCTGCTAGCGGCGAGCGCTAGGCTAAAGAGAATCTTGTTTGTCTGTTTCATGAAATGTCGCTCCTACTCGAGACTACTTCTTTCCGGCAACGAAAACACAAATTTTAATTTGCGTCTAGTCTTCCTACAGAAAAATAATTTGGAAGGGCATGCGGTCTCTGATTTTCCGAGTTCGGCGAGGGTGTCTAGAAACCTCATCGGCGCTCCAAATACCTATACGTTCTCATGAGGCCCGGAGGGAGTGTAAAGAAATAGAGCCGCGCAGCGAGTGTAAAGAAATGCAACGTCACCTTTTTTTAGGCCCGGAGGGCTGTAACCTGTATAGCCTGGGGCGTAGCCCCAGGTAGGCTAATTAAGCTTTTGAGCGCTGTAAGTGCGACACATGTTTCGCATGGGTGTGTCGCACTTACAGCGCTCAGAGTGTATTTTGGAGCTTCCCCGGGCTGCGCCCGGGGCTATGCAGGTTGCTGGCCTTTCAGGCCGCCGGAAAATGTGCGAACTCATGTGGGCTAATGGTCATTTCATCACCACCACCCATTTCTTTACACTCTCAACGGGGGGGGCTTGTGGCCCCGACTTATGGCCCCGGAGAAAAACGTGCTTCGCATCACTCATGGATTTGGATAAAACGCTCTGTGTCTGTACAATCCGCTGGGGCCACAAGCAGCCCCTAGCGGGGCTCAGGGTCCGTTTTTGCTTTACCCCACCCTCACGGGTGGGGGGGCTATCATAAGCTGGCCCTTCGGGCCTCATGATGGAACTCACTGAATTCTATTGAGGATATGAAAATGTCGAGGGCCGGTTTGGAGCTTCTGTATCAAGTGTGTTGCGCTGCCACGCTTCTAGAAAGTCTGCGACGTCTCTCATTGAAGGGGTTTTAGCCTGAGATACATAGAATCCCGCTGTTGCCACCGCGGTAGCTAAACACGCTTCGTAGTCCAGTCCATAGAGCAGTGCGTTGCAGTAGCCTCCATTGAAATGATCGCCCGCCCCCGTAACAAGGCGTGGCTGGCTAAAATGTGGGACCTCGATACGCAGTAAGCCTTGAGCAGAGCCGACCCACGCGGCACGCGCGCTGTGTACGACAATTTGCTCTAAGCCGCTCCGTGTTTGTACATCCTTTGTTTTTGTATCGAGATCTGTCGAGGCATCGCCACCCAAAACTTCGTGGACTTGCTCGAGCTCCGCGTGGTTGAGGCCCAACACCACCTTGAAAGTAGGCTGCATGTTACGTAGTACCTCTAAAGCCTGGAAAAGATCTTCCTTACTGCGCTTAGCAGTGTCGGCAAGATCGACAAACATCCAGCGTGTCCGCTGCGAACAGCGCGGTAGAATGTTCTTCGAGAGCGCACGCCACAGATCCGTCATGTGGGGGAGCATCGTCCAGTTGACGCTAGCGAATAGGTCGGTCTGGTCGAAGAGCTCTACCAGGTTTTTCTCGGGTATCGCCTGGGTTAGTCTGGCGTAGTCAATGTCAACGAGGGGTCCCATCTTCCCAAGTAGAATTTTGCCATCTTCAAACTCTAAGGCGTCGGTATGCCCGCTTCGACACAGAGGTATGACGTCTTTGCAGCGCGCAGCTAGAGTTTCAAAGATAGGCTCGACCCCTCCATCGCCTCCAACTGCCCCTGCAAAGGTAATGGCGTGGCCGCCCTCCAGTAGCGCTAATGTCATCAAGGGAGCATTCCCGCCTACGCGAGTGTCCGTTGTGACGAGCTCGATGTTACAGCTTTTTCCTGCGGCGGAATTAACCCTGTCGCCAAACTGCCGCATCGTTGTCATGGAGTGATAGGAGGATGCGTCCGCGCGCGCGTCGACGACCCGCACGATCTCGTCGGTGAATCCGTCGAAGCCAACAAAACAGCGACACGCAGCTGTCTGCTGTGAGTCAGCTGCGTGTGCGATCAGTTGCTGACCGAGAGCAACTCTATCTAACATCAAGGTCTAGAAGTTGGGCGTAAGAGCAATCTGTGTTCCACTCTTAACGACGTGGTTATCACCGATCTCAAAATGTGTGTCATTGATCAAGATCTTAAACTCACCCTGCTTAAAGCTGCGAGATGTCTCCCACACCCATTCGTCGTGCTTGACGTTTTTCAGTCGGATACCTTTGTCCCAGCTTAGATTAGCCCCATGCCCTCGAATAAAGAGCTCGTTGGGGAAACCCGCATCGAAATGCACGGTGATCCGTGTTTTATCTGTGGTGCCACCGGCAGATGTCGTTGTTTTCGTTGTAGACTTGCGGCTTGGTGTGGGGCGTGACTTTACGGCACTTCCTCCACTAGAACTTCTTTTTGTGGTCATGGTAGAGACCTCCTCTATAACTGTAGCCATGTAGCTCTCTTGTAGGACTCCATGTGGTAGGGTGTCAACGAAAATTTGTAGTTTGTATAGTTCCCTGGGAATTGAGCTACATTTTTCTTGAGAAATATGCGGCAGAAGGCTAATCTATTGACTGAGAATACTTAGGGGTATAAGCTATTCATATATCTGAGCACTCGCCAGCACTATTACGCTGCTTTCAGGCCGTTTTTTTTCTCGTGCGACACCAAGGTTAGGAGCCATCATGCAGAAAGCTCTCACTCTCATTCTTGATATTCAAGAGATTGATATGCAAATGATCCGACTCATGCGTCTAAAGCGTGAGCGGCAAAAGGAACTTTCCAATATCGACTCGATCAAGAAGGACTTACAGCGTAAAGTCCTGATGAAAGAAAGTGAAATCATCGAATACAAAAAGAACATCCGCCTCGATGAGGGGGAAATTCAGACTGTTGTTGAAAATACCAAAAAACTCGAAGGCCAGCAGGGTGCCATCCGCAAGGTGGAAGAATTCAATGCGTTGAGCCAGGAGATCTCCAGCTTAGAGCGTGACCGTTCTGCAAAAGAACAGCGGCTCAGCGACCTCTACGACAAGCTTGCTGGCGAAGAGGATATCTACAAAACCCTCAAAGAAAGCTTAAGCACCACCGCAGACAGCAGCCGTGAGCTCGTGGATGAAATCAACGACAGTATCCACCGTATCGACGAAGAAGGGCGTATCCTTAAGGGGCAACGCGATAAGTTAGCAGTGAAGGCTGACTCCGAGATTTTCCCCATCTACGAACGTCTTCTCCGCAACAAAAAGAACCGCGTTGTCGTACCTATCGAGCATCGCTCCTGCAGTGGCTGCCATATTGTGCTGACAGCTCAGGACGAAAACTTGGTGCGTAAAGGCGAGCGACTGACGTTTTGTGAGCACTGCTCACGTATACTCTTCTGGCCTGAAGGGGAAGCGGCTGAAGCCAGTGGCACACGTCCACGTCAGCGTCGCAGACGTGCTCCTACAAAAAGTGCATAGTTTGTCTGGGAGGACAGGCAGCCGCTGCTAACACACACATGCTGGGTGTTGGGAGAGGAAAGTCTGGACCTCACAGGAGAGGATACCAGTGAAACGCTGGGGGCCGTAAGGCTACGGAAAGTGTAACAGAGAATAGTCCGCTGCTATGCCGGAAGGCATACCAGACAGGGTGAAAATGCCCGCTTCGAGAGCGGCGCCGCACCTGGGGAGACCCAGGGTGTTACAAACCCTATCCGAGGCAAGGCCAACTGGGGTGTCTCACTGTTCTTCGCAGAGCCCCAACGAGTCGCTCGAGGACTTCGGTGACGGAGTCCCTAGACGAATGGCTGCCCGCCGCGGCTTTGGCCACGGCGACAGAATCCGGCTTAAAGTCCTCCCAGATTTTTTCCATGTCTTTTCTACCATTCTTCTCAGAAAGAAATCCGCCCAGAGGTCCGAAGGGTTGCTCACTTGTGTAGCCCCTGGTAACACCCGGGGTAGGCATAAAAATGATTTTGAGCCCTGGAGAGAGTGACAGGAAACCTCGCAGGCGCTCCAAATACATGTACGTTTTCTGAGGCCCGGAGGGTCGACTCATTGTAGCCCCACCCGGGAGGGTGGGGTGAAGCATAGAAGATTCCGGAGGCCTGTAGAGAGTGTAAAGAAATGCAACGTTACCTTTTTTAGGCCCGAAGGGCTATACGGGTTGTCAGCCCTTCGGGCCTCAGGACGGATTTCTTTTTGAGACAAGTCGACTGCTGCGAAGCCTACCCCGCCCATTTCTTTACACTCTCGTAAGGCCGACTCATGATTCACAAGTACTCATGAACAGCTTATGGAATTTGTTGAAGCCGTCG
>JAJFMA010000043.1 GCA_021772415.1 Chlamydiota bacterium
GTAATCAGCAAACTGGCATAAAAAATAAACGCAGAGCAACAGAGGAACAGAGGCGCAGAGAAATATTTCCTCTCTGCGCCTCTGTTGCTCTGTTGCTCTGCGATAAAAAATGGGCAAAAGACATCGGTCATCATTCGTGAACATCTAGCTGAGTACATAGGCTCACTAGCAAGGTCACGCATTAGACTGAAGCATCCAATTTATCTTCTTCCTTCTTATGCTGCGATGGCGATAGGAGGCAAAGCATCTCGATGAAACCCATGCCCCACCTCTACATTGGCATGAACGGGAGGGCGATGAGCCATGGATGCGAAGGCCTGGGCTTCTTTAGTGAATTTATGCGCCTCATCTGGTGTGTCGTGTCCAGGCTCTTCCAATGGATCGGAGGCACAGCCACCTGTGTTAATTCCGATCGCAGACCCGAGATTAGCTCTCACGATGTCATCGACGTTACCGGATTCTAAAGTCACCTTGTCGCGGAGCTCAAGTATTCCCGGGAGACGTTCCATTTCACGGTAGCTGGGGACACGCCCCAATATCTCTGTCAGCGTCAGAAGTAATTTTGCTTCTATATCAACTAATCCTGTGCGGTCTTTACCGCTGCGGCACCCAAAGTGCACCTCACGCCCCTCCATCATTGACCCCAATAGAATGATGCGCGTCGCTAAAGCAGAGCGATTGTTATCCATTTCAGTCACGTCCCGGCTCATTCCGCTCTTAAAGAGCTCTTCGGTGTCTAAGAACAAATCCTCGAGGTTGCTGCGCTCTTCCATCAGTGCAATGGCAGCCTTCATGTCGTCTGAGAGATCATCGCGGGCTTTGAGCGCATTAAGTTTTTTAGCATAGGTGTTTGCTGCAGCTTGGAATTTTGCGAATTCCTTTCGAGAACTCTTAGTGTTGCGTCTCCTTCGGGTCTTCTTAGAAACCTTCTTGCGCAACTCGGACTTCACCCCTCTTAACACTTCAAGCTCTGCTAACTGCTCTGTTTGGGTTGAGTCTACCTGGGTTAGCTCTAGAGAAGCGACTTGCTGTGTATATTGCGCATCTAGCTGACCTAGCCGCTGCCCTACATCGGCTTCCAGTTTTGCAAAACTCCTGTTATTGGCTCTTTTAAGCCCTCTGTCAAAGGTCAAAAACCCGGGAACTTTCTCATACATCACGTTGTTAGGGATATTAAAATAGCTAATACTGTACTGCACTTCGACTTCATGCTCCACACCATCTTTGTCCACAACCCTGTACATTTGGGTCCGTCCATTCCAGCTATCGCAGGCTTTCATGTTCTCTTTTGCCAAGCTACGCTCATCGTCAGCAGGAGCTCCCGTTACCGCATGGTGGAATCTAGCACCAAAACGCTTCAACTTTTCGGAGTACCTCGTCCATGTGCGCACGCGATCCGGCGTTAGTAGATTCACCGTTTGCGATTCCAAAACGATGGGCCCGCCTTCAGCTTGAGCCGCTTGAATTTCCTCCCAAGACATTTTCTCGAGCATGTTCCCGGCCTGAACATCTAAAACTTGCTTCACAAGGACTTTATTTGTCTTCGCGCGCTCCTCCCCGTCTGCTTGGTCAAACTCCACGGTGATCGCTGAACGTGTGACATCCAGGGCTGGCTTGTTTCCAATGTTAAAACGAGAGCGAAAAAAATTAGCTACCACAGCAGTTGCGGACGTACGGTTTCGTGGAGCCTGAGAAGAGTAGGCCCCAACACCTTGGGCTTGGAAGGAACTTGTTGTTGTTATCTCGTCTACAGAATCGCTCCTCACAGCTGAAATTATCATCTCATGCTGATGTTCGATATCCGGATCCCAAATATCGGCCTCATGCATGATATCAAAGCGACACTTCGACTCAAGGTCGCCCGCACTAAACACTGCCCCCTTCTCAAAAGCTGCCACAGCAGCTTTCCCACTGTCTGAAAGACTTAACTCCGGACCATCGGCATTCAAGGCGATCAGACGTGGGAGTCTCTGTATATGGCGCTGCATACACTTCTGGGTTCTTCTTGAAACTTCTTTGTAGCGCGCGACCTGTTTTTTCTCTGGTATGTCAACGATAGACTCTTCAGAAAGTAGTTCACTGTCTTTCAACGAGGCTAATTCCTCCTCCAAAAGTGCAAGCGTCTGATCCCGCACGTCTTCCGCCATCGTGATAAGTGCGATCTTTTGGTCAAAACTAAACTCATTGCTCTTAGTCACCATATCTCTGAATGCATCGAATTGTTTCTCTGTTGCACGTATGCCCGCGTTATGCATGTTCTCGAACCACGGACTTAAATCAGGCTTTGCACGCTCTGTCTTAGGGGTTACAGGCTTTGCGCCTCCACCCACCTTAAGGGTACGAGGCGGACGGGGTGGCGGCTTGGGCGGGGCAGGCTTTTTTGCTCCACCCACCTTAAGGGTGCGAGGCGGGCGGGGTGGAGGCTTGGGCGGGGCAGGCTTTTTGGCGCCGGGTAGCCTGATGGAGCGAATAAGTTGACGTATGGAGTCTCTAGAAAAGCTCCTGCGCTGTTCATTGGGAGGAGTCACCGCAACCGAAGGTTTAGGCTGTGGTTGTCCCAATCCCTTAGTTACATGCGCAAGTAGACCACGCGGATCTACCTTAACATCCTCGCCACCTTGTGGCTTGGACTGATCATCAGCGAGCTTTTGGTCGTCTAGAGCTGGAGGCAAAGAGTCAGCAGGTCTCTTGCCAGCACGGCTCACCCAGTCGTCATCCATTCCTACCTCTATTTAGTTACGAAACTCTACTATATAATTATACTATATTTTTATTTATTTTATAATGTTCAATATATATATTTTATTTAGATTTTACAGAAACCACACATCTCTTTACTAGTTAATTAGACGGTCAATCATATACTGCATCTAAGATGCTGGACCCTCACCATCCGTGCCAGGCCAACTAACAGAGAATATATGCGCTGATGTGACGACGGCGTCGACGTTGGTGGCACTTATTACTATAGTAGTCAATGGGTCCTTTCCTATGGGGCGAAGCCCCGACAACTTTACAGCCTAGGGCGCAAGCCCTAGGTAGATTGAAGAAATGTTCTAAGCTCTGAACAGAGTGTAAAGAAATCGCAGCGACCTTATGTTTAAGTCATAAGCTTCAAGAAACCAATGATATACACCGATAGCGCGAGTCCTCGAGTGCCATGGAGTGCGTGCGCTCCGCGCCGCCTTTTTTACGTCTACATGTACCTCACAGGCCTATTTTAGTGTTCGTGACTCCTTATTTGGGGATACAAACGATTCCAAAGGGTTTTCTGCCGTACAACGTAGCTAGAATAGCTATCGACATATACTTCTGAAGGCACTTTTCATATCTACGAACTCCACAAAGGCGGCGCGGAGCGCCGCACTCCATGGCCCTCGCTGCGCTCGCGCTATTATCGCACATCTTTGATTATTGGTGGCTTATGTATAGAACGCGAAGTCGCGGCCATTTCTTTACACTCTGGAAAGGCCTCATGAGAGAAGTGGCAGTGTCTTAGATAATCACGTGTTGATGGGGTGATCTAGGATGTAAGCCTACTTGTTTTACCATTAAGATATGGACGCGAAGTCACACCCTTCTTGGCTAGGCTGCTGGGGCTACTGCTTGGATCACAATTGGCTGATTACGTTGATCGCGTCTATCAAAACCTACAGGCATCTGTACATCAGGATTGGTAGGTGGACGGTGGGCTACTCTTGAGAAGGCTTGGGACGCCTTCGTGTATCCGATGTGCTTTTGCTGATCTCTGGGATCACGTTCCTGTAAAGGATCGGACGCGGATCCGGCAGAGTTTATCCCCATTGCTGCCCCCATGACAGCGGTGATGATGTCGCGCACATTTCCGGACTCTTCCGTCATCGTCTTACGCAGCTCAATAATATCGGGGTGGCGCTCAATTTCTCTGTAGCTTAAGTTCCTCCCATACAATTCTCTAGCAACAAGCAGGATCTTCATTTCTATGTCAACGAGTCCAGTGCGGTCCTTGCCACTGCGACATCCAAAATGCGTCTGCCCGCTTGCTAACCCGCTCAAAAGCACCATACGCGATGCCAAAGCAGAGCGGTTATTGTCCATGGATTTAACATTTCTACCGATACCGCTCTTGAACAGCTCTTCGGTATCGAGATGCAGGTCTTCGATAAAGTCACTTTCATCCATCAGCGCAAGGGCTTCTTGCATTTCGGCGGAGAGATTCTCGTCGGCTTTTAGCTCTCGAAGCTGTCCCGCAAAAGCATCGGCCGTTTGCTGCCACTCTTTGAATTTTTTCTTTGAACTGCTTCTCCCTCCACTCTTTCTCGTCTTCTTAGACACTGCCTGGCGTTGCTTGCGTTTGGCATTTCGAAGCTGGGTCAAATTGTTCAACTGCCGACGCTCTTCAGGGCTAACATTCGGATAAACCTCTGCAAATTCCTCATCTAGCTGCCCTACCTTACCTCTTACATCTGCCGAGAGGATTTCGAAACTCTTTTTGTTTGCTCTCCTAAGCTTGCGGCTATAGGTCAAAAACCCAGGAATCTGCTCGTAAAGCACATTGTTGGGAATGTTAAACGTACTTGTCCGATACCTCACTTTAACTTCGCGAGACGCACCGTCCGGCCCGTGCACTGTGTAGGTCTTGGTTTCACCATTCCAATGCTCATAGGCCTCGGTTGTTTCCGTAGCGAGTTTACGCTCGTCGTCTCCGAGCGATCCGGAAATAGCCTCATGAATGCCACGAGCGATATTGCCAAGCGTATCGTATTTTCTTAACCATTTACGGATGCGGTCCGGTGTTAGCAGTCCTACATACGTCGACTTCACCTCTATGACGTCGTTTTCCCCAAGCGCCTCAATTTCCTCCCAAGTCATTCCTTTAAGGTGATTTTCTGATTGAACATCAAGAACCTGACCTACAAGCTCCTGCGTGGCCTCTCTACGTTCAGTCTCATCTTCAAGGCCGTGCTCAGTAAGCGTCCCCGAGCGAGTGACATCAAGGGGTGTCTTTCCGCCTATGCTGAAGGTTGAGCGAAAAAAGTTTACCACCACAGCAGAACTAGCCTTTCGATTACGTGGAGCTTGTGATGTATATGCTCCTAGCCCCTGTGCCTGGAGGCTACTTGTTGCCTCAACTTGCTTTTCGGGATTTACGCTCGAGGAAAATGTCATCTGATGAGATGTCACATTTTCAGGATCCCAAATGGGTTGCCCATGCACGATCTCAAAGCGACAGTATGCTTCGAGATCTGCGGCGCCTTCAATAGCTTGTTGTCTGAAATCTGCAAGTGCTTGCTGCGCAGGGGGCGAAAGGGGAGTCATCTCATGCAACTTAGCCTGCTCTTCTACACGATGCTCACACTGCAGAGTACAAAGACGGGCGAACCTTCCAATGCAATCATGCATCTTCTTTTCTGTTGCTTGTGATAATGCTTTGTAGCGCGCTGCTTCTTCATCGTCGGCGAGGACCCCACTACCAAGGTCTGCAAATTCCGGCAGTGCCAATAGCGCCTGCAATTCAGTATCCAGCGCTTCGAGATTTGCATCTCGAACCTCTATCGCAGTATCAACCAGTAGTTGCCTCTTCTCTGGGGAGAAAGCTGAGTTGTTGTTAACCATCTCAATGAAGTCATTACACTGCTTATGAGTAGCTAGCTGGGCAGCATCATGCATGTTCGCGAACCAGGGAAGGATGTCAGCCTTGATGTGGTGAGGACGTTTTGAAGGTACATGAGTCTCTGCAGAAGTCGCTACTGGCCGAGGATCCGGAGGCGAGACCTTCTTCGACCTAGAGAGTGCGCGTCGCATTCCACCCACTAGCTTCCTAATGTCCGGCATCCTAAAACTCATACGCCTATTGCCCGAAGGAGGGACTTTAGCGCGAGGGCAACTCCCTTGATGTCCTGTTTCTTTTTGCTCCAACACCAGTTGAAGGATGTCATAGGTGTTAAGCTGAGCCCTCTCTCCCCCTGCGGTGCCACCGGATTTACGCTTGGAGGCCTTGTCGTCCATTTCCTGGGCAGGTGCTCGCTCGGTATGGGGCGACCTGTGTATGATACGTCTCAACCAATCACCTGACATAGATAAGCCTCTAGTAATTATAATATTTCAATATAATACCATTATAGTATATTTTTTAATTATTTGTTGAATTACTTATATTTTAATAATAACTACTATGATCAACGCGATAATAGTTGAATGCGTAACTTCCTTATAACGTGAGTGCTACATATTCACGGTGGGGTGCGGTATATAATCACGTGAGCCCCAACGAGAGTGTAAAGAAATAGCGATGATGACAAAAAGCAGTCTGATAGCGCTAGCTTTGCACACAATTACTAAGGCATTTGATATTTTGTGGTGCCCACATTCTTGTGGGCTTTTAGCGAGCCTTCATGAGGCAGATGCTATTGAAGATGAGAAGCCTGGGGTCACTAGCTTATGCTATACGTTAGTGTCCTTTGAATTGCCCACAGGAATGTGGGCACCACAGTGGCCTAACGAATTTTTATATTGCGGTACGCTTGTCTAAGTCATCACGCCTATTTCTTTACACTCTCAACGGGGCGGCTTGTGGCCCCGGCTCATGGATCCGAAGAAGAACGTGCTTCACATTACTCATACCATTGTATAAAACGCTCTGTGTCTATTTAATCTGCTGGGGCCACAAGTCGCCCCAACGGGGCTCAGGGTGCTTTTTTGCTTTACCCCACCCTCCCGGGTGGGGCTATCATAAGCTGGCCCTTCGGGCCTCCTGATGGAACTCACTGCGTTTGATTGAGGATATGACAATGAACTTAAAATCGAATATTTATTTACAAATCTTGAATAACGACCGTTTTGTTCTGAGGTCCGGTCGCGGTAGGGACACCGGTTTCCCGGTGCCCCCCGCACAGATCCGTACGTGCGGAATTACCGCATACGGCTCCTACCTTGAGTATCTAACGCAGAAGCGCTTTTCAGGATATGGGTGTATTATTCTGGCATTGGGAAT
>JAJFMA010000044.1 GCA_021772415.1 Chlamydiota bacterium
GGGCGCTCATCGATGCTGTAGCCGTGGTCACGTAGAAAGTCAGCTAGGACATTCTGGTATCTACTCACTTGCTCACCCGCGCTACCTAACCACTCCACAGACCAAGCCACGACGTTGGGACGATGTGGGGGCAGGTAAAGACAGCGTTCGGTGAACCCTGTCAACCCCACATTAAATTGAGGGGTGGGCAAGGTGCTAAGTAATGCGTTCAGGGGTACGTAGGGAATATCACCGAGAAATGCCAGAGTGAGATGTCGCGATGCTTCGGGGACAATACGTCCTTTGGGTACGGCTTCTGGCCAAGGAGCTTGTGCTTCGAAGCCAAAAAACAGGCGCTTGTTTCCTTCGTCTACCATACCCGCAATATGCCATGGCTGCGACTATGCTGCTATGTTCTTAGGTTCCGCTAAGCCTAGCCAAAATAATGAACCACAGAAAGACTCAGCAACC
Source organism: Chlamydiota bacterium (assembly GCA_021772415.1). GTDB lineage: Bacteria > Chlamydiota > Chlamydiia > Chlamydiales > JAJFMA01 > JAJFMA01. The sequence goes on from JAJFMA010000044.1 coordinate 451, forward strand.
GTGGTGACTTCTTCCATCGATATGGAGCTTGTCTAGCACGAAAAAGTTGCGTAATTCCTTCTATCTAAGTACAGTTTTTTCTTGAATCAGGTCTATAAGGAGACATTAATGCTTGATGCATCACTAAAATACTCGTGTTGTTGTTTATCCAGCATCATAGCGTTGGTAGCGCCCCCGTTGCTTCCAGGCTCTGCTGTCGATCACATGTCTCCTGCTCCTATTGTCTCTTTTGTTGACAATGAAATTGACGTTGACGCGGATGACGACGACAATTTTCCAGAAAAACCCCGTGTCGATGCATTGAGATGGGGAATTCTCGGTACCGCAAGCATTGCCCAACGCTGTGTCATTCCTGCAATTAGAAATACTGAACACTCCAAAATTGTGGCGATTGCAAGCCGCTCGCTCGAGCACGCACAAGAGGTGGCCGAAGACTTTGGAATCCCCCGCGCTTATGGTAGCTATCAAGCACTGCTCAACGATCCCAACGTGCAAGCGGTCTATATCCCCCTTCCTAATCACATGCACAAAGAGTGGACCATCAAAGCTGCCAGAGCCGGCAAGCATATCCTGTGTGAGAAGCCTCTGGCTCTCGACGAGACCGAATGTCGCGAAATGATCGACGCCTGTGCCAAGCATAACGTCAAGCTCATGGAAGCCGTCATGTACCGCTATCATCCACAGACTCTGCGGGTCAAAGAGCTCGTAGACAAAGGCGCTGTAGGGGAGCCCCGCCTCGTTAGAACAACTTTCAGCTTCCCTATGGCAGCGCTAGACCGTGATGACGACTACCGCTGGCAGGCTGGGAATGGAGGCGGCTGCATCTATGATGTCGGAGGCTACTGCATTAGCATTGCACGTACTCTGTTTGAGGACGAGCCGACGTCTGTTGTTGCGACACTCACCGAACACCCCGAACACCCTGGGGTCGACGCACAGCTGCATGCCATCCTTAGCTTTCCTGGCGACCGCACAGCTGTGATGGACTGTAGCTTTCTACTCGATGACCGCCAAGAATACGAGATCGCTGGACTCGATGGCCGTGTCATCGCACGTGACGCGTTCAACACCTGGGGGCCGTTTCCCGTAGCCATCGAATTGCAGCGCCGGGAAACCACAATCACCGAAACGATTCCAGGTATCGACCGCTTTGAGCTTGAGCTCGATCACTTCTACCGCTGTGTCACCGAAGACATTCAGCCGATGACCGATGGAAACGAAGGTCTCCGCAACATCCGCGTTCTGCAAGCTCTCTTGAAGTCAGCGCGCACAGGAGCCCCTGTACGGGTCTAGAGAGCCCTCAATTTTTCACATCAGTCGATGATATCATGAGGCCCAACGGGCCGCCTTATGATAGCCCCACCCGTGAGGGTGGGGTAAAGCAAAAAAGCACCCTGAGCCCCATTAGGGGCGGCTTGTGGCCCCAGCGGATTGAACCGACACAGAGCGTTTTATCCAATGCTATGAGTAATGCGAAGCACGTTCTTCTCCGGAGCCATGAACCGGGGCCACAAGCCGCCCCGTTGGGGCTCAAATTCATGTTTTACTCTACCCCACCCTCACGGGTGGGGCTATCATAAGATGGCCCGTTGGGCCTTAGAACCAATTACTTACCAATATCTCTAGTTTAGTTAAGGGAGTTGCATCCAGTGTTTTAAAATAACATTTAAGATTTTTGGGTAATGACAAGACTACGTCCCAGGCTAAGCATATGTCAGCGCTTCGCGCTTAAGCACAAGTTCGTGGCTACCCGGTACATGTTTTAGCCTAGCGCTTGTGAGCGAAGCTCCTGGAGACGCAAGCACCTCTTCTTTGTCAATTTTAGCGCGAAATAGGACCGAGCTAGCCCGCAAAGGGTTAAAACTTAACTAAACACGTATAATTTAAACTACTTAATATATATAAACCGACTTTTGATTGTTTAATAGTAATAGTATATAATTTAATTAGAGGTTTGTTTTCAAATAATATTAGGTTTTTTATGGCTGTGGAAGGCTTTTCCGATTCAGCTGCTAATCAATTATCTGGAACTCAGGTTCCAGGTGGGTTGTCTACGCCCAAAAACAAGGCAAAGCGCTTGTCAATTACGCTAAGCCCTGCTCAAGTAGAAACGAGTGAGACAGCAGAAAAAACCATTCTTTTAGTAGGTGACTCGATAGAAACAAAAGGGCATCACACCCTTAGCGATCGCTCTGTAACACCAAAGGGTGTGCCGGGTAAAAAGCCGCTAGAACAGCGCAGCAATGCCTTTAGCACAGGACTATTACAGGTCACACCTAAAACCTCTCGACGGCGCGAGAGCATGCCCGCAGGCTCCGCAACTGGCAAACGCGTTACCCAGCAGGCTCTTAACCTCGTAGACAAGAGGATGTCTCAGGAATACAAGGCTCCAGGAGCTCCAAAGCTCCGGAGACGCCAACGAGACGCTGGGGGGTCACGACACAATTTGGGTCTCGCTAGCGAAATACAACAAAAGCGTCAGCAAGCACAACTTGGTGTCCCCCCACAAATTGTAGTGAAAGGCCCGGAAGGCGAACCAAAGCCCACAGGCGCATCAGCACCAGGGGGAAAAAGGCCCATTCCTGTCACACCGAGGCCTAAACGACACGCCAAAGGCGCAAAAGCGTCAGAAGGAGCGAGTTTAAAAAACCAGCTTCACCACACACGCCTACAAAATCTTCAGGTAGGTGCCGACCCGGTACAGCCTGCGATACCTGAGGCCAAGTCCGCTCCGAATGAAGTCCCTGCCGATGACATCGAACATGAAGTTGAGGTCACGCCTAACCAAGAAGAGACCGTTGTTCAAACCGAGCACTTTGACGCCGAGTTGAGTGAATCACAGGACAGCAGCTCCGTCGATGAAGAATTAAAGAGCTTCGCCAACAGCGATTTAGTAGATTCCGCTGGCTACCAACTCGATGGAGGATACACCAGTGCAGAGGATGACTTTGCGGATTTTCTCGAGCAAGATACCGTAGATCCCGAGAACAGTCATGTCGACGGTGATGAGCTCTCAGTTTCCGCTGGGAGCGATGACGACACTTTCGACACTTTCATTGAATCAGAGGACAAAAGCTCCATCAATGAAGAATTAAAGAGCTTCGCCAACAGCGAATCAGTCGATTCCGCTGGCTACCAACTCGATGGAGGATACACCAGTGCAGAGGATGACTTTGCGGATTTTCTCGAGCAAGATACCATAGATCCCGAAAACAGTGATGTCGACGGTGATGAGCTCTCAGTTTCCGTTGAGAGCGATAACGATACGTTCGATACTCCCATTGGATTAGGTGATGAGCAGTCCTTCATCACCGAAGAGCAGTTGGCAGCTCTAGAGGGCTCAGGCGTGTCACGTGAGGAAGCTCACGGCATCCAGGATTTCGTTCAGGCTAACCGACAAAACCTTCTCCAGATCGCTGCCGACGCTGGAGGTAATATAAAATTATCGCGCAAGGAATTCGAGGCGCTTCCCACTTCCATCACTCTCAACACCCAAGGCGAGATTTTTGTGCATGCAAGAAGCTTGCAAGCCGTTTCCGGCAGGATTCATCAGACACTGTTTGGTGAAGGGCAATTTAAGAAGGTCAAAGCTGCTGTACAGTTTAGCACCGGTAACGTTGTTGCACGAGCCGTCACCAAAAAGACGGGAAACGCCAAGGCCGATGAGCAAGCTGCCAAAACCATTCAACGCGAAGGGGCCTTCTACAAACTGTTGGAAAATCACCCCAATGTGGTCAAAGCACATGGAGCGGTGTTACTAGGCTACGAAAATCGTAAAGGCATGATGTTAGATGTATACGAAGGCGGTGTCGACGAGCTGCTAGCAGGTGATCCCGAAGCTATAAACGAAGACACTGTTCCCTCGATGATGATGCAGATGGCTGATGTCATGACCTACGTACATAAGAGAAGCTATGTCCACCGCGACATTAAGACCGATAACTTTCTATTCAAGAAGGATGAGACGATCCCGGGGGGCATCAAGGTCTTCCTAGGCGATCCAGGCCTAGCTTCTTCCAATATCCCCAATGACAAAATGCAGGGACCCTGTGGCTACCAACCCTATATTCGCCCGGATTTTTTAGACTCCGAACGCCATGAAGCCGTCTTTCAGGAGCTTCTTGGCAGCAAAGGTATGAGCGACCCTCAAGCCGTTCGTGCCGCTAACAGAACGATCATGGAGCGCTCCGATGTATATGCCCTTGGATGCACTTTCTACGCCATGCAACACGGTGGAGAATTTCCTCCGTGGTCACAAGCTCCTGCCGAGTCATTGCGTTCTTTGGAGGGCCGTGCCGATCAGGAGGAGCACGGGTACACAGAGCCTGAAGACGCCGGAAGCCTCGACCATCTTGTCTGGGAGATGCTGACTTTCGACACACGCGAATGCCCTGACATGGCCAATGTGGCAAAGCGCCTTAAACAACATACAGCTAGCGATCCCAATGCGACAGGGTCGTCAAGACAAGGTGGCTCGTCAGGGCCGGCGGTAGCAGCGTAAGTACTGTCCAACCCGTTGTGATCGGCTCATCAATGTCCCTGTAGTACGCCCCAAGCGCTAAGACCCCCAAGGACAAAGCTGTTGCCGCTGTGGTTATCCACGGCGCAAGCTTGATCTGTTCTTGAGCGGGTTTGCTCCGCAAAAAGACACGATGCAGAACCGCAGAGATACTCCCGCTGATGCCTCCGGCAAGCGTCGCAACTATTCCGATATCGTTCCAGATTGCTTGCTCTCCATACCTTTCCATCTGACGCTGAAAGCTCTCATAATCGATTGCGTAGATCGTGGGAATAGCCACGCCAATCCCTGCGGCGGTACCAATAGCCACGTGTTTGAGTTCGTTAAGTGCTAGATTGCCTAGATTGCTTGGATCATATCCATATCCGTCGCTCATAAAGCCCCTCCCTTTTGTCCCCTATGACACAAATACGCCGCCACCGCCATTTCGTCAAGGCGTTGAAGTAAGACAACTACGCGCTGCCTCTTAGATTTCCAAGGCTCCATTTACTCAATGTCCTTCATAGCCACCTTACGCTACAACTCTAAGCTTCTATCTTAGACCGTAAACAACTGAGCGTCAGATAATTTTTACTATTTTTAAATATTTTTTTTGACATCGATATTCGCTCTATGTAATAGCCTGCCAATGGGCTTACATTAGGGAGGTGCTATGAATCAAGGTGGTTTTTTTGCTTTAGATCCAGTGCAGTCGAGTGGTGGAAGATTTGGACGACGCTATAACGATGCCTTTGGCGCTTTTTCTAATGTCGTCGACAACCTTAAAGACCGCTACTCTCCTATGGATGTGGATGCGGCGCAGTACGCTGCTCTCAATCAAGCTAAGACCGATGCCAACGCCATCTATAGGAAAGCTCGTGAAAAGCTTCCAACCATACGTGGCGGTCTCACGGGCTCCAAAAAAGGGCAGTGGTCGGCTGGCACTGCGTCTACAGCGACCCTTATCGCCATTTTGACCGCAGTCTTCCAGCAAGCCAAGAGTTCGTGGGACAAAGCGCAGCAAAATGAAGATGCACAATGGGGACAGCTTACTGTGACAGTGCTCGCCGGAGTCTGCTATTCTCTGCAATGGGTAGCGTGGTGGCGCCACTCCGTCAACACCCGTGAAGAGGCGCAGTATGCTGAGGCGAACTCCACTGAAGATACTTCGATGGAACTCATGTTGGAGTTTCTCGATGCTGCCCGAGATCTAAACGAGAGTATCACCAAAACGCCGGATAGCCATGATGCGCAATGGAACAACATCCGTCGTATCCACAATGCCTACCAAAAGATGCCTGAAAGCCAACAAATGAGGCTTGGGGAGCTTGAAGACATTAAAGAGCTGTACCTGTTGAAAATTCGAGAGAGCTTGCTCCTCAACGACGGTCGTAAACTACTATATGGTAGGCCAGCCATACGTTATGGCAACAATGAACTCATCGTTATCTACGATCGTCTGCGGATACTCTGCAGTGCCTACATGATGTACAGGGAGAAGATTAGTTCGGATGTCCTTGCAAGCCGTTCCAGTGTTGGTAGCGTTGCAAGCTCTGCGACCGTGAACTCCGTTGACATCAGCCACTTAGATTTTGTGCAGCTCAAAAGCATTGCTGAAAAAGCGATTGACGCTGCTCACGGCGATTGGAGTGCTCTCCCACCGAGAATCGGCTACGAATTCGACGATGACACATATAAGCACGATCCCCGCGATCTTTTACTGGACAACGCGAGCATAGTAAAGCTCTGGATTACCGCAGAATGGATGCGTCTAGAGGGGTATATCAAAGAGCTACCTGCCATCACGATTGGCGATGGGCTAAAACTCTTTAAATCTGACCTTTTCGATGAAGGTGTTGAGAAGCGCAGTCGGCAGCTCCACAGGCAGGGCACCTTGATGATTGAGATCGAATAGGAGCCTAATCAAGTAAATATTTTGTTAGACACGGGTAAGGCGCTGGGTGTATAGGTTTTTCTTTTATGTATTCCCAGGAGCTATCCCATGGAACAGCCACTATTACCCTTACATCAGCCTATAAATCCTCATCAGAGAGCCGGTGCTTTCGGACAGAATTATAACGATGCTGCCGGGCTATTTGGCATTGTAGCGGGAGGTCTACGCAAATCTGATACTGGCATGGATGTCCAAGATGCCGATATCCAACAAATTCGAGGTGCTGGAGCTCAAACCCGACAGATCTTAACAGATGCTCGCACAAAGCTCCCTGGTGTGCGGGAAGCTTTTTTGGGATCTCGCAGGGGACAATATCCCGCGTGGGTCTCTTCGGCGCTCACCTTGCTGGTGATCTTTGCACCGGTGATTAAAGACGCGTTTGGCATTGTCGATGCGGTAAAGAACGACGAAGACATCGCATGGGGCTCGACCCTTGTGAATACCGGGTCGGCACTTTTAACGAGCATCACTGTCCTGTTTTGGTGGCGCCACTCTGCCAACACCAAGGTTGAAGCGCAATATTCGGAAGCGAATCCCGTCGAATATAGGTCCGTGGAACTGATGGCGAACTACCTCGATGCCGCCAAAGACCTTGGGGACAATATCCAGAACACACCTGCTAATGGAGATGGCCAGGCTCGGGAGCTGCGTCGCCTTCACGATGCCTATATGAACTTAGGCAACGACCAACAGCTAGCGGTGGGAAGTTTAACCGAAATGAAGCTCCTTTACTTAAGAAAAATAGAAGAACGGCTAACGGCTACAGATGGTCATGTGCCCTGTGAGAGTGCTCCGCATCCCGTACACTATGAGAACAATGAACTCATCAAAATCTACAACCGTGTGCGTGTGCTTGCGGCAGGGCTTGTACACTCTCGCCAGGCTAAATCACAGCCTGCTTTAGGCGTCGCCGTCCACGGGAAGCAGCAAGCACCATTACATCAAATGGATTTTTGCAAGCTGCAGGAGCTCGCTCACGTCATCATAGACGCGGGGCGAGGGGTGTGCAATTTCGAACAAGAGGTTAATCTCGGTGATTCTGTTACCGTGACACTAGGTGATCTATTTACTCAGAACTACGGAATGACGAATTTGTGGCTTGCAACCGAGTGGTTTAATCTGGAGCGCTACATCAAGCAGTGCACACGCATACCTCTTGGCAATGAAATGGGCAATCTCATGCACAAGGCGCAAGTCTTCGATCAGCATGGGATGGCTGCTGCAGGAGACGCTGCTGGAGGGGGCTCTAGCTACCATAGCTTTAATCTGCAAAAAGAGGATGACTAGCGCTAGTAGACTAGACGTAAAAAGGGCGTTAAGCCCCGTTGAGAGTGTAAAGAAAAAGGCCAAACGGCTCGCCACACACACGACAGAAACGCAAAGGCGCGAAGTTCCCAAGACGCAAAGAGGCTTCTGCTACTATAGGCAGTCGATAAAGCTATGAAGTTGGCATCTAGGATGATGTTGTTTTTAAACATTGGATGCAACTCCTTAACTCAACTAGAGACATTGGTAAGTATTTGGTTCTAAGGCCCAACGGGCCGTCTTATGATAGCCCCACCCGGAAGGGTGGGGTAGAGTAAAACATGAATTTGAGCCCTAACGGGGCGGCTTGTGGCCCCGGTTCATGGCTCCGGAGAAGAACGTGCTTTGCGTTACTCATGACATTGGATAAAACGCTCTGTGTCGGTTTAATCCTCTGGGACCACAAGCCGCCCCTAATAGGGCTCAGAGCGATTTTTTGCTTTACCCCACCCTCACGGGTGGGGCTATCATAAAACGGCCCGTTGGGCCTCATGTTGGAACTCACTACGTTTGGTTGAGGATATCAAAAGAACCTCAGTTTGAATATTTATTTAAATTTTTTTGGTAATGACAAGGGCGTTGCCCAGGGCTGTAACATCGAAGCCCTTCGGGCTCAACAAAATGGAACTATTGAGGCTGCTTAACACCCTCGTAACTAGTTAGATACTTTGGCCTTATGCGCGACCTTAGCTACACCGTTAATGCAGCATCTTGTGCAGCGCTAACTACAGCGTGGGCAACTTTTTTTCCGCAGCGGAGGCTACCTTCCATCCATGGGGCATTGAGGTAGTCGCCACAGAGGAAGACATTTTTATCGCCTTGGCCGACGTTCCAGAAGCGCTTTACGGCATCGATGTATGCAGGGGTATATTTGGGGATGGCTTCAGGCCATCTCTGCAGGTCGTAACGTCCTAGTGCGTTGGCATGAGGACGAAGAGGTGGGCACACCTCGAGCAGATTGAGCTTCATATCCTCCCAAACGTCTTCGTCACTGGCATTCATCATCTCTTTGGCAGTCTCGTCGCGGTAGAAAGTATTAACGAGAGTCTGTCCATCTCTGAGACATTCGGAGTATTTGCTGTGCTGGTTAAAGTAGCAGCAGACGCGCTCATTTTGATTTTTGGGAACGGCGACCATAGCAAGATGCTTGATCGCTTCTTGGGGGGCCCAAAAACCGGCATTGATGCTGCTGGCGTAACGCACTTGATCCAGCAGCTTCCCTTGTTTTGAGCTCGGGTTAGTGTAGATTTTTTGCGCTGCCGAAGGTGTCGTGGCAACGACAGCCCAGTCGTAGACTGCGGTCCCTTCGCTAGAGACTACTGCCACCTCGTCGCCAAGGCTGTTAACCTCGTGAACCTCGCTGTCCTTATTGACGCACACACTTTTAGATAGCGCACGCGCCAGGGCGTCGATGCCTCCGGTAGTGAAGTCGTAGCTGAAATCAGCTCCTACACCCGCACAGGCAGCGAGAAGAACGCTAGCGCTCAGCTCTTCAGGGCCATGGAAGTGGTATGTTGCTACCAGCGCATCGATGGCTTTATTGAGAACCTCATTCCCTCCCCAGCGCTTGCAGTAGTCGTGGGCTGTTTCGTTGTTCCACTTGTCGTCGTTGGCTGACAGGTCATATAAATTCAACCCACGTGAATCGCGGAACATTTTGAGGTAGAGCACAAAAAGTCGAAGGCGTGCAGATGGTGAATATAGACGCATATTGAGCAGCTCACGCACAGAAGTGAATGAAATGTTGTGCAACTCTCCATCATTTAATAGGTGGTGTGTACTGGGTTTAAGCTCTCCCCACTTGTTGGCGAGACCCAATTTGTTGCAGTAGTCTTGAGCTAAGCGATATCCGTTATTAAGAAATTGCGCTCCAAGATCAAACGGATAGTGGCCCTTGCGACGGGTGCCAGCTCGGCCTCCGACGCTATCGCCCTTCTCGTAGACAGTCACCTCAAAGCCTGCCTGTGTCAGTTCGTAGGCACATGCCAATCCTGACATTCCGGCTCCCACCACTGCTATTTTGCCTTTAGTTTCCATCATGACTCCGCACTCCTTACTAACCTTACATCCATCCATCTGCTATACCAGCAGCTAAAGGGACAGAACAGCGCCCACACCGCGCCGATGACAATATATGACTGATATCCCGGCAACAGAAACTCTGCTGCCCCTACGGCTACACCAACGCGATAGCTGGCAATACCTCCTCCACACCCAAAAATCGCCGCAAGCCAGAAGCGATTGTGCAACCAGAAGAGGGAGTAATCTACGGCCATCCCATACAAGAGATAGATACCCAGCATCCACACGGGAGGTAACCAAGAAGCTAGTGGATTGGGGCTCGCATATGTCAAGACGCCTGCCGATAGATAGCCGATTTCTATAAGCGTTCCAAACACTACCATAGAGCAAAGGAAGATGGCGTCTTTACGTCTTTGGTGCGACAGCAAAAAATGAACGACGCTCCACGCCAGGAGAATTAGGATCCCTTCACCAGGCTTGCCAAGGGCGGCAAAACCAATCAATGCGCCGAATACACCATAAAAGGCCAAGCTGTTGAGCACACGAGTTGAGACAGGGTGCTTTAGTCCCCTGTGAAGCTTACTCGCAAGTTCCCGCATTACGAAGTCCCTCGGTGCCTTTGGCGTCTCCCAAGCAGGTGACGCAAGCACTGTTCAAGTCGTGGGTAGGCGAAACCATAACCGGCTTCCTCAAGGCGCTTAGGTACTACTGCGCGGCCCTCAAGTAGCATTTCTCGGCCCATCTCTCCCAGAAGACCATTAATTGCAAAAGCTGGCGCGTGGAAAATCGTAGGTCTTCGAAGCACTTTGCCCAACGTCTTGGTAAAGGAGTGGTTATTTACTGTATCTGGGGCTACAACATTGTAGGGGCCAGACAGAGCTGAGTCCATGAGTGCATGGTAGATTTGATAGACAACATCATCTAAGGCCACCCATGGGAATCCCTGCTTACCAGCCCCCAATGGACCTGCTAAGCCCATTCGGAATGCTGGCAGCATCTTCCGTAACGCGCCGCCGCGCGGGCTAAGGACAACACCTAAACGCAGCCGCACCACTCGCCCTCTGTCGAAATCGCTGGCAGCAGCCTCCCAGTCCTCGCATACAGCAGCGAGAAAACCGGCACCACGAGGGCTATCTTCATCAACAGGCTCCTCACCGTTACCGTAGTATCCCACCGCCGAAGCAGCGACAAAGGTCTTAGGAGGTACCGTCAGCTGCGATAACGCATCCACAAGCAGTTTTGTTCCTTCCACGCGGCTGTCACGAATTTTTCTTTTCTTCTTGTCCGTCCATAAGCCTGAAGCAACATTCTCTCCGGCTAGGTGGACGACCGCGTCAAAATTCTCCAGCTTCTCAGCATCGATCTCACCTTTGCTTGGATCCCATTGGATGCTTTCGATACTCGTAGGCACGCCGCGTGTAAGCGTCCATACTCGGTGTCCTGCGGTGCGTAGAAACGCCGTCAACGCAGCCCCCACTAGGCCAGATGCCCCAGAGACAAGAATCCGCAACGATGGAGCATCTGAATACCTGCCTATACAGGCAAGATCATGACCCGTTACACGATGCCTGTAAGCAAGCATACGTTCCGTCTGCACGCGAGCACACCGCCCAAAAAGCAGATGGCCAAGCCATCCTCCTCGTACACTGAAATCGATAGTGTCCTCGAGGTCGCTGTTGGCCCCATCCAGAGGATGAAAGACATGATTGTGGCGCCACGACGCAAAAGGCCCACGCGCTTGGATATCGACAAAGCCTCTGCCTGGATTACACGACAGGTGTTCGGCAATCCAGTTCACTTTTACACAGCATTTACGCATGCGCAAATACACGCGGGTCCCCGCCTCTAGCCCTGGGTCGCGGTGGAGCACCTCTATGGATTCCCACGGAGGGATCAGTCGCTCCAAAGCACCAGGGCGCTCGTGCCACTGGTAGACTTTTTCCGCTGCAGCAGCGACGCGTGTTTTAAGTGAGACTCGTACGGAAGGCAATTCCTTCTCTCCATATCCAAGTTTGAACCCATTCGAGAGCCTCGCCTTCAAAGAAGAAGGATCTCATGTATCTAGGCTGACGCTGACGCCTTAAACTACACATGTGTCGTCGTTACGCACTTCAGCTACACGATAGGGCCTATAGGGTTGTAATTATCAACTTACTCGGTTCATCTTTAATTGAAAACGACGCATTGCCCAGTGGCAGCCACCATAATAATTTCTTGCAAAATACCCTAAGTATCAGTATACTCGGCGTTTACGAGGAACCAGCTATGAAACAGTCTGATAAAACAAAACCCTCCAAGACCCCAGCGCCCTCTAAATCTATGGCGCAATATGTGTGTAGTGCACGTGAGCACTTGTGCGTGGCTCCTGCCGCCTTTCCTTTTGTCATGCTTCCCGCTGTGCTTGTGCGCCTTGGCAAGCGCATATAGTCCCCCCTCCTATCCCAATTTTTACTAGCGTGGTTTTCTTCGGAGGAAACCTGTATACTCATCCAGTCAATAGAGTGCAGAGATGAAACAGCAGTTACATATTATCCGGAACGGTTTTGCGACATTTGCCATGTTTTTTGGCGCTGGCAATATCCTATATCCTCTGACGTTAGGGCATTTTGCTCAGGACATGAGTGTCTTCGCCATTTGGGGGATGTTGCTGACGGCAGTAGCCATCCCCTTTACGGGCTTGGTGACGATGACCTATTACGATGGTGACTACACCCGTTTTTTTGGAAGGCTTGGGCGTATTCCGGGACTTTTACTGGCCACTCTTATCATGTTGCTCTTAGGTCCTTTGGGTTCGACACCTCGCTGTGTAGCGCTTAGTTATTCAACACTCAATGTGTTATTTCCAGGTCTGTCGTCCGTGGGTTTCTGTGCTGTTGCCTGCGTAGTCCTATTTTTATGCACTGTGCGACGCCGACGCCTGCTGGACCTACTGGGTTTTGTCCTTACGCCACTGCTGCTGGCGACGTTAACATTTATCATTTATGTGGGTCTGTCGTCGGAACACCAGGCAGAACTGTCTACTCTTACAGCTTCCCAAGCCTTTTGGACGGGATTGAAAGAAGGCTATCTCACCATGGACCTCATGGCGGCGTGCTTTTTCTCGAGTGTAATCATCGCTGGAGTGCACCGCGATCTCATGCATGAGAAGCATCCTCACGATAAGATCACGAGTTACACGTTTAAAGCGTGCATCTTGGGAGCGAGTTTACTTGCCATTGTCTACTATTGCTTTTGCTTGATCTCGGCGCAGCATAGCGCACACATCGAAGGTCTTAACACCGAGCGCATGCTGGGTGGCATCGCCGTCCACTTGCTAGGCCCCTACGCCGGTATTGTTGCAGCGGTGACGATATCGCTAGCATGTTTGACAACGGCTATAGCACTGATTTCTGTCTTTGCTGAGTTCGTCAGCAAAACACTCTGTCGGGGTAAAGTGTCCTATCGCGTTGCCCTGTTGGGATCAATTTTAGTGACATTTGGTGTGTCGACCTTAGAACTAACAAGTATCCTTGCCTTCCTTGGACCTGTACTCGAAGTCGTTTACCCAGTTTTGATACTCTTGACTCTGGTGAATTTGATACTGCGTAAGAAACAACCTCCCTCGCAGATGCACAAGCACTAATCAAGCTTCCCATAGACTTCACCAACGAGGCACAGAGGCTCTTTTTCATACTCTCATCATAAGACACTCTTGGTTAGCACCTTATATTACCCCAATCAACACGAGATCATCTAAAGCACTCAAACTTCCCTCATGAGGCCCAGAGAGCCGTATTATGATAGCCCCACCCGAGAGGGTGGGGTGCGATATATAATCACTCTGAGTTTGATCCTCTATTTCTTTACATTCTCATCAGGGCGACTTGAGGCCCCGACTCGTGGATCCGGAGAACAACGTGCTTGGCATTACGCATGGCATTGAATGAAACGCTCTGTGTCGGTTTAATCCGCTGGGGCCACAAGCCGCCCCTAGCGGGGCTCAGGGCGCTTTTTTGCTTTACCCCACCCTCCCAGGTGGGGCTGTCATAAGCTGGCCCTTCGGGCCTCAGAACCAGACAGGCGTGTGTTACAATGTAAGAGGTCTATCGATACGTTAAATTACTGATTACCAATGTGAATCCCCCCCATTCAAAACAGCCTCATGAGGAACAAAACTATTCAGGAGCTTCTCATCTGGATAATGGCTGGCTAAAAAATATCAAAAGTCGACTCTGTGCGCCGTGATTCATTTTATTTCGGGTAGAGCTAACGCTGGTCAGAATTGTGTACATGTGGTTATAGTCCGAAACTTGAGTAAAAAGACTTCACTACACTTTGGAGCCTGACCACAAGACATGCTTGGACCGTTAAAATCCAACACTTTCAGTACCGGTTTGGCGATGTTCTCCATGTTTTTTGGAGCAGGTAACGTTGTCTTCCCTCTTGTCTTGGGTCAGATGTCACAAAGCCACAATCACTACGCTATGATAGGTCTACTGACCACAGCGGTGCTGGTGCCTTTTTTGGGTCTGATCTCAATGACGGTCTTCGATGGAAACTATCGCCACTTCTTTTCGCGTATTGGCGCTGTGCCAGGGCTACTTGTAGCGGGTATCATTTTGGCACTCATTGGCCCTCTGGGTGCCATACCACGCTGTATCACACTGTCGTATTCAACTTTTGATCTATTTTTGCCGTCGTCCTCGTTATTAGCCTTCAGTGGATCGGCCTGCATCTTAATTTTTGTGATGGCGTACCGCCGCAATAGGCTGCTGGATATTTTGGGGTACATACTGACCCCGGTGCTACTTTTCTTACTGGCGTTTATTGTTTTCAAAGGAATCAGTGGAGCTCCGAACGCGCCCATGTCGACACTGACACCCACAGAGTCAATCTCCTTAGGTTTGCGCAAGGGCTACCAGACAATGGATCTGCTTGGCGCCTTCTTTTTTTCGTCCGTTGTTCTGGTATGTTTGAAGCGCGAATTAGACCCTGAGGGCCAACGCCCATATCAACATCTCGTGGTGATGGCACTAAAAGCAAGTATCATCGGGGGCCTACTATTAGGGACTTTTTACGTAGGTTTTAGCTATTTAACGGCGTTCAATGCCGCTGACCTTGCAGGTGTTGAGCAGCAGAAGCTTTTAGGGACTATAGCCCTGCAAATTTTAGGGCCTATCGCTGGGGTGGTAGCGACCGCTGCTATTGGCGTTGCTTGCCTAACTACGGCTATTGCACTGTCGGCAGTGTTCGCTCAGTTTCTGCACGAAGACGTCTTCCGTGAAAGGCTCAACTATCCCACATCACTTTTCATTACTTTACTCATCACATTTTGTGTGTCGACACTACAGTTTACGGGTATTGTGCAGGCACTCGCGCCAGTACTAGAGGTCTGCTATCCGGCCTTAATCGTGCTATCGATCTTGAACCTGGGTTACAAACTTAGCGGTTTCAAGATCGTCAAAGCTCCGGTCTACCTTACCTTCGTGATATCCGTCATCGCCCACTTCTGGTGGAAGTAGCAAGAGCGACTGTGCGCAATTTTTCAACCTCTGTGTCTCTGTCTCGACTTTCGGCATTTTTCAACCAGCCATTGCCCAGATGAGCAGATCGTGAATAGCTTTTTTCTCATGGGCCTGTTTTGACTAGGGCGAGGAGAAGTATTTTCATTGATAATCAGGCTGTTGTTCCCGAATCTAAAATTCGAAAAACCATGGAGGACATGGAGATCAGCATGGAGGACATGGAGGGACTAACAGTTCACAGAGTGACTCTTATTAAAGCCCTTCGCAAACCGGTCGTCTTCAAACAACAATTAGTCTGTGATCGGCAGACACCCAGAAGAAAGTTCAGACTTTCTCGGATCTTTCATCATGCATGTTATTCCATAGCGAAGTCTAAAGGTCATCAGTCAGGACGCTGCTACGCTTCTGAATAGAGACATTGATACCCCGCATGATCCTCCATGACCTCCATGCTGATCTCCATGTCCTCCATGGTTTTCCGAGATCCAATCCACGAAGGTCTAAAGATCTGAGAATTACACAAAGCGCAGAGTCTGGCCCCTTTCTACATGTTGATTGAGAAAGCTAAGATATTAACCTGCACTAACTGGTAGCGGCGAGTGATGCTAGCTGGACCGCATGCTGGAAATCCAGGCGCTCTTCAGCGCTATCACAGCGATAGATGTACCCGATGGCTGGAGTATCGCTAAGGGTTACGTCACTACGGGCAAGGAGGCTTATGTCGATGTCAAGCTCTTGAACAGAGTTGTCTACATCGTCACGGGCCTCTGGGGCATCTGCAACAACAACGGTATAGAGGAATTCATCGTCCTCCTCGAAATAGTATGCGATGGGTCGCTCCGTATCGACGCCGATATCGAAGCCTTGGGCAAACATATGGTAGAGCACCCGCAGGGCTTCTGGCGCCATCACACTGCGCATCACCATAGGTGTCAGTGCATAGAAAAAATTCTCCAGCAAGAACGTATTTACTGTTCCCTCTTTCTGAAGCATCTGCCGCAAGCTACTCATGAGCTCATCTTGCTTGGCTATGATGCCGCCATTGTAGTCGCGGACCTCTCCGACAACACCTGCCACTTCTGCGACAACGTACTGTCGGGCTTTGTTAAGGTCTATAGAGTGGTCTTCACGTAAAAAGTCCTCTTTGGCGACTTTAGCGCGGAAAACGTTAGCTTCCTTGGGATATTTTTTCCTAAGCATCCCTACCCGCCTACAGCGGTCGTGAACGTAGGTGATGCCACTTTGCGTAGCTTGGAACATTTCCTTAACCGCCACACTATCGTCCTTAAGAAGTCGCACCATGATGACAGTAAAGTAGAGGTGTCCATACGTTTGTTCGTCGAAAGTGACATGTAGCTGGGGGATATCGCGAACGAACTTAATCTGATTTCCTAATGTCAGGATATTGCGCATGATCTCTTCTTCATTACGCGGGTTGAACACAGGATGCATGGGGTGCTCAATGCGGTCTTTGAGGTCACGTGGCAGCTGCTTTTCGAGTTTCTTTATTTCGTCTTGAGTGAATTCAGCCCCGTCTCCTTTTTCAAACTCTAGATATAGCGTCACCACATTGTCAGGCTCACGCTTGTGTGTGAGAAACGATCCCTCAACGATACGAGCATGAGGAAAATACTTGCGTACCGCTTTGAGGAGATGGCGCTCATCCAAAAATTCTTTGTCGCGCAAGAAACGCACACCCGCAATCATACCTAAGCAGTTTTGCCCCTTGCCTTCGCCATCACGCAGGTGGACATTGTACAGCTTCAACATCAGATGCCGCTTACGTGGTGCACGTTGAATAAGGCGATGTACCTGCTTACGGAACAAGTAAAATACACTGATGATGCGTGCAAGGTGACGGCACTCTCTGGACTTTTTGAAGTCGTCGCGACACATCACCAATACATGCTGCATTTCCGCAAAAACATCAGCATCGAACTCTTTCGGAAAGCGCTTGACCATGTATGCGATACGTTCGTGGATCTCAGCGGTTTTCTGGTCAGCACTCCACCCCTTAATCTCAAGGATACGCCGCGCGTGGTGTGCCGAGCGTACGCCGGCTTTAATCTCCGTCTGGATAATCGGAAAGTGATTGCGGATCTTCTGAAGATCTTCGGGGCGTTCCACAAACATGGCCATTTCACAGGCAGTATAGACCTGCGAGCCCCCGACATGGGGGACAGAAAAGTCTCCGGCAAAGAACAGCACATTATTGAGACTTGTCCCAGGCACCAGCCAGCTGGAGATCATCTCGAAAAAGAAACGACAGGTCTTACTGCGCAGCTTCGCTAGCAGGTAGAAAGAGATAATCGAAGGCGCTTCCTCGATCGGAGTACTAGTAACTAGTGGAAGGCGCCGTTCGAAGTCCTGCACGCGTTTGTCATGTGGTAGATTTTGAGCTTCCAGATCGCGGAAGTAGTCTGTAGGGAGAATTTTGCGTAGAATATCACGGATGGCATCCGGATAAACACAAGCTTGAGGTCCCATCAGTGGGGTAGAAAAGCTAGGAACAATTTCAGGAAGTCCGTCGGAATCCAACATGGTACAACCTGCGCGTTAACAGTCTATCGTCGGGTGGGCTCCCCGCTCATTCATACAATGACATAACAGGGATGTCTTTTGCCTACAAGAGGCCTCTGATTTCGTCAACATCGTAACTCTTCCTTTTCGTAGTGACGGGTTGTAGGAACGCCCCTAGGGTCTCCCTCTATGCGTGTCCCCGGTAACTGATCGTTAACAAAGCCTTTTACCACTAACGGCATGCCGTTAGCTTCGGCAAGGCGAAGGCAGCGAGGATGCAAAACCTGGCCTGTGCGTTCGACGATATCAAGAGCTTGAGAGTAATTCAACTGTGGCAATGCCTGCACTCCTGAGTGGAGCTTTGGGTCATGTTCACAAATGCCTGCGACATCTTTGTAGAACTCAACATGTTCGGCATCCAGGGCTACTCCCAAAGCCACTGCTGTGGTGTCGGAGCCTCCACGTCCCAACGTCGTGATCTCCCCTTCGGTGCTGACCCCTTGAAAGCCGGCGACGATGACAACTTTACCCGCCGCCAAGCCATCGTGTAGGCGCCACGGTTTCACGTTAACGATCGCTGCATTGCTGTGACTACAACACGTGATGATCCCTGACTGGCTCCCGGTGAAGCTAATGGCCTCGCAGCCATAACACGCCAAAGCCATGGCAAGAAGTGAAATACTCACACGCTCACCCACAGAAACGAGCATGTCGTATTCTCGGCGAGGAGGATTGGGGTTCACGCGTCGCGCCAGCTCCTCGAGCTGATTGGTGGCATCACCCATCGCACTCACGACCACAACTAAACTCGGATAGGCACTACGGCGGGACATGATGATCTCGGCGACACGAGCGAAATGCTCTGGTGTCGCAACCGAGGCCCCTCCAAATTTGAGAACGAGAGTCTTCATCACTGTAGTCTTTAAATTGTTGCCCATAAGCTAGACGCCACTTTGATCCCCTCCAGAACAAAGCTAGCAATCACCATAAGGTAAGGCTCTTACGCTGTCAAGTGTCAGATATTGCGATGCAAGTCAGCCGATCAACTCGTTATTAGTCCACATGATAGCCGCACTATTTAATTAGTAGATTATTTAAGTAAATATTAAATATGTTAAAATAATTAATATAATGCATAGATAAGAAACTATATGGAAAGATCGCGCAAACAAACTTCTTCCCCGATAAGTGTCGATGCCTGGAGCTCTCGTATTCAAGATAACAAAGCTCTTAAGACTGGCAAAGTTGACACTTCTGATGTCTCCACCGCGACAGGGCATAAGACTACTAAGATTAAGGGAATCAGTGCCTTAAAAGGGGTGGAACAAATCCAACAAGTCACCTCGGAGATCCTCGAGCGAGCCCCCAAAAATGTCGGTAAAGCGAAGAAAGCGCACACGATTTTAGCAGGTAATCTCGAAGCACGAGCTAAGAAGCGAGAAAAGCGCAAATTCACCGCAATTGGAAAATTTGTCAAAAGGCACCCCGTAGCCGCGGCTGTCGCAACTGTAGGCACCGGAGGCATCTTTGGTGCTATAGGATTAAAAGGGGTTATAGAAGCCCGCAGAGCAGTAAGCGAAAGAGCTGCAGCAGAATCTGCCCAGGCGTACGTACACATCCTCGACCAAATGGAAGCTCCGCCTTCAGACGACAAGACGGTACTAGACGAGCAGCCGGTCCAGACAAATGAAAGTCCAGCACCGGCTGGACAAACCTCAGGGCTATCCGCAACGGAACGTACCCAAAGAGCGGAACAAGAACGTCAAGCCCTCATAGTCGGCATCCGTGAGAAGCTCCCAAGGCGAGCCGAACTCGAGTCCTATGAGCAACGCGAACTGATGGACGACATCAATTATGCTTCAAAAGACCAAGCGCTACCTGAAGATCTTAAGCATGAAGTGGAAGCCTGGAAGGAGGAAATTGCCACACAGCTGGAGTCCATTGCAGGCCTTGGAAGAGAAGCGAGAACCGAGCTTTTGCTGTTAGCTACCAACACATCCTTTGATCCTATAGTACATCACAAAGCCAACATTGCATCACATGACGCCCCTATTGTTGACCGAGTAAGAAACCGCGCAGGACTTGAGCATAGGGAGCAAATGGCTCTTCTTTCCTCAGTCGCGGAATCTAACTCTCTACACTGCCCAATGGGAGACCGCAAGGGTCTACGCCAAGTTCTCAACGACTGGAAGGCTGAAGTTGATGTTGCACGCGCGTCCAATCCCAGTGATCCCCGTCTAGGTGCTCTTGCTGTCAAGCTCGATGAGATTGAGAGATCGTTTACTGAATCTATGGCGAACATCGTTTCTGAACGTAACGAGCATGGCTACCCCATTGACCTTCAGATGACTCTCATGAACGATGATATTGATGTCCCTAAGCTTCTTGATGCACTAGCTAATAGAGGCGACCTCAGCACTAGAAAAAAGAAGGAACTCCTAATTGGTATTTCACAGGCCCAAACTCAACTAGCGGCTTTTGCTAAGCTCCACCCAGATGGTATGGGTGCAGATAGTGAGCTAAACGCCGCACCTCTAATAGACGCTCCCTTAGAGGAGTGGCAAAAAGAAATCGCTAGCAAGCTTGAGAATTTTGAAGCATTCGAAGTCAGTGAACAGCAAGAGGTGCGCGAGCTCGCACAACTGCCCCTCATGCAGCACTGGACCAACGTTGAAGTCCAACTATTGAAACTAGAGATCCGCGAATTAAGTAGCACAGACACTGCGGAGCAGCTAGAAGCTCGAAGTGGCGCTGAGCAGTCTTCTGCCGAAACGGTAGCCCCAAACCTAGTGGATGATCTAGACCCCCACACCCTTCGCGAGATCGCAAGTCGTGAAAAGCGCTTGCATGCTCTAGGGGTTAAGACACCAATGAGGATACCCAGGGCAGGAAATATGTCGGAAATTTCTTTCGTACAGACCCACGAAAGCTATTCCGTCAATTCTCGCCAAATTCCTGATGCCGATGCCTCCGTTGACCTCAAAGTGCTTGGTTCCTACCTTGAACGCATCAAGGACAAGATTCCAGCACAAATCAACGACGAGGGAATGGCGCGAGGCAGAGACGAGGCCATCGAAGAATTTCACGACACGTTCTTTGCAGCGCTATGCGAAGAGGGTAAAGCTGGACACACGCCTCGAGGAGCGCTAAAAGCCCCTGTTAACGCTCTTAGGCACTACGTTGCTCATGTAAAGGAGCAGGAAGCCGCTATTGAAGCTGAAAGTGATCCATCCAAACAGGCGCGTATGCAGCGGGATCTAGACGATGAAATGAAGCAGGTGTTTTGCGATCATCTTCTACTCGCAGCATATCACTGCAACGACCGAAAAGTTCTAGAATGCGAGAAAATCTATTTCGAACGTATCGCAATAGAACCATCCGAAGAGTCCACTACAGATGCGCTACTCAAGCAAATCGCAGTACTGCGCGCTGACGTCTTAGAAGGCGTCTTGCAAGAAGTCGCGATGAAGCATCAAGATGAAATCAGCCTCGGCGACGTCGCCACTTTTGTGCGTACAGGACGTGACATGCTAGGCCCCGACTTGGGAGTGCCACAAGCTACAACCGACACCTCGCAGTATGAAGAATATAGAAACGAAGTCGACAGATACAAACGAGAGATTCTAGAGCAGTTCAACGAGAATTATAGCGTGTCCAAAGTTGCGGACTTCATGACGAAGAACGTCAAATACACCCCCTTCTCAGCATGGGCGGAAGATCGGTTTGAGACAGATTCACTGTTCGACTTTGAAGACTATGACGAGTCACCCATTCTCTCTCTTCTTAACGAAGACGGCACCTTCGTCAATGAGTCAGGAGCCCTTCTCATGTTGAGAGAAATGGAGCTAGTACCAGTCACAGTCTAACCCCTGATTATGCCCTAGTCCTCCTGACGAAAATATAACGAAAATGACAAGGTGAACTAAGCGCGGTTAAATCTTCTCAGGGAGAAACCCGTCCCCATGCCCGAAGAGAGTGTAAAGAAATGGCCGAGGTAGGCTTCGCAGCCATCTATCTATCCTGGAAAGAAATAGTCCTGAGGCCCGAAGGGCTGTAACCTGTATAGCCTGGGGTAATGCAAAAACATCTTCTGAGCCCTGTAAAGAGTGTAAAGAAATGGCCGCGACTTTGCGTCCTATACATAAGACACTAATAATCAGATACGTGCGATAATAGCGCGAGCGCAGCGAGGGCCATGGAGCGGAAGTTCCAGAAAATTTCGCTAAAGAAAAACTATAAACATCAGACGCTCAATTATTTAAGATCTAACGAGATCTTCTTTCTCGTGTCTACATCTTCAGGAGCCTCAGATATGCTATCGGGCAGGGTCACTTCAATCGCCTTGAGGAGCTTATCAATTTCTGAAGACGGTTTCGGTACAATGTACTTGCTAGCCTCACCTTTGCCTAGCCGTAGGTAGCTATGGGTAGAAAGCATGTCGAGCCCTTCTTGAACAGTAATATCAAAAGGTGCCCATGCCTCTTCCAGACGGCGAAAAAGCAAGTAGGCCAACATAGTGACTATGAAATGTCCGCAAGTGCTAGCTTCAGATCGTACATAAAGAGGGCGAACTTCTAGATGAGTCGTCTTCATCCGTCTGAAAGCGCTTTCGACGTAGTTCAGTTCTTTGTACTTACGATACACCTCATCGTCTGACAATACTGTGTCATCTACATTCGTTGTCCAAACGTAACAACCATCCAATCGAGCCTTTTCCTCCAAACCCTTTTGCTGAATCTCGAGGTAAAAAGTTCTATTTCTACGTCGCAGTAGGACCCAGTCCTTAAGGCATAGCTTTGCCAGCCAACCCTGCAAGCGTTTTTTTGCCGCTTCTATCCCGGCCTTTGGTGATGCAAGCAGGCGCTCGTTTTCCTCCCGAACCTTTCTCTCCGCCACGCCGTATCTTTCAGTACGATCTGCTATCGTCTCCTTAGCTCGTTCGGGATTTCTCCTGTAGATATAGCGAGTCTTTTTGTGATGTAGTGAATTCAGTTGATCCGAAAACTCATCCAAACTCAGGATTTCGGAAGCGATTAGTGACCGCACTTGAGGTGTTGTAAGAGCGCTGATGTAACTAAATCCGCGTTCCTCTATTTCCTTGATCTGCTTTGGTCTGATCATCCCTCTGTCCCCAACTAGTGTGATATCAGAGCATTCAAACCGCTTAGTGAGTTTATCGACCTGTCTCACCAGAGTTTCAGAGTCTTGGGTATTGCCTGGAAACGCCTCTATGGATACAGGATCGCCTTTTGAACTACACAGTAAACCAATTACAACGGTCCGCTTTCGCTTCTTACCATCGCGGTTGTAGCCAAATGCGGCGTAATGATTGTGTGATCCCTCAAAATACGAGCTCGTAACATCAAACCAAAAAAAGCCTTCAGGGTTTCGATGCCTTTTGAATAGGCCTTTTTCAATTTCATTCTGCCTGGAACTAAGCCATTGCAAGGTATTGTACATGTGATCTTCCGAGACCCGCTTGTTAGGCCTGATGACCTCAGCTAGTGCGTGAGATCTATTTAAACGGACTGCCGAGAGCCTAGAGCCTTGCTGTAAGGTCCGAACAATTGTCAGCCAAAGGGCTAGTTTGCCTTCAAAGCTACTTCCAAGCACTTCAGTCAGGCCAATTTTCTTTGCTAATTCGTACAATCCCCAAACAGCCCCTATGGATTTTCCCTGCTGCAGTTGCTGGTCGTTGTTGAAAAGAGCCTGAGGATTTTTCTTTGAGTTTAGAGCTAGACGGAGGGCGTGTATTTCCTCCTCAGAACATCCCTTGAGATTGGCGACTGTACGTTTTTTTACTTTTCCATCTTCTCGATATGTTTCTCGTAGCAGATAAGATTTCCATACCTCTCCATTAGGTCCCTTTTTCTTAATCGTGTCGAGATGCATCGCGAATCACCACTCCTTCCTTGTATCTGACTACAAATGAATATTATATTATCCTTCTCAATATATCAAGAGGTTACTATTAAAATAAAAAGTCTGTCTACATTTTTAGCAAGTGAAATTTACTATAATTCTGATAGTCAGCAGGTTAGATGTGAAAATAGGGGTAAACTACCTGGAACTTCCGCTCCATGGCCCTCGCTGCGCTCGCGCTATTTGTGCACGTCTCTGATTATTGGAGACTTATGTATAAGACGCAAAGTCGCGGCCCTATTTTTTAACACTCTCTGCAGGACTCAGAATCCTCTTCTACGCATACCACGGGCTGGCGCCCGAGGCTATACATCTCGTCGACCCTTCGGGCCTTAGAACAGAAGCAATGTGGAATGGACTCAAAAGACGCAAAGGACCCCGGCCCCGTCTTTTGGGTCCCTTTGGTCCTTTATGTCCCTTCTGTCCTTTGAAACTACGCTTCGATGGTTTCTTCCATCTGAACGGGAGCACCGTCATCTTGGCGTCCTTTGGACTCTGTCCAGAGTGACAGTACGACACACGAAACGAAGAATGTGACGACGAGATATCCTGTGAAGCGCTTAAGCACATCGGCTGTGGACGTTCCAAAGAGGGAGTCTCCGGTGTCTCCGCCGAAAGAGGCGCCTAGGCCGCCGCCTTTACTCTCCTGCACGAGGATCGTTGCGATGGTGACTGCGCATAGCAGGAGGAATAGTACGAGAACGAAGTAGTATAAAATACCCATAATTAGCTTTCCGACACGATAGGGTGGGTGTTGTTGATAATTTGGAGGA